>CAYHFK010000033.1:6684-20181 GCA_964355895.1 uncultured Bifidobacterium sp. | reverse complement strand
CATCAAAGCCAGCCAGCAGGAACTGCTGGACACGCCCTTGCCGGAAGATCGCGCGGTCAAGCTCTACAAGAGCGGCGACCACATGGGCAATTTCTTCGAATGCGTGCGGAGCCGCAAGGACCCGATCTGCGACGTTGAAATCGGCCACCGCTCCATCTCCGTGGCGCATTTGGGGGCGATCTCCATCCGCATGAACCAACCGCTCAAGTGGAATCCCGACCAGGAAATATTCACCGGCGCGAATGCGGCCGAGGCCAATAAATGGCTCGTCCGAGAACAGCGCAAGCCGTACGACTACAGCTTCATTGCGTGAGTTGATTGAACCGGAAACTTCTCGGCGAGCATTGATTTGTGATAATCCAAAATAAACTTTGTGCTTTGATCAGGCTTGTGGGCCCAAAGCGGTGGTTCGTGGTCATCGTGACCGCCGCCCTCTTCACGACCGCCGCCACGGCGGCTGACGGACAAGCGCCGCTTCGGGAACGGTTGAGCAGCGTGCCATTCAAGATCGCCTACGAATCCTACGTCAACGACAACTGGGAGATTTACGTGATGAGCGCCGACGGGGCGCAGTCCGTCAACCTCACCGACACCCCGAAGGAGCATGAGCATTACCCGCAAGTTTCACCCGACGGCACGAAGATTTGCTTTTCGGTGGATCAGGGGGAAGGCCGCGATGCCATCCGCAGCCTTTATGTGATGGACGTTGACGGCAAGCACCGGAAGAAGCTGGTGGAAAATGCCCGGGAGCCGTTCTGGAGTCCGGACGGCAAAGTCATCGGCTTCCTGCCGCAGGAGTATCCCAAGTTCAACGTGATGGATTATTATACGAAGGGGATGAGTTTCTATGATCTGACCACGGGTCAGATCGAGCCCCATCCGAACAGCACGAACATTTACCATCTCTACAACCCGTGCTTTGCGCCGAATGGAAAATGGATTGTCTCCACCGTTCATGCCGGCATGGGTTTTGACCACGCCATCCTCGCCATTGAGCGGCACGGCACGAATATCGTCAATCTGAAGATCCCCGGTTGCCGCCCGTGCTTGAGCCCGGATGGAAAGCAACTGGCCTGGGGCTCCGGCGACCACGACATTGCCGTGGCCCCGATTGATCTCGAGGCGGCCCAACCCACCGTGGGTCCCTGGCGGCTCCGCATCGAAGACCACACCAACGAGACTTACCACGTGGACTGGTCGCCGGACAATCGGTACCTGACCCTCAGCCGCGGCCCCGCCAGCAAGGGCGACCCAACCAAGTCGGGCACGTTCCAGGCGGCCTGCGAAATTGTGGGCGTGTATGCTCCGGGTTGGAACCTCTGTGCCGTTTCGGCGGAGCTGGACGGCGTCGTGGATATCAACCATGCGTCGGACACAGCCTTCGTGATGCTGACGACGAATGGATTTAGCAACAAGGAATCCACCTGGTTCCGGCCACCGCAAAAGACCAAGGAATAGCTGGTGAACCGAACAGCCTGTTTTCTCCTGGGTGCGGTGGCGATCACGGTTCTGACTTCGTGCGGCAAGCCCGACGCGAATTCTCAGAGCGCAGCGAAACCCGACACCGCGGCCACCTCGGCCCTGGGCAGTGCCGCCAGCCCCTTCGACATTGTCACCAAGTCCGGGGTCGAAATGGTTTCTCTGGGCGGCGGCGAATTCCTGATGGGCAGCGCTCAAGGAAATGCCGACGAGCGTCCTCCGCACAAAGTGCAAATCAGCGCGTTCCTGATGGACAAATTCGAAGTGACGCATGAGTTGATCACGAAGGTGCAACTGCCCAATCCCTCGCACTGGCAGGACAGTCCGAAGAAACCCCTGGAGCGCGTGCGTTGGCGCGACGCCAAGCAATACTGCAATGAGCGCTCGCTGCTGGAAGGATTGCCGCCGTGTTACAACGAGAAAACCATGGACTGGGACTGCGATTATGCGGCGAACGGTTATCGCCTGCCCACGGAGGCGGAGTGGGAATACGCCGCGCGAGCTGGGACCGATGGGCCCTACGAATTTGGCCAACCGGACAAGCTGCGGCAATACGTATGGTTCGCCGCCAACGCCGACCAGAAGACCCATCCAGTGGGGCAGAAGAAACCGAATCGCTCGGGACTCTACGACATGTACGGCAACGTCTCCGAGTGGTGTGAGGACATTTACAGCCCGACCTTTTACAAGGACAGTCCGGCGGTTGATCCGCGCGGCCCGGCGAATCCCGGCAAAGATGTGCGGCGTGTGATCCGTGGCGGCAGTTGGAAATCCAGCCCGGATGCCTGTCGCAGCTCCGCGCGCCAAGGCGAATTGACCGGGGACAGCGACGCCTGTTTCTCCACCGACTACTGCGGCTTCCGTTGCGTGCGGCGGGCGACCGCGGAAGAACTTGCGGCGTTGAAAAGCAAAGCGAAGTGAAGCTCTCCTTGCCAAAGGACCGCAGGGTAGGGCGCGTCACTCCGTGCGCGCCGCCGGTTGCATCCGTAGGCCCAGACGGCGCGCACGGAGTGACGCGCCCTACCACCACCCTCGGTTCAGCGGCACGATTCGAGTTCATTCGCCGGCCGTGGCAAGTTTCCCGGTGAATTAACCAAGCCCACGCGCCATGCTCTTTCACACCTGGCCGTTTCTGGTCTTCATGCTGATCGTCCTGCCGGGGTTCTACGCATTGCGAAAAACCCGGCTCTGGCTGCCCTGGCTTACGGCGGCCTCCTATTTTTTCTACGGCTGGTGGAATCCGTATTACCTCTTCCTCGTGGTCTATTCCACCTTGCTCGATTTCTGCCTGGTGGCGTTAATGGATCACTGCCCCCGCGCGGGACAGCAGACCGATGTGTTCGCCCGCCTGACCCGGTTGCGGTTCGATGACCGCGTGCTCAAAGTCGCATTCGTCGTTGCCGCAACCGCAACGTTGGGCAGCCTGGTCATGGCGTTGTTCGGCCTTCAAACCCTGCGGCCCACGATGGTCGTGCTCAGTCTGATTTTGCTGTTGATGGCGCTCGGCGCGCTCTACAGCAGTCGCCGAATCTGGCTGCTCATCAGCCTCGTCAACAATCTCGCCCTCCTGCTTTTCTTCAAATACGCCCGCTTCGTCGTGGAGAACCTGAACGCGGTTTTCTCCTCGCTCCACGTCTCGGTGAAGTTGTCCGATCCCTCCACGCTCATGCCGTTCGGCTTTGAGTATCTGCTGCCGGTGGGCATCTCCTTTTTCACCTTCCAGTCGCTGAGCTACACGATTGATTTCTATCTGGGGAACGTGCAGCGGGAGCGCAACTTCGTGCGCTTCGCGACCTTTGTTTGTTTCTTCCCCCAACTGATGGCGGGGCCGATTGAGCGCGCCAAACATCTCCTGCCCCAGTTCCACCAGTTCCCGGCGGTTCGCCTCCAGAATTTCACCGACGGCGCGTCGCTCTTTCTCGTCGGCCTGTTCAAGAAACTGGCGCTGGCCAACTACCTCTCGTTTTATGTCGAACGGGTGTACGACAACCCCAAGGCTTTCGACGCCCCGGCGCTGATGTTGGCGACGTTTGCTTTCGCCTGGCAAATCTTCTTCGACTTCAGCGGCTACACCGACATGGCCCGGGGCGTCGCGAAGCTCATGGGCTTTGATTTGATTTTGAACTTCAACAATCCCTACCTGGCCACCGGTCTCGGCGATTTCTGGGCGCGCTGGCACATCGGCCTCTCCTCCTGGTTTCGGGATTACGTGTACATTCCATTGGGTGGGAGCCGTGAGGGCATGTTCAAAACTTACCGCAACCTCTTCATCACGTTTTTCATCTCCGGCATCTGGCATGGGGCGAATTGGACCTTCGTAATCTGGGGGACGCTCCATGCGGCGGGAATCATCACCACGCGCGAGCTGGAACGGTCGGAATTTTATCGCGAGCGAGTGCCGCGGCTGGTGAAGCAAGTCGGGGTGTTCGGCTTCGTTTGCCTGGCCTGGATTTTTTTTCGGGCCAATACGCTGGACGATGCGCTGTTGATTGTGAACCGCATCTTTACGGCAGCCTGGCATGATCCGCAAATTCCCGCCCTCATGCTGGTTCTCGTGGCCCTGATCTGGATTTACCAGTTCGGCTACGCGTCGCGTTTCCGGGCGATTCTGCAAACCGGCGCCGTCCGGGTTGGCGCGGCGGTTTTCATGGTTCTGTATCTGTGTCTCTGTGCCTCCGGCGGCGGCGCGTTCATCTACTTCCAGTTTTGAAATGGCCGCAATGAAACCAACCGAGACTCCCGACCTGCCGTTCGTGAACGAGGTGCGGCTGCGCCCGCGGCATTGGGCTGTGGTGTTCGGCGTCATTCTCCTGGTCGTCACGCTGACCCCGGCGCTTTGGAAGAAACTGGAACGCTTCGATACCGGGCCGGATTACCGCATCCCCTACGCTTTGAGCAAAGACTATTGGCTCTACGGACAACGCCTTCAGCGGGTGTCCCCGACGAACATCGTGGTGTTGGGGGACTCCGTGGTCTGGGGGGAATATGTTTTGGCGGATGGCACTTGGTCGCACTTTCTGAATCGGGAAGCCGGCGTCACCAACCGGTTCATCAACGCAGGCGTCAACGGTCTTTTCCCGCTCGCGCTGGAAGGGTTGATCCGCTGCTATGGCCGGCCGCTAAACCATCGGAAAGTGATTCTGCATTGCAATGTTCTCTGGATGACGAGTCCCAAGGCGGACCTGAGCACGGACAAGGAAGAGTCGTTCAACCATGCGGCCCTGGTGCCGCAGTTCTTCCCGCGGATTCCCTGTTACCGGGCGGACGCCAGCGACCGGCTCAACGCGATTGTGGAGCGGAATTTTCCTTTCTTTGAGTGGGTGAGCCACCTGCAGAGCGCTTATTTCGGACAGCAGAGCATCCCGAAATGGACGCTGGCGGAAGAAGGAGGCGATCCGCCGCGCTATCCAAACGTTTATCGAAATCCGTTTTCCCAAATCACGCTCACCGTTCCGACGGAACCTCAGGATGATCCTCAACGCGGCCCCCAGAGTCCGCGGCACACACCGTGGTCCACGAACACCACCGGCACGACTCACTTCGAATGGGTCGCGCTCGACCAATCACTCCAGTGGCACGCCTTCCAGCGTGTGATCGAGGTCCTGCGCGGGCGCGACAACGATGTGCTCGTCGTGTTGGGGCCATTCAACGAACATCTGCTGGCCGGGGAGAACCGTCCCGCCTACCGGAAAATCCACAGTGAAATTGTGGCGTGGCTCGCTCGGAATCAAATACCCCACTTCATTCCCGAGCCGCTGCCCAGCGCGTTGTACGCGGATGCCAGCCATCCCTTGACCGAGGGCTATCAATTGCTCGCAAAACGTCTTTTCGATGATAGGATTTTTCAAAAATGGATCAGCCCGAAATAACTCAGTCGCTGGGATGAATGCCCATCGCCAACTCGCCACCCGCTTTGGGTGGCTCGTGCTTGCCTTGGCGGTTTCCGCCGTGGCGGCGGAGCCGATCAGCTACAATCGTGATGTTCGCCCCATTCTCTCGGACAAATGTTTCTTCTGCCACGGTCCGGACCAGAACAAGCGCAAAGGGAAGTTCCGGCTGGATGTGCGGGAGGATGCGGTCGCCAAGAAAGCCATCGTGCCGGGCCGGCCGCAAGAAAGTGAACTGATCCGGCGCGTTCGGGCCACGGCGGAGGACGAGGTGATGCCGCCGCCCGATTCGCACAAGCAACTGACCCCGGCCCAAAAGGAATTGCTGGGGCGCTGGATTGCGGCCGGGGCCAAGTATGAAGCGCATTGGGCTTATGTGCCGCCGATAAAACCCGCCACCCCGCCCGGCAAAAATGCCATTGATGTTCTGGTTAAGCAGCGATTGCGCGAGTTGGGGCTTCAGCCATCGCCGCAAGCGGATCGCCGCACGCTGGCGCGCCGGCTTTACTTTGACCTGATTGGTTTGCCGCCGAAGCCGGAAGAAGTGGAGGCCTTCGCGCGCGACCAATCGCCCGGGGCGGTTTCCCGGCTCGTGGAAAAGTTGCTTGCCATGCCGCAATTTGGCGAACGGATGGCCATCGGCTGGCTCGACGTGGTGCGCTTCGCCGATACGATCGGTTATCATTCCGACACGCCGCGCAACGTCTGGCCGTATCGCGATTACGTCATCAAGGCCTTCAACGAAAACAAACCCTTCGACCAGTTCACGCGCGAGCAACTCGCCGGTGACCTGCTGCCCGCGAGCACGCGCGAACAAAAAGTCGCCTCCGCTTTCAATCGGCTCCTGCTCACGACGGAAGAGGGCGGCGCGCAACCCAAAGATTATGAAGCCCGCATGTTGACCGACCGCGTTCGCGCCGTGAGCAGCGTGTGGCTCGGCCAGACCATCGGCTGCGCCCAGTGTCACGACCACAAATTCGATCCCATCAAGCAGCGTGACTTTTATGCGCTGGGCGCGTTCTTCGCGGACATCAAGGAACCGATCATCGGGGCGCGCGAGCCGGGCATGTTGGTGCCGGATGATAAACAGGCGCCCGAACTGGCACGCCTCGACGAGGAAGCTGCGCGCGCACAAAAAGAATTCGACGCGCCGCATCCGGAATGGGCCGAAGCCTTCGCCGAATGGCAAAAGGTCCAGTTGGACGCCACGATTCAAGACGGCCGCTGGACGGCGCTGACTCCGGTCCAAGTGGAGTCCGCCGGCGGCGGCAAGCTCAAGATTGAGAAGGACCACTCCGTGCTCGCCAGCGGGAAAAAAGCAGATACGGACACTTACATCGTGTCTTTCACCAACACCGTGACAGAGGTGGTGGGGTTGCGTCTCGAGGCCCTGCCGCATGATTCGCTGCCGGCCAAGGGACCGGGCCGCGCTGACAATGGCAACTTCGTTTTGACCGAGGTGACGGCGCGAATTCAGCGACCCGATCAAACGACAAATTTGATCTCGTTCACTTCGGCGCGCGCCGATGTCGAGCAGGCCGGCGACAGCAAGTCGAACGGTTCTCCAACCTACAGCGCGGCCTCCACGATTGACGGCGACGTGAAGGGCGAGGAATTGGGCTGGGCGATCCTGCCCGAGGCCGGCCAGCCGCACCAACTCGTCCTCGCCTTGGCCGCGCCGCTCACATTGCAACCTGGCGACACGCTGACCCTCGAACTCAAGCAGAACCGCGCCGGCCACGGGCTGGGACATTTCCGCATCGGGGTCACGACCAATGCCGATGCTTTGCAAGGGACTTTGCGTTTTCCGCCATCGAAAGAAATTGGCGATTTTCTGCTGGTCGCCGCCGACCAACGTGACGCGGCGCAAAAGGAAAAACTTTTCGAGCATTTCAAAAGCGTCGCCCCCGAAACGGCCGGGCCGCGCGACCAGCTCGCGGCTGCCCGCAAAGCCCGGGGCGACTTTGAAGGCACGATTCCGCGCTGCCTGGTTTCCGTCGCCGCCAGCGAGCCGCGCACGGTGCGCCTGCTGCCGCGCGGAAATTTTCTGATCGAAACCGGCGAGATCATGCAGCCAGCTTTACCGCCTTACCTTTTGGCCGCCAGTCAAAATGCGGGAAACCGCAAGTTGAATCGCCTCGATCTGGCGAACTGGCTGGTGTCGCGGGAAAATCCGCTCACCGGGCGGGTGGTCGTCAACCGGCTCTGGAAACAATTTTTCGGCCTCGGTCTTTCCAAGGTCGTGGATGATCTGGGTGCGCAAGGAGAACTGCCGCCCAATCAACCGCTGCTTGACTGGCTGGCGTGTGAATTCATGGACAGCGGCTGGGACGTGAAACACATGATTCGTCTGATCGTCAACAGCGCGGCCTATCAGCAAACCTCCACGCCCTCAAAAAAGCTGCGCTTCCGTGATCCGTCGAATCGCGAAGTCGCCGTGCAAAGCCGTTGGCGGCTGGATGCGGAACTGGTGCGCGACAATGCGCTGTCGGTTTCCGGATTGCTGGTGGAGAAAATTGGCGGCCCGAGCGTGAAGCCTTATCAGCCCGATGGCTACTGGGAGAATTTGAATTTCCCGGTGCGCAGTTACGACGCCAGCGGAGGTCAGGATCAGTATCGTCGCGGTCTCTACGTCTGGTGGCAGAGATCGTATCTGCATCCCAGCATGGTGGCGTTCGATGCGCCGACGCGGGAGGAGTGTGCCGCCGAACGCAATCGCTCGAACATTCCGCAACAGGCGCTCGTGCTTTTGAACGACCCGACCTATGTCGAAGCCTCGCGCGCCCTGGCCGTGCGCATTTTGAAAGAAGGCGGTCGCGACACGAAAGCGCGCCTCACTTGGGCATGGCGTCAAGTTCTCGCTCGTGCGCCACGCGCCGACGAACTCAAGACCATTCAGCCGCTGCTCGACAAGCACCTGGCGGAGTATCGCGGCGCCCCGGCGGCCGCCGAAGCCCTGCTCAAGATCGGCCTGACACCGCTGCCTCCCAACGCCGACCCGGTGGAACTGGCGGCGTGGACAAACATCGCGCGCGTGATTTTGAATTTACATGAAATCATCACGCGCTCTTAGAGCCGGTTTGAAAACTCGAAGCTGGCGGCACGGATGCCGCCAGAACCCGCGGGCAAGGATGCCCGCGGGTTCACGGAGCTTCCCAGCTCCGTGTTCCCAACCGGACTTTTCAAACAGGCTCTTAGCCGAAACGCTGCCGCAGGACAGGCGTCGCGCCGGCGCTCCCACTTCCAACCGCACGGTTCCGACCCTTTGATACCGGCACAAAAACTCTTCACCCAACTGGACCTGCATGAATCCGCACCCTGAACTCCGGCAATTCCTCGCCCAGCAACAAACGCGGCGCACTTTTCTGGGTCGCACCGCGCAGGGCATCGGCGGACTCGCGCTGGCGTCGCTGCTCAATCCGACGCTCCTTTCCGCAGCCGCCGCAGTCGCGCGCAAAGATAAATGGACCGGCGTGGTCAATCCGCTGCACTACCCGCAAAAGGTAAAACGCGTCATCTGGTTGAGCATGGCCGGCGGCCCGTCGCACCTGGAGACGTTCGATTACAAGCCGAAGCTGGCCCAGATGCACGGCGAGCCGATGCCCGAGTCGTTCACCAAGGGAAAACAGATCGCCCAGTTGCAGGGCGCGAAGCTCGTTTGCTTTGGCCCGCAGCATGGCTTCAAAAAGTTCGGACGCAACGGCACGGAGATTTGCGAACTGTTCCCGCACCTCGGCTCGGTGATGGACGACCTTTGCCTCATCCGCTCGATGACCACCGAAGCCATCAACCACGATCCGGCGCACATGTTCATGAACACCGGCTCGCAGATCGCGGGACGACCCAGCATGGGCGCGTGGACGACCTACGGGTTGGGTTCGGAAGCCGAGGATCTGCCCGGTTTCGTGGTGCTGACCTCCCTCGGCAAAGGCGGGCAGAACCAGCCGATTGCCGCGCGGCAATGGGCGGCGGGCTTGTTGCCCAGCCGCTTTCAAGGCGTGCATTTGCGCGGCAAGGGCGATCCGGTGCTTTATCTCAGCACGCCCGCGGGAGTCACGCAAGCGCAGCAGAAGGACGTGGTGGACGCTATCAACAAGATCAACGCCAAATACGACACCATCGTGGATGATCCGGAAATCGCGACGCGCATCGTGCAATACGAAATGGCGTTCAAGATGCAGACCAGTGTGCCGGAGCTGATGGATATCAAACCGGAAGGGGCGAAGACGCTCGAACTCTACGGCTGCCAACCGGGCGATGGTTCATTCGCGGCCAATTGTCTGCTCGCCCGCCGACTCGCCGAACGCGGCGTGCGTTTCATCCAGCTTTACCACAAGGATTGGGACCATCACGGCGGCGTGAAGGATGGCATCAAGTTGAAAGCGCAGGAAATTGACCGCGCCTGCATGGCGTTGACCACGGATCTCAAGCAGCGCGGAATGCTGGAGGAGACGCTGATTGTTTGGGCGGGAGAATTTGGACGAACCCCGATGAGCCAGGGCGGCGACGGGCGTGACCATCACAACGCCGGGTTCAGCATCTGGCTGTGCGGCGGCGGCCTCAAATCGGGGTTCGTTTACGGCGCCACCGACGAATTGGGTTACACTGCGGTGGAGAATCCCGTGGATGTCCACGACCTGCACGCGACGATGCTTTATCTCCTCGGCATTGAGCACACGAAGCTCTCGGTAAAATTCCAAGGTCTCGATGCGCGTCTGACCGGAATCGCGGGCAAAACGATCAAGGACATTCTCGTCTAACGAGGTGAGTTCTGCGACCCGGACCGCAAAGTGGCACGATGGCAACCAGAGCGTAATGGCCGCGTTCGCTGTAGTGCACCGTGGTTAGGCGGCGTCATACTCACTCAACCTTCGCTTTCTGTTCTGTCTCCCTCCTCGCAACGGCTTCTTCGAAGCCTCGCTCAAGTTCCCGAAGACGCTCTGGCCACCGCTCCTTCGTGTAGTCTAACTCTGCGATCCTTTCCTCCTCTTCGCTTCCTGGAAAGGCGAATACAATGCGAACAGGCGACACGGAAGCGACTCGACGCGGTTTGTGGCCGGTACGGGCCGTCACCATGTTTTGCTCGATAAGCTTCCCCTCGGCATCGAAGATATAAACATACCAACCTGCGGAAATGGTTTCTACGCCGCAGTGTTCGAGACACACATGGCGAACTACTCCGTTGGTCCAAATTGCGCGATACCATGGTTTTAGGCCCGGACGCAAGAGTTCAGGCAGTTGCTGAAGGCTAACCTGCTCACTCGAACGCCAATTGCCTCCCTCTTCAAAGGAAACGTCCGACTGCCCCTTCTGTGAACAGGAAGCAAGAATAACCATCGCAAGAAAGCACAGGATGGAAATACAGATCCGCATAATATGAGCCGCCTAATATTGCATTATCCGACAGTGCGTGCATCGTCCCATGCACGAGTGATTTTCTTAACTCCACCTGTCACCATGCACTTATGAAACCCGACCTGGGAATTTCGATCAAGAAGTTTAACGTCCACCCACATCGCCGGGCACGAAGGGTTGGAAATACCATCGGCTCGCGCGTTCACCGGAAGAATTGGACGACACAAACCCGGATGACTACAATCCCCTCGTGTCCACGAAGTCTTTCAATTGGTTGCTTTGGGTTGCGTTGCTGCCGGGCTTGACGCTCGCAGCGGCGGACGTGGATGTGTCGAAACTGCCGCCGGCCGCGAGTCGCGCGGTGGATTTTGCGCAGGACATTCAACCGATCTTTACTGCGAGTTGCCTGAAGTGTCACGGACCGGAGAAGCAGAAGGGTGGCTTTCGCGTGGACGTGAAAGAGGTCGCGTTCAAGGGCGGCGATAATTACGCACCCTCGATTCATCCCGGCAAAAGCGCGGAAAGCCCGTTGATTCAATTTGTCGCCGGCCTCGTGGACGACATGGTGATGCCGCAAAAAGGCGACCGGCTCTCGCCGGAAGAGATCGGTCTGCTGCGCGCGTGGATTGACCAGGGCGCGAACTGGCCGGATGACGGCAAGGCGAAGGAATTGCACTGGTCGCTCAAGCCGGTGACGCGGCCGGCGGTGCCGGGGGAAAGTGTTCAGTATTCAGTGTTCAGTGTTCAGTCACGCGCACCAAGCCGGGCAGCGCCGGGGAAACTGAATACTGACTTACTGAATACTGAATACTTCTCCTCGCCGCGCAATCCCATTGACGCGTTCATTTTCGCGCGGCTGCAAGCGGAGAAGCTCACACCCTCGCCGGAAGCGGACCGGCGCACGCTGGTTCGCCGGCTGAGTTTTGATTTGATCGGCCTGCCGCCGACGCCGGAGGAAGTGAGCGCGTTTCTGGCGGACAAAAGTCTGGACGCTTACGAGCGATTGGTGGAGCGGTTGCTGGCGTCGCCGCGCTACGGCGAGCGGTGGGCGCGGCACTGGCTGGACGTGGTGCGGTTCGCCGAGACGACGGGCTTCGAGGTGAACACGCCGCGCAACAACGCCTGGCCGTATCGCGATTACGTCATTCGCGCGTTCAACGAGGACAAGCCGTACGACCAGTTCGTCCGGGAACAACTCGCGGGCGATTTGTTCGGCGAAGATGCGGCGACGGGTTTTCTCGTGGGCGGCGCAAACGACCAGGTGAAGAGTCCCGACGTAGTTCTGACGAGCCAGCAACGCGCTGACGAACTGAATGACATGGTGGCAACGACCGGCAGCGCGTTTCTCGGCCTGACCATCGGCTGCGCGCGGTGTCACAATCACAAGTTCGATCCGATTCCGCAGACGGATTACTTCGCGGTGAAGGCGGTGTTTGCGGGCGTGCAACACGGCGACCGCTTGGTCAAGACGCCCGACCACGAGGAGCGCGTGAAGGAAGCCGGGCAACTGCGGCAACGGGTCGCGCGCCTCGAAGGCGAGTTGGTTCAATTCGAGCCGCTGGCGAATCCGCTCGTGACGAACCAACCCGCGCCAAATCCGCGGCTGAACGAGGAGAAGTTTCCGCCGGTGCTGGCGAAGTTTGTGCGTTTCACAATTCACGAAACCGGCGATAATCTCAATCCGTGTCTGGACGAACTGGAAGTTTTCACGGCGGGCGAAAGTTCAACCAACGTCGCGCTGGCGAGTGTGGGAACGAAGGTGACGGTATCCGGCACGTATCCGAATTCGGATATTCACAAAGCTGAACACATCAACGACGGCAAGTTCGGCAACCGTCGCAGTTGGGCTTCCAGTGAGCCGGGTCGGGGCTGGGTGCAGTTGGAATTTCCCGCGCCGGTCAGGATTGACCGGATCGTCTGGGGACGCGACCGCGAGGAAAAGTTCAAGGACCGGCTCGCGACGAGTTACGAGATTGAAGCGGGCGAGGACGCGAAATCGCTGCGCCGCGTGGCGGGGCAGGCGTCGCCGCGTCCGGCGGTGCATCCGCGCTTGAACGTCGAGCGGTTCGCGCCGGTCGCGGCGAAGCGGCTGCGTTTCACGATCACCGAGACGACCGGGGCGGAACCGTGCGTTGACGAGCTGGAAGTTTATTCGGTGGCGCAGGGCGATCAACCGGCGCGCAACGTGGCGCTGGCGAGTGCCGCGACAAAAGCCACCGCGTCCGGCACGTATCCGAATTCGGAGATTCACCGGCTCGATCACATCAACGACGGGCAGGCGGGCAACAGCCGCAGTTGGATTTCCAGCGAGTCGGGCAAGGGCTGGGTGGAACTGGAGTTTCCCGAAACGATCACCATCAACAAGGTCGTGTGGAGCCGCGATCGCGAAGAGAAGTTCAAGGACCGGCTGGCGACAAACTACAGGATCGAAGTGGCGTCCGGCGCGAACGCGTGGCAGGTGATCGCCTCGGCGGCGGACCGGCGCAAATACGCTCCGGACGAAAAGTTCAAACCGACTTATCGCACGGCGGACCTGACGGAGGCGGAGATCACGAGGCTGAAGGAATTGCTGGCAGAGCGGAAGAAGCACGAAGCGAAGCTCAAGGAGCTCACTGACGGCCCGATGATCTATGCGGGCACTTTCACGAACCCGGAGCCGACCTATCGCCAGCATCGCGGCGATCCGATGCAGCCGCGCGAAGTGATTGAGCCGGGTGCGCTGGGGATTATCCCGGTGAAGTTTGATTTGTCTCCGTCAGCCCATGAACCGACACCC
>CAYHFK010000033.1:0-6584 GCA_964355895.1 uncultured Bifidobacterium sp. | reverse complement strand
CGTCGCCGGCTCGCGCTGGCGAACTGGATGGTTGACACGAACAATCCACTCACGGCGCGCGTGATGGTCAATCGCATCTGGCAGCATCACTTCGGACAGGGACTGGTGGCCACGCCGAGCGATTTCGGCGCGAACGGCGCGAAGCCCTCGCATCCCGAACTGCTCGACTGGCTCGCGAGCGAGTTTGTTTCCCCATCCTGTAGCAGCCGACGTGAGGAGGCTCTAACTGAAATCCGAAATCCGAAACTCGAGCTCCGAGATAGTCAGAGCCTCCTCACGTCGGCTGCTACGAAGAATTGGTCCATCAAACACATTCATCGCCTCATCGTGACCTCGGCGACGTATCGTCAGGCCGGCACGGAGCGACCGGAGGGGCTGGCCCGCGACGCTGCCGCCAAATGGCTCTGGCGTTTTCCGCCGCGCCGGCTGGAAGCGGAGCCGATTCGCGACGCCATCCTCGCCGTGAGCGGCAAGCTGGATTTGAAAGCCGGCGGCCCCGGCTATTCCGTGTTCGAGCCAAATGACAATTACGTCCGCGTTTACAACGCCCGGCAGGAGTTCGGGCCCGACGGCTGGCGGCGGATGATCTACATGACCAAGGTGCGGATGCAGCAGGACGCCATCTTCGGCGCGTTCGATTGTCCGGACGGCGGGCAGATCGCGCCGAAGCGAACCAGCAGCACCACGCCGTTGCAGGCGCTGAATCTGTTGAACAGCGGTTTCTTAATGCAGCAGGCCGGATTTCTTGCGGAGCGATTACAGCGGGAACGTCGCGGCGACGTGGCCGCGCAAGTGCGGCGCGCGTTCGAATTGGCGTTCAACCGTCCGCCGCGGAAAAACGAGGCGGCGGCGGCGAAAAAATTCGTGGAGCAGGAAGGTCTGACGATTTTCTGCCGCGCGCTGCTGAACGCGAATGAATTTGTTTATGCGTTTTGACCATGACTGATCAAACCCTCACCCAAGCCGGTCGCTCACTGCTGAGTCGCCGCTCGTTTCTGCGCTTCGCCGGCACGGGGCTGGGCGGCATTGCGTTGACTACCTTGTTGGCGGAGCAAGGTTTGCTCGGCGCGGACAAGTCCATGATCCCGCCGCAGTGGTCGCCGCAGAATCCGCTCGCGCCGCGTCCGCCGCATTTTCCCGGCAAAGCCAAAAACGTGCTCGTGATCTTTTGCTCCGGCGCGTGCAGCCATTTGGATACCTGGGATTACAAGCCCGAACTCATCAAGCGCCACGGCCAGCCCATGCCCGGCGCGGACAAGCTCATCACGTTTCAAGGCGAAAACGGCAACCTGGTGAAGAGCCATTGGGAATTCAAACCACGCGGTCAGTCGGGCAAGATGATTTCCGAACTGCTGCCGAATCTCGCGGAACTGGCCGATGAGCTTTGTTTCATCCACTCGATGACCGCGAAGAGCAACACGCACGGCCCGGCCGAGAACCAGATGGGCACCGGTTACACGCTCGATGGCTTTCCGAGCATGGGCGCGTGGGTCAGCTACGCGCTCGGCAGCGAGAACCGCGACTTGCCGGCGTTCGTCGCCATCCCCGATCCGCGCGGCGTGCCGCAGATTGGCCCGAACCACTGGAACGCGGCCTTTTTGCCGGCGGTGTTTCAAGGCACGCCGTTCAACGCGGACAAGCCGATTCCGAATCTCGCCACGCCGAAAGCGATCACGAAGAAATCCGAACTGGCCACGCGCGACTTCCTGAAATTTCTCAACGACCGCCATCTCGAACAGCATCCCGGCGACACCGAATTGAGCGCCCGCATTGCCAGCTATGAACTCGCGGCGCGGATGCAACTGAGCGCCGCCGAGGTGAATGATTTCTCGAAAGAAACTCCGGCGACGTTGGAACTTTACGGCGTGAACGACTCGAACAAGACGAAGGCCGGCTTCGCGAAGAACTGCCTGCTCGCGCGGCGGCTGGTCGAACGCGGCGTGCGCTTCGTGCAACTCTTCAACGGCTCGTACGCGATGGGCGAAGGCGTCGGCAACTGGGACGGACACAAGACGCTGAAGGAGCAATACTCGATTCACGCGCCGATTCTGGATCAGCCTGCGGCGGCGTTGCTGAAGGATTTGAAAGCGCGCGGCCTGCTGGCCGACACGCTCGTGGTGTGGGTGACGGAGTTCGGGCGGATGCCGACGTTCCAGAAAGGCGCAAACGGGCGGGATCACAACCCCAAGGGCTTCACGGTCTGGCTGACGGGCGCGGGGGTGAAGCGCGCGTTCAGTTACGGGGCGACGGATGAGTTCGGCTACCAGGCCGTGGACAAGATCACGACGATCTACGATTTGCACGCGACGATTCTGCATCTGCTCGGCCTGGATCACCAGCGGCTCAGTTTTTATCACAACGGCATCGAGCGCCGCTTGACCGACGTGCATGGGCAGGTGATTGGGGACGTGCTCGCTTGATCCCGCATCGTTCGGGAGTTATTACACGAAAGCACCACGTTGGGTGCGCCTATTTGATGTAGTAACCTGACACGCGCCATTTGCCGTCCTTGTCGAGCATGGGCGTGATCGTCTCGATGGCGTTCGCTTTGTTTTCAAAGGCAGTATAATATTGGATCACCACATACTCGCCGTCGGGGGCGCCGGGCAGGGAAGTCGCGTATTGCTGGGATTTGATTTTTCGGGAGACAAGTTTTCCCAAGGGCGTGCGGACGGCGCGTACAGCCTTTTCCCAATCCGGCTGCGTGATTGCGGACTTGAACACGGCGGCGGCGTCTTCCCAGCTCCGGCCAAAGCTGCCGCCATCCACCAGCTCCAACCAGGCTTGCGCGGACTCGATCGCGGCCGCCTCAGCCGCCGGGTTGCTCTTTGGCGACGGATCGCCCGGTGATTGTTTCCCGCAACCGACGATCACTAGGACCAAAAGGCCGCATACAAGAGTATTGAATCTTTT
Source organism: uncultured Bifidobacterium sp. (assembly GCA_964355895.1). Taxonomy (GTDB): domain Bacteria; phylum Verrucomicrobiota; class Verrucomicrobiia; order Limisphaerales; family JADLHS01; genus JADLHS01. The sequence continues at coordinate 3,671 of CAYHFK010000033.1, read as the reverse complement.
CATCATCCTGCCTCCGGGTTTATTTATTGTGGCGGTCGTTTTGGTGCGCCACTTTTGACGGGAATCCACTCGCATCCCGCGGTTGAATTCTCTTAATTGCTTTGAACTTATTTTTTACTTTCAGCGTTGTCGAAGAGAAGTTGGGAGCAGTTAGGAAGGTTCTTGGGATGAATATTGAAACGAGAATTGTCGCAGGTGCGAACACGCCTGCTTGTTGATCGGGGAATTGGCAGGTAACTGGTTTTTGCCGAAAGCCGCCGGCGACAGCGGAAAGTTTCAGCCTCCGGATTTCGGATTTACCTTCCGGCCGTCGTCCGCCATGCTCTGCGCGCTTAAACAGCTTTGAAACGATGAAACTATCTCTGTTGTCCATTCTGCTCGGCCTCGGCATGGCCGCGCCGCAGGTCTATGGCCTCGCCAAACCCACGGCGTTCGCGGCCACGATTCGCAAGTTTCCGCGTAATCTAATGGCCGGCTATTTTCTCATGGCGCTGGGCACGCTCTGGTTTTTGTGGCTCGTGAAGTTGGAGCCGATTGCTGATTTTGCCGCGATCAAACCCCACATGATGGTGGTGTTCGGGGCGATTGGGCTGGGCACATGCATCTTCGTTCAGGATTTTCTGGCAGTTCGCGGGCTGGCGATCGTGTTGCTGTTGCTCGCCAGACTCATGTTGGACACGGGGCGTCCGCATCTGGGCGAATCGCCGTGGGTGTTGCTGATTCAGGCGTGGGCGTATGTGCTGGTCGTGGCGGGAATCTGGCTCACCGTTTCGCCGTGGCGCTTGCGGGATTTTCTGGACTGGGCCACCGCGAACGAGCAGCGCGTCAAGGTTGGCAGTGGGCTGCGGCTCGCGTTTGCACTCCTGGTCGTGGTGCTGGGCCTCACAGCCTTCCGCGCGATGTGAGCGCCGGCCAGGGGAAAATCCTCGTGATTCGCGGCGGCGCGATTGGCGATTTCATTCTCACGTTGCCGGCCATCACCGCGCTGCGCCGGCAATTTCCCGCCGCGCACCTCGAAGTTCTCGGTTACCCGCACATCGCCCAACTCGCGTTTGCCGGCGGTCTGGTGGATCGCGTCCAGCCGATCGAGGCGCGCGGATTGGCGGGTTTCTTCGCGCGCGGAGGCGAGCTGGCGCCCGACTTGGCGGACTATTTTTCCGGGTTCGACATCATTGTTTCTTACCTTTATGACCCGGACGCAATCTTCCAAACCAACGTGGCCAGTTGTGCGCGCGGGCAATTCATTGCCGCGCCGCATCGCCCGGATGAGCGTCATGGAATCCACGCTGCCCGGGTGTTTCTCAAGCCGTTGGAGCGACTCGCCATCTTCGATGCCGATCCGGTGCCGCGGCTGGCCCTTGACGCTCGACCTTCGACTCTCGTCCCTTTGCTCGCGCTTCACCCCGGCAGCGGCAGCGAAAGCAAGAACTGGCCGGAGGCGAAGTGGGCGGAACTGCTCGCGCGCTTGGTGGGGGAATCCGAAATCAATCTGCTGCTGGTGGGCGGGGAGGCGGAAGGGGAACGATTGCAGCGGTTGGCGGAGAAACTTCTGCCCGAGCGCTATGCGATGGCTCGCAGTCTTCCGCTGGCGGAACTGGCGGCCCGGCTGCAATCCGCCGTGGGCTTCGTCGGCCACGATTCCGGCATTTCGCATCTGGCGGCGGCGCTGGGCTTGCCGTGCGTTGTCCTGTGGGCGGACACCATTGAAGCGATCTGGCGTCCGCCGGGGCGGCACGTGGTGGTGGTGCGGGACAATGCCGGACTCCCTGCGTTGCGCGTGCAGCGCGTGGTCGAAGAGTTGCGTCTCATCCTATCATCGTCACGGCTTTTTCGATGAACGCTAGTTCCCGCCCGGTAACCGGCCTGGGGTTAAAGATTGATTTCTGACGTCAAGCTTCGTTCAATGAGCCAGGTTTTTTTCTTACATGAACATTCACGAATATCAGGCGAAACAATTGTTGGCGCAGTACGGCGTGGCCGTGCCGCCGGGGGACGTGTGCGAAACGCCGGAAGCAGCCCGGGTCGTGGCGGAAAAAGTTTTCGCCGGCGGGGCCAAGCTGATCGTGGTGAAATCGCAAATTCACGCGGGCGGACGCGGCAAGGGCACGTTCAAGAGCGGTTTCCAGGGCGGGGTAAAACTTTGCAAATCCGCCGACGAGGTCTTCGAGAAAGCCAAAGCCATGCTCGGCCAGGTGCTCGTCACCAAACAGACCGGTCCGGACGGGCGCCTCGTGAGCAAAGTGCTGGTGGCCGCCGCTCACGACATTAAGAAGGAGCTTTATCTCGCAGTGCTGCTCGACCGCGGCACGTCCCGCCCGCTCATCATGGCCAGCACGGAAGGCGGGGTGGACATCGAAGAGGTTGCCGAGAAGCACCCCGAGAAAATCGTCAAGGAGTGGATTGATCCCGCCGTGGGTATGATGCCGTATCAGGCGCGCAAGATTGCTTCGGCGCTGGGCTTGAAGGGCGATGCGTTCAACAGCGGGGTGAAATTGCTGATGGGCGTTTACAAGACATGGTGGGAATGTGACGCCGCGATGGTGGAGATCAACCCACTTTGCATTGTCACCGGTGCGGATGGCAAGGACGCGCTTTGTGCCGTGGACGCCAAGATCGGCCTCGACGACAATGCGCTCTATCGCCACAAAAACATTCAGGAGATGCGCGACCTGGCCGAGGAAGCGCCGCTGGAAATCGAGGCGAGCAAGTTCAACCTGAATTACATCAAGCTCGACGGCAGCATCGCCTGTCTCGTCAATGGCGCGGGTCTGGCGATGGCGACGATGGACATCATCCAGCATTTCGGTGCCAGTCCGGCGAACTTTCTCGACGTGGGCGGCGGCGCGAGCAAGGAGCAGGTCACGGCGGCGTTCCAGATCATTCTGCAAGACCCGAACGTGAAGGGCATCCTCGTCAACATTTTTGGCGGCATCATGGATTGCGACGTCATCGCCACCGGCATCGTCGCGGCGGTGAAGGAAACGGGCTTGAAACTCCCGCTCGTCGTCCGGCTCGAAGGCAACAATGTCGTCGCCGGCAAGAAAACTTTGGCCGAATCCGGCCTCACGCTTATCACCGGCGACTCGATGGCCGACGCGGCGCAGAAGGTTGTGAAAGCGGTGGGCGGCAAGTGAAGATTTGGCGGGCACCAGTGGCTATGTTTCGGGTGGGGCAGACAACGCAGCAGACGAAACCGGTCGGGGACGACTTGTTGCCTTACCGTCGGCTGGTGGAATTGCAGAAGCAGATGATTGAAATGGCACACCAACACAAACAAGCCAAATGCGCCTGCCACGGCCTGCGCGAGCAAATGGCGTTGGAGATTACCGCCCGCCAGCGCGCCCGCCAGAGCCGTCTCCATCGCCTCCGGTATTCCGCGTCCGGACTATTTAGAGGCTTGTCCAGCCTTGCCTTGGGGGCCGCCCAATTCAACCCGTTTCGTTCAACCTGAGTCTCCTCATGTTAAAGGTCACCGAAATCGCCTTCAGTTGTTACCCCGTCACTGACATGGCGCGGGCACGGGCCTTTTACGAAGGCGTGCTGGGCTTTGAAGTCCGCCGCCCGGCTGCCCTTGGCGATGATTCCCGATCCCGAAGGCAACTTGATTTGCATCCACAAGCGGAAGGCGAAGTGATTGATTGAAAAGCCCAGCGAGTTGCTTAGATTGGTTC
>CAYHFK010000032.1:0-21830 GCA_964355895.1 uncultured Bifidobacterium sp. | reverse complement strand
CCCCGAACGACACCCGGTGGTTTCTGGAACGATCCACCGCGCCGGTCCAGTGAATTAGAGCCGGCAAAGCTGAAGCGCGCAAATTCATGGGAAAAGCCACAACGGTCTTGCGCTTTACGCAGGGAGAGAAAGTTAAAGCTTCATCGGCACCGAGGGCTCGGTGAGCGGCGCAAACAATTCAAACGGGCTGACGGCCACGGCTCCGCAGCCGCACCGCTGCTCGTTTCACCTCGCCATTGGCCCCCAACCCAGACGAAACTTTCGTAACATTACACGTGAGGCAACGCGAGGAATTATAGTTGTCGCTGATGGGGAAATTTAATTTTCGTTGACGGCGCGTTGTCCTACGTGGTGGTGGCGCGGTTGACCAGCACGCTTGAGCGGAAGTGCGCGGGGATCAAGGAATGGACGCCCATGGACGAACAGCACGCGACGGGGGAGTTCACGCTGAAATTGTTTGGGTGGTCGAAGGAACGGCGCTTCGCCGTCGGACGACCTTCTGACCGGTCACCGGAACCGGCCACGACATGAGAACCACCCGACAAACCAGAGCGTCAGTTCTTCTTTTCGTCACCTCTTGACCTTACAAGAGCTTCAAGGTTTTGTCGCGCCACCGTGTCATCCGGATTAAGACGAATAGCGGCCCGGAAGTATTGCTCGGCCTTCTCAAGCCGTCCGTCCCGCAGGCAAATGATTCCGAGGTTGCCGTACGCTTGATAATCGTCCGGTTTGAGGCGGACAACGCCTTTAAACGCTGCTTCCGCTTCCTTCAACCGGTTTTGATTGAACCAGATCATTCCGAGGTCGTAATACGCCTTATGAAAGTCCGGCTTGGCGCGGATGGCATCACCAAGGTGCTTCTGGGCCGCAGCCACCTCGCCTAAGGCGAGCAGTGCTCGAGCCATTTTTGTGTGCGCCTCAGCATCCAGCGGGTCGCTCTTGAGCAGAAATTCGTTGTAGTCAACACTGGCCCGGGCATAGTGCAGATAGAAGTCCTTCGCCAAATCGTTGCGTTGCCCGGATTGCTTCGGCAGCACCTGGAGGGAACACGCCGCCATTTCGTCCGTGCTTTGCAACCCATATTTCACTCGCTTCGGAGGCTGATTTGGATTGAGCGGGTTCCCTGAAGAATTGTCGTAGGAGAAATTCATCACGAGCCGGGTGCCTTTCGGCAATTCGATCGGATTCTTGTACTCATAATCACCCTGCCAGTTGAAGTCCCATTGTCGGATATAGATCAGCCACTTTTTCGTGCCATCCGGCAGCACGGCGTAAACCTGCATTTCCTTCCCCAGATAATGGGCATGAGGGAGGATCCGAAGCGCCAACACGTCTATCGGGAGGACATAACTTTGTTCCACATGGTAATCGTCAACTCCCGGCGGAACATCAATTATCCAATTTTCCAATTTGACCCGGTAGGCCATGTTGGTGGGACGGTGATCGGTGAAATAGAATCCAACCTGCGGCCGGACGACTTCCGGCTTGCCGCTGGGATGCAGGTGTAATTGCAGGACCAGATCGGTCCCTTTTTCCAAGACCCAGGCCAATCCGGGCGGCGAGAACGCCGGTTGTTTACCCGGCTGCCAGCCCAATAATTGTCCACCCGGCATATGAGCGCTCTCGGGCAGTTCCATGCCGTCAAACCCAGCTGGGCGCTCTCGTTCCGCCAGTCGCCGGGAGAAGCGTGTTTCATCGACGTCAACAAACGCGTGATGCACAACTTTGTAATTTCCAGGTCTAAATTCCACTCCGCGAACGAATCGTTTTGCCTCGATCGGGATCGGCACCACAAAGTTTCGATAGACGTCCTTGCCTTCCGCCGGTAGTGAATAGGCTTCGGGAACCTCGACCACCAAGTCCGGCTTGCCAAGTTGCCAGTCGCCACTCCACACGGGCAGCGGGGGAAGGTCTTCTGGCTTTCCCTCTGGCATACCATTGGTCATCCAAAACCGAATCAGTTCGATCTCCCTCGCTTCCAGCCGCCGTTCGTCGGCAAATTCTCCGTACCCGGGCTCCGGAAGCCACGGCGGCATGAAACGGCTCGCAGTCACTTCGGCGATCTGCCGGGCACGCTTCGCCACTTCGCGATAGGTCAGGAGAGAAAACGGACCCGCCTGCCCAGGCCGATGACACCCGGAGCAATTCCTAAAAATGATCGGAGCGATGTCCCGGGTGAACGTCGGTTCCGCCAACCTTTGTTCCGCTTGGGCACCGCGCAAGTCTCCCACCGCCGCAAACACCCCTGCGACCCAGAGAAACCGAACAAGGGGCAAGCATCTCCCCGGGAATGCGCGAAATGTAGCCGGACAGCTCGCTGGCGATCCGAACTGCGCACCCGCTATGAAGGCGGTGCCCGTGGTGATGCGGTTGACGGAAGAATGCGAAAAGGAGGGCGATGAATTGTGGGAACTGATTTTCCGCCAACGGGTTAATCCCACAACCGCCTCGTTGAACTCGTCGCTCCGGGCATGGACCCCAACATTCGAACTATCCATAAACTGATCTTAGCCCCCAAACACAAAGTCCACCACGCACTTTGCGCGTGCGTGGTGGACGCTTCTGGTGTCACCCGACGTTCCCCAAAAAGGGGACGACAGGATCTGAACCTATCGCTTAACTCGATAGAACTTGTTCCCCCCCGGTGAAACCGGCTCACTAAACGTGCCTGAACTGTTGCCGGTCGAAGTCCAAACTGGACTACTAAGGCTCGGGGAAGACTCGAGCACTCCGCCATTATTCCATTTGACGGTTACAGCCCCGCCAACAGCCGTCACGCTGGTGATCACCGGCGCAGCCGGAGGCGCAGGAGGTGCAATATCGTAGAACGCGATATTGTCAACACCCCACTCCCAACCGCAGGAGCCAGCGTGCGTCAGACGGAGGCGAACATTACTCTTCTTGCTCGCCGCGGGGAGTCGAATCGCTTCAACCTTACGCGCGGCTACTCCATCGTTTCGATTCGCGAAGTAGGGCGCCAAAGCCTGCGAGATGGGCGCCGCAATCATGTCACCAAAATTTCCACCCTTCGGTCCGACGCCTGGGGTCGGCCACATGGCAATTTGGTTGGTATCCATTTCGGTGCACATGGTCACCGCGTCGTAAGTACCGTCGGGCAGCAATCTGATGGTGCTTGAGTTCCGCATGTAGATCCCCGGCAGCCAATTCGCGCCGTCATCAACTGAATACTCCAAGGTCATTTGCTCCTTGTTTCCAGAAAGTCTGGCACCGCTGGAGAAGGTCAACACCGGGTTGGTGACGGTGGACAGGTTGAACGGTGCGCTGATCACGAACTGGATTTGCCCGGCGCTGATGTTAGGAGATATACCATCTGGATGAGGAATATCTCGCACGCGCCCGTCCGAAGCCACGAAGATCAAATTATTCGACATCCAATTGTTAGGATCGGTCAGCGGTATCCCGTTGATCGTCTGAGCGGTGTTGTTGAGCATCACCTCATCCTCGAGAGGCCATACCGTGTTGGTGGTGATCATAACCCAGCCCAGGAAAGAATCTGAACGGATGTTCGTGAGATCCCAACCCGGGTCCTCCGCATAGGTGGCATTCGTCGCAATCCAACCCGGGGGGACCGCAGTTGCCGCGTCGGTCGCTTCCGGATAGGAGTCGAAGTTTTCACCCGTGACCGGACTCGCAGGCAGGATCAGGTTCTCAAGGTTCATAAAAGCCCATTGCTGGGTACGAGAATACGTTGCCCCGTCGTTGTACCTGAGCACTGCCGTGTGACTCTCGCCGGGGAGGCGCAGTCCACTCAGGACATCCGAAGCCGCGGTTACCGTGCCTCCTGAGCGAGTGATGGTGAGCGCTGCGGGATTCCCGTCGATCTCAAGGGTGATGGAATTAGTATTCACCGGGGTTGACCCGTCCGCCAAAGCCACAGTCACTCTGTTTTGAACGACCTCCATTTGCCGCGCCACGGGTAGAGGGGTCACATTTTTAACAAAAGGGGGCACCGTGCTAGCACCGGAAAGCGCCCGATAGGCCGGGATGCCACCGTTGGCAACATCGTTGACGAGCACCCTGGTGGTGGGGGTCAGCGAATCAGCGGTGTACCACTCAACATGGGAATCCCCACCGCCATTCTCCCAGATGACGCGAAAAGGATAGGTGCCGGCTCCTCCTGGTGGGACGACAAACGCGAACACCAAATCTCCAGCACCACCGGGGCGCTCACCCACCCCACTCCGTGTGAATATGTCGTGAGGATTTGTGCCCGATTGGACCCCGAAACCGTCATCGCTTCTCACACCCATGTAGTTGGTGCCGACCGGAAGCGTGAGGTAGCTTAGAATTTCCGCTGACTGGCCATCCGTCGACACCGTCAAGTTAACGCCCGGCTCAAGTTGGTCATCAGGAAAGTGTCCACCGGCACCAAACTCGGTTTTGGACAAATTGATAACATTGGTAATTTCAAAAAACAACAACCCATTCGGCGAAGTCAAAGGAGCTGCTTCCGTGATCGCGGCACCAACGACAGTCGGGTCGCCAAGATTTGGGAATGTTGACAGTCCCGCCAGATCGCTTTCGGTCCGCTCGTTATTGTTGCCCGTGTTAGCGCCAGCTTGAAAATAGTTCCATTTGAACCCCGGCTTGGTCGTGTCCGGCGTGACGCGCCAGGCCGGATCCAAGGTGACTTGAGCCAGCAATGGGCCACTGGAGAAGGCGGCCACGCCCAGCCCCAACGCCAGCAAGCATTGATAAGAACTTCCTTTCGACGCGGCGCGCTGGAGGAAGGATTGTTTTTTGACTGTGTTCATTTTTTCGTTTTTGGTTTTGGTTTGGTTGATGATTTCGCTATGGACTTAATAACTTTTCCTGCTTACCGACCATTCGTGAATAATAATTATTTTTGCTTAATCGTTTTACCGCTGCTGATTCTGTTTTTTTACGCGAGATCATATTCAGTGTCAACGGCCAATTTTTGGATTTGTTTTGTATGCTTGGAAAAGGCTGGGTAGATCGTGATCCCGCGCGGAGATCCATGCGTTTAGCCGACGGTCACGCCGAGATCCATAACTGGAGGGACAAGGCCACGTCGGAACCCGTGACCAAACAATTAATTAAAGCCACGGCAAGGCGGGAGTGCTCCGAACGACATCCGGTGGTTTCTGGAACGATCCACCGCGCCGATCCAGTGACTTAAGGTCGGCAATCTAAAGCACGCAAAGGCATGAGGCGCGGCGGCAATGTTTTGCGCTTTACGCATGGAGAGAAAGACACAGAAGCGTGCGCATTTCCGATTATTTCACCTGCCGTTCTGCTCTCATCAACACCCCATTTAGCGCCAGCGTGGCTTCACGCTGATCGAGTTGTGCTGGCCGCCATTGCCATCATCGCGATTCTCACCGCGATGTTGCTGCCGGCTTTGAGCAAGACCAAGGTCAAGACCCAGGCCATCTACTGCTGAACAATCAAAAGCAACTGACCCTGGCTTGGATACTTTACGCCGACGACAACCAAGACCGGGTCCCGCCCAACAGCAGCGGCAGCGCAAGCCGGGACGGCTGGGTGGATGGCTGGCTGGATTTTAGCGGTGGCAACACGGATAATACGAACACGCTTTTCTTGACGAATGCCAAGATTGTCCCCTGCACCAAGAGCATTGGCATCTACAAGTGCCCGGCGGACATTTCAGCGCCCGCATAAATTGGAATCTGGTCGGGGACTCTTGCCTTCTTCAAGTGGCACGAGGGGGGTGAATGGCTGACTTTTCCCGCAATACCGCTCATACCATCAATTTTCTCCGGCTCGCTCTGCAACGACGAAGAGTTGCCCTCGAAAACGCACGCCGAAACTGGCGCGGTGGAATCACGCGATGTGCGACTCAGGCCACCGCCACAGAATATCAGAAAAAGTAAAAAAATACTTGCACTCAAAGCAGATTTCTGTTGAATAGACAGCACAACCCAGTAGCTCATCTACAAAGTCTAACAATGAGAAAACCTAAATGCGCATCTATGTATAAATCCATGAAAACTCCAATCCTAAGCCTTCTGGTAATGGCCGCCGCCACCTCGTTATGTCTGGCACAATCCCCCGGCGAGCCGGCGGCCAATGGTTTGCTGCCGACGACCACGACCTATTTCGTCAACAGCCTTGGCAACACGAACGCGAGCGGCGTGAACACCAATGGCCCGAGCATGCCTGTGAATAACGGCAAGGTAGAGAGTTTGGGTATCGGGATTGCCGCCAATGGCAATGTGGTGGTCGGGTGGGAAGACGACGCCGGTACTGATCCCCTGCTCGACATGGAAGCGGTGTGGACGCTGTTTGATTCCAGCGGGAAATTGATCACGCCCAGCACGGTGCAGACTGCCCTTCAGGCGCCGGGCGAGACTCGGACCAACAAATTCTTGTCTTACTTCCGCGCTGACGGCAGCGCGACGGTGGGCGCGTTCACGTGGGGGCCCAAGATCAAAGCCAACCTGTTTGGCAACGGCTTTGGCATGGGATCGGTTTCTTACGGTTTGAGTGCTGAAATCGTGGCGCTGGCCGCTTGGGATGATGCGAACATGGGGGACATTCCGACCGTACAACTGTTGAACAACGACGGCACGCCGGTGACGGTTCTGCCGGGCGTAACCTCGAGCTACGCCACCGCCAATCCCGGGAACATCCGGATTGCGGACTGGGAGTATCTTGCCAACGGCAACATTCTAATTATGGGCGAAAGCCGTCAGAATGACGATTTGGTTAATATCTACGGCGGTGCAACCGCGCAAGAGCACTGCATCTTCCGAATTCTGACGCCTGCGGGTGCGGTGGTGAAGGCGGAGACGCTCGCCAGCGAGTTTACCGAGAAGGCGAACGCGTGGCATGGCGCGGGGGTCACGGCCAACGGGTTTGCCCTGCGGTTCTCGACGCCGACGGGGGTTGCGGTTCGGATGTTTGACAACAACGGCAATCCGACGACGGGAGATCTCAACCTCGCGACTCTCACGGGGCATGCGGAAGCCGGTGGTGGCGGGCGGGGTGACGGGGCGGGTTTTCATGGCAACGGCAACGATGCGTATGTGGCCGTGTGCAACTACGCCAGTGGGGCCTGGGTGACCGTTCTGAATACCAATGGCACGGTTCGCTACTCGCGCAATGTGTCAGACCAACCCATGAACAGCCTTGGCGCGGCGGACGCAGCGATCAACAGTACGGGGGAGGTGATCGTGGTTTACGGTGCCAAGTACGACTTGGCCAACCTTGGGCGGACGGTTCTGGGGCGTCGGTTCACGACTGCAGGCACTCCAGCGGGAAATACGTTCTTCGTCAGCGAAGTGGATCGTCCGGCGCCGGACCCGCTCAACTCGTTTGCGGATGCGACTGATCCGCGGATCGCGTGGCGTGGCAGTTTGGTGGCGGTGGCTTGGGAGAGTCAAAACGATCCCACCACGGTTGAAAGAGTTGTGGCGCGCAGGTTGTTTACGAGCGACCTCGCTCCCGGCGAGCCGGCGGCCAATGGTTTGCTGCCGACGACCACGACCTATTTCGTCAACAGCCTTGGCAACACGAACGCGAGCGGCGTGAACACCAATGGCCCGAGCATGCCTGTGAATAACGGCAAGGTAGAGAGTTTGGGTATCGGGATTGCCGCCAATGGCAATGTGGTGGTCGGGTGGGAAGACGACGCCGGTACTGATCCCCTGCTCGACATGGAAGCGGTGTGGACGCTGTTTGATTCCAGCGGGAAATTGATCACGCCCAGCACGGTGCAGACTGCCCTTCAGGCGCCGGGCGAGACTCGGACCAACAAATTCTTGTCTTACTTCCGCGCTGACGGCAGCGCGACGGTGGGCGCGTTCACGTGGGGGCCCAAGATCAAAGCCAACCTGTTTGGCAACGGCTTTGGCATGGGATCGGTTTCTTACGGTTTGAGTGCTGAAATCGTGGCGCTGGCCGCTTGGGATGATGCGAACATGGGGGACATTCCGACCGTACAACTGTTGAACAACGACGGCACGCCGGTGACGGTTCTGCCGGGCGTAACCTCGAGCTACGCCACCGCCAATCCCGGGAACATCCGGATTGCGGACTGGGAGTATCTTGCCAACGGCAACATTCTAATTATGGGCGAAAGCCGTCAGAATGACGATTTGGTTAATATCTACGGCGGTGCAACCGCGCAAGAGCACTGCATCTTCCGAATTCTGACGCCTGCGGGTGCGGTGGTGAAGGCGGAGACGCTCGCCAGCGAGTTTACCGAGAAGGCGAACGCGTGGCATGGCGCGGGGGTCACGGCCAACGGGTTTGCCCTGCGGTTCTCGACGCCGACGGGGGTTGCGGTTCGGATGTTTGACAACAACGGCAATCCGACGACGGGAGATCTCAACCTCGCGACTCTCACGGGGCATGCGGAAGCCGGTGGTGGCGGGCGGGGTGACGGGGCGGGTTTTCATGGCAACGGCAACGATGCGTATGTGGCCGTGTGCAACTACGCCAGTGGGGCCTGGGTGACCGTTCTGAATACCAATGGCACGGTTCGCTACTCGCGCAATGTGTCAGACCAACCCATGAACAGCCTTGGCGCGGCGGACGCAGCGATCAACAGTACGGGGGAGGTGATCGTGGTTTACGGTGCCAAGTACGACTTGGCCAACCTTGGGCGGACGGTTCTGGGGCGTCGGTTCACGACTGCAGGCACTCCAGCGGGAAATACGTTCTTCGTCAGCGAAGTGGATCGTCCGGCGCCGGACCCGCTCAACTCGTTTGCGGATGCGACTGATCCGCGGATCGCGTGGCGTGGCAGTTTGGTGGCGGTGGCTTGGGAGAGTCAAAACGATCCCACCACGGTTGAAAGAGTTGTGGCGCGCAGGTTGTTTGAGAGTGCCCCCACTCCGCCAAGCCTTTCCATTGCTCGGACTGGCAACAACATCACGCTGTCATGGCCAACCCTCGTCACCGGATTCACGCTCGAATCGGCGCCAGCCGTGACCGGCCCGACTTGGAGCCCCGTGCCCGGAGTTGTCAACAATTCGGTGACGGTGCCGATCTCACCAGGCAACCAGTTCTACCGATTGAAGCAATAGCCCACGCTCGGGGGTGCTCCCCCGAAGCAGAGATTGATTGAGTCATCCCCCGGTTTGCGGCGACGCAGACCGGGGGCTTTTTTTAAGCGGATGCTGTTCGCATGTCATTTCAACTCAGGATCTGGCTTGGAGGCTTGAACAGGGTCTTTCTTTTTGAAGGGATCATGAGCCGAACGTCAGAGCGGGTGGCAACCCGCCGTCAACGGATGGGCAGGCGCGGAAGGCCGGTGGCAACGCACCGGCTGGACCGCCAAACGCCGCGTGGGGGTGCTGCGCCGCAAACAGAAACGGAGAACGGAGGCGGAAGCCAGCCCCGAACTGAGCTGGCCACTGCTGGCCGCATGCGGTCCTGCGCCCGAGTATGAATATCAAGTCTGGGTGACCAACCTGAGCGCAGAGCTGTTGAGCATTGCCGACCTGTATCGGCAACGGGCCGACGCGGAGAACGTGTATGACGAGTTGAAGAACCAATGGGGCTGGGGCGGGTTCATGCCGCAGGACCAGTTACGCTGCCAGGTGGCGGCGCGGAACGTGGCCCTGATTTACAACTGGTGGAGTCTGTTCGTGCGGTGCGCCGAGCCGGAACGTCCGCGCGAAGCGGTCACGAGCCGACCGCTGTTATTGTGCGCCGTGAGCCGGGTGCTTGAGAGCGGACGCCAGATCCCTCTGCGCCTGACCAGCACGCACGCCCAAGCCGCCCACGCACAAACCCTGTTGACGAACCTGAGTCTGTTCCTGAACGGACTCAAGAACACTGCGGAGCAGTTGAGTCCGGCCAGCGGCAATGAATTTCCCCAGCTTGCATTGACCGGGCAGCCCGCTAGACTTTCGGCCATGAAGTTTTTCCTGGCTGTTCTCGTTTACCTGCTCATCGGCGCGGTACTGTCGTGGGGAATCCTCCTCGCGATGGGCGGCAAGCCGTGGTTGCTCATCGGCAGCCTGATCGCCTACATCGTGGCGTTCGGCAAGATCGGCTGCACCTCGCACTGAGGCGCGTGCCTACTTCACGCCCGCCGGCACGGGAAAGTTTTGTTGGATGACCTTCAGGATGCTGTTCCAGCTCTGCCCCGTCTTGTCCGCCAATCCCGCCGCAAAACCGGTGGCGGCGGCCGTGGACACCGAAGTCCCGCGCGAACCGTAGGTCAATCCTTGGTAAGAAAAGAATACCACGCCCGGGGCCGCTAGGTCCGGGGTTGTTCCCAAATTAACGTAGGCCGCGATTTTTCCTTGTTCGGTTGCCGTTACGGCCACCACTCCGGGGATCGATGCCGGGGTGAGTGGTTTTGTGGTTCCGTCATTCCCCACCGCAGCAAACACCAGAACATTTTCGCCGGACAGAAATTTCACGACATCGGACATGATTGGGCTTTCACCATAACCGGCAAAGCTGTCATTGATGATGGTGGCGCCGTGGCGGTAGGCCTCATACATTCCTTGGGCGGCGGTGAACATATCAGCAGAGTCGCCCTTGCCAAAGACATCCACATGGATGATCTGGACAGAGGTTTCGTTTTTGCCCAAGGACTGGGCCAAAGCCTGCACCAAAGCGTTTAACATGGCATCCGCATGGGTCGGAGAGACTCCATCGCCGGAAGATTCACCGGCCAAGGAGAGCCGTTCCTTGACAAACTGCTCCAAAGCCGGGTCCTGCTTTTGCAGCGTGGTATCCACCAAGCCCACCACCACCTTGCCCGTCTCCCGATTAACGGGGTTGAGCGAGAGCTTGGTTTGCGGCGCGGGCCGACCGGCGAGGCTTTGGGGTGTAAACGGCTTTTCCAAGTAGTAGTTGTTCTCGATGCTCGTGACCTCAGGATTGGCTTGCAGTTTTTTGCGCGCGGCTTCCGTCGCTTCCTCGTCTTCAAACTGCAGCCGATACGCATTCAACTCGGGAATGCTGCCGACGACTTTTGCGCCTAACGATTTCGCCAGCGCCGCGATGTCGGTGCCGGGTTTGACGCGGACGATCAATTCGTTCGGCACCCGCTTGGGCTGGGCGGCCAACTCTTTGTCGGAGGCGGCGCGCACCAATTGCGTGGCCCGGTCCAGCGCGGTGCGGAACACATAGAAGCGTGCCGCGCCGTTGGTCTGCGGCACGAGCGCGTAGTTCAAATCGCCAAGGAGCAACCGCAGCGCTTCACCATACGGAAGATTCTTGAACTTGACCGAGGCCGGCTGCTCCAGGTCAGGCTCGACCCGGACCTGCCAGCCGGATTGCGCCGCGATGGCTTCCAACAGGCTCAACAACGGCCAACCGCGAACGTCCGCAGTCACACGATCGCCGGCTTGGTTCCAAATCAGCAGATTCGTGGCAGTCCCGGCGGACGCGAGGCCCATGCTGGTCAGGAGGAAGACCAGCGCCAGAAGGCGTTGCCAGGTTGGTTGCATCGTATTCAATGTGGGTTGGACGCCAAACCAGCCGACGTGTTCAATCGCCAACCGTCAAGGGGTCTTAACCCGATAATAGCGCTGCGGGGCGGTGTTGTTCGTCTCCGACCACAGGCCGGTGGAATTGGTCGGGGTCACCGCCGCGCGCGGGGTGAAGGTATGGGTCACGCTCGTCGCACTCAAGACCTCATACGGCCGCCCGGCCGAGGCCGGCCACGTCAACGTCGGCGCCGGTCCGAGGACGGACACGTTAAAGGGCGACTCCGCGCCGACGATGCGAATCCATTTTGTGTCGGTGCGATACTGCTTGCCGTCCGAGCGGGTGACCAGCGCGTAAAATGGATGCAAGCCGAGACCGAGATCGCTGGCGGGAATCGCAAAGGTCGTGCTGGTCACGTTGTTCGACGCGCCGAGCGAACCACCGGTGCTGAACAACTCAATCTTCGTGATGTTGTTGGTGTGGGCGACGACGGCGAACTGGAGCGTGGCTTCGAGCGCGGTGTTCGTGCCGCCGAGGAGAGTGGTGAACGTGGCGGACCACGAATTGTTCTGAATGCGGACGTTTTGGGAGAGGCGCTTCTGCGTGCGAACGTGGCTGCCCTCGTAGGCGACGGCGGTCAGTTCGTGATAACCGTCGGCGTTGGTCGTGGTGTTGAAGGGGAACGTGAGGTTCAGATTGGTCAGACCGGCGGTGAGGTAAAGGTGATTGCGAGGGCGCAGGTCGGTGAGATTTTCGTCCAGTTGGTTGGTTGTGCCCGGTGTAAAAACCAATCCCGACGACGCCGTGAACCGCACGCGAATTTGTGATTCCGGCCAACCAGGACTCCGCGCCTGCACGTCGAACTCGCCCGAGTGATCACTGTAACCATAAACATACTGATCGTACGGCGGGTCTTCGTGCAGGTTGATATTGTCCACCAGTATTCCATCAGCCGCCGCCAGGGCGGCGTTGGTGTTCAGGCGATCGAAAAATTCGCGGGCAAAAAGCCGGAGCGTATTGGTACTGCTGACGTTCGTAACCGCCATGGTCACAACCGTGCCGTTGGTTTTGATTACCACAGCTTGCAACCAACTGCCGGTCGGAACATTGCTGCCGAGCGAGTTTGTGACCCCATAAGAGCGCACTCCCGTCGCGACGCGATCCAGAAAGTCCGGCCGGGCCGCTTTGATTTGCGTTGTCAATAGGGTGGCCGTACCGAGGTAATTGCTGGTCACCAAGGTGGTGGCGTCACCGGCGCGCGTGATGTCCAGCGCCTGCAACTCGATGCGATCGCCATGTGCGAAGGCGCGCACTTTGGTGGTGTTGGTGTAGGAGGAAGCATTGAGCCGCAACGTCAAATTGCTCGCCACGGATTGCAGACTGGCATTGGCCGGCACCGGATAGTTGGTCGGAGAGCCGTTGATGGTAACATAGAGGGTGTTGTTCTGCTGTGGCGGCAAATTGGTGAGGGTTCGCACCCACAATCCATCGAGAAAAAAGTCCACCTGTTGTAACGGCCCGCCCTGAGTTCCCGATTGAAATTGAACGCTTAGATTTGTGGTGCCGGCCAGCACGGCGCCGGCGGGAAGATTACTCCACAAACCGGAGGCCGGCGTGGCAAAAGGGGCGGCGAGGGGTTCGCCTAGAATCAAGCCTTGATACGGATTGGAGATGCTTTGGTAAAAGCATTCCGCCGCACTAAAGCCACGCGCTTGATAAAAGAACAATTGGGGGGAGGGGAACTTTTGAAAGTAGGCGCAAGGCTCAACCACCGTGCCATGGCTGGCCGTGGCCCCGGCATTGAGGAAATCCAGAGCATCCGTGTGGCCGCTGTTCTCAAAGATGTAACCGCCGAAGGAGGTCAGATTGTCCACCAATGCACCCGGAAGAAAATTGCTCGAACTCAGGGAGAAAATCTGTTCGCCGCTTTGATATCCCTGGCTGACGCCCAGACCCGTCGGGTTCGGAACATTGGTCTTGGCAACCTGCGCCGCCCCCAAGATGCGGGTGTTGAGCACCGCATCATCGAACAGGTAATGCCGAATGTTGCGCAAGCGGTCCGCCCCCTTCGCCAGGTAAATCGTCCCGCTGGGTGATGTGTAATCACTGGCCACCCCGCGATCCACGACCTGCTTGGCCTGCGCGAGATTGCTTGAGGACAACATCATCACGAGCCAGGAATTGCTCGGCGCGCTGCGGGGTGGGGTCTGGCGGAATATACCTTCGCTGCCCGCATAAAGATTGGCGCTCGCGGCAGGCAGATTGCACGAAACCGGATTGGGACAGCTTGTGCAGTCATCGGGCTTGAATCCGTAAAACAATGCCGCCGTGGTGCTGTTGATCCCGCTGGTCACCGATGAGCCAGTCGTCTCCGTCACCCGATAAGGGATGTCCATCGAAAGCAACACGTAATCAATCTGATTAGTGAGTTGCCGACCGGTCAGAGCCGCAGTCAACGGCGTGCGCAAAAAGGTGTCAAGGTCGGACGTCGTCCAGTCGGTGTTAGCCCCCGCCCAGTTGAGGCGCAAAACATTCTGCGGCGGGACGCCTCGCTTCTCGCAGTAGTAATTGCCCAGTTCGACAGAGTTGGGGCTGTTCTGATTGACGACCACGGCAACGTTCAGCCCGCTGCCGCCGGCCAGCGCGCGGGCCGCCAGGGCAATGCCGACAAAGATCAGCCCAGCAGGACGTATCCAAGGGGTCACACGGGCATTATCTCGCATCGTAACGAATTCGTAAAGGCGCGGTTCATAAAAAACGCCAATCGCAGGGCGATTGGCGTTCACAAGTTTTACGCAAGACGACTAACCGGACAGCGCGCCGGCGGCCGGCGCAGACTGGTTGAAAACAAGTTTCTCCTTGTTACTGGTGACGCGGATCGGATCGCCCTCGTGGAACTGGCCGCGCAGGATTTCTTCGGCCAGCGGGTCTTCCAGAAAACGCTCCACTGACCGGCGCATGGGCCGCGCGCCGTATTGGGGGTCGTAGCCCTTTTCGACGAGAAAATCTTTCGCCGCATCGTCGAGTTCGAGTTGGATGCTCTTGCCCTTCAGCCGCTCGATCACCTTGGTGACTTCCAGGTTCAAAATCTCGATCAAGTCAGGCTTGGTGAGCGACCGAAAGACAATGGCATCGTCGAGGCGATTGAGAAACTCAGGGCGGAAAACCTTCTTGGATTCGTCGAGAATTTTTTCCCGCATCTTCTCATAACTGTTTTCGTCGGTGATCGGTGAGAAGCCGAGCGTCGATTGCTTCTTGATCGTGTCCGAACCAACGTTGGACGTCATCAGAATGATCGTGTTCCGGAAATTGATCACGCGCCCCATGTTGTCCGTAAGTTTGCCCTCCTCGAGGATCTGCAGGAGCATGTTCCACACGTCGGGATGCGCCTTTTCGATCTCGTCAAACAACACCACGGAATAGGGCTTGCGCCGGACCTGCTCGGTCAGTTGTCCGCCCTCCTCGTAACCCACATAACCGGGCGGCGACCCCACGAGGCGCGAAACATTAAACTTTTCCATGTACTCGCTCATATCGAGTTGGATGAGCGATTTGGAGTCCCCAAACATCTGCTCGGCCATGGTTCTGGCCAGCAGGGTCTTGCCCACACCGGTTGGGCCGAGCAACAGGAAACTTCCGATGGGCCGACGCGGATCTTTCAAGTCGGCGCGTGAACGACGCAGGGCCTTGCAAATCGCGGAAACGCCTTCGCGTTGACCGATTACAACCTTGGCCATTTCGCCTTCGACCGCCAGCAGACGCTGCATCTCATCCTGCCCCATGCGCTGCAGCGGAATCCCCGTCCACTTGGCAACAATGTGCAGAATCTCATCCTCGCCCACGACGACGCGGTGTTCCTCCCGGCTCGTGCGCCAGTCACGCATGATCGCTTCCAGTTTTTCCTTGGTCTGCTTTTCCTGGTCGCGCATGTGCGCCGCACCCTCAAAATCCTGGTTCTTGATGGCCCGCTCCTTCTTGACCTTGAGTTCTTCGATCTCGGTTTCAATGGTCTTAACTTCGGGCGGCCGCGTCATCGTGCTGATCCGGGCCCGCGAACCGGCTTCGTCCAGCACGTCAATCGCCTTGTCGGGGAGAAAACGATCCGTGATGTAGCGATCGGATAGTTTGACGGCCGCGGAAACCGCTGCATCGGTGAACTCCGCCTTGTGATGCTCTTCGTATTTCGGACGCAGCCCTTTTAAAATCTCGATGGCATCCTCAATGGAGGGCGCTTCGACGCGGACGGACTGGAAACGGCGCTCCAAGGCCGCGTCCTTCTCGATATATTTGCGATACTCGTTGAGCGTCGTCGCGCCGACGCATTGCATCTCACCGCGGCTAAGCGCGGGCTTGATGATGTTCGAGGCGTCCATCGTCCCTTCCGCCGAACCGGCGCCCACGATGGTGTGCAACTCGTCAATGAAGAGAATAATGTTCTTCGCCCGGCGGATCTCGTCCATGACCGCCTTGATACGTTCCTCAAACTGGCCACGATATTTCGTGCCCGCCACCATGAGCGCGAGGTCAAGGGTGATAACGCGCTTTTCGCGGAGCAATTCGGGCACGTTACCCTTGGCGATCTCTTGCGCGAGGCCTTCGACGATGGCGGTCTTGCCCACGCCCGCTTCGCCCAGCAGCACGGGATTGTTCTTCGTCCGCCGGCAGAGAATTTGAATGACGCGCTCGATTTCATTCTTACGGCCGATGACGGGGTCCATGTCGCCTTTGCGGGCAAGTTCCGTCAGGTCGCGACCAAACGCCTTGAGGGCGGGGGTTTTGACTTCGCCCTTCTTTTCGCTCGGGCCGGGCTTCTCGGGATTTTCCCCCGCCGCCTGCTCTTCCTGCGCGGCGAAGTTGGGATCCAACTCCTTCAAAATCTCCTGCCGCGTCTGTTCGATGTCCACCTCCAGGTTCTTCAATACGCGCGCCGCAACGCCGTCACCTTCGCGTAGCAAACCGAGCAGGATGTGTTCAGTACCGACATAAGTGTGGTTGAGCGCCTTGGCCTCCTTCGACGCGAGCGCGAGGACCTTTTTGACGCGCGGGGTGTATGGAATGTTGCCGATCATTTTCTGATCGGGCCCCGTGCCAACCTGTTTCTCGACTTCCATGCGGACGGTTTCGAGATCAAGGTTCATCTTCTGGAGAACATTGACGGCGACGCCCTGGCCGAGCTTGATGAGGCCCAGCAACAGGTGTTCGGTGCCGACGAAGTTGTGGTTGAAGCGGTCGGCTTCCTTGCGCGCGAGCGCGAGCACCTGCTGGGCCCGCGGCGTGAAATTGTTCATGGCTTCTTCGCTCATACTTCGTGCAAATTGCTATGCTTGTCCGGCTTTGTCCACTCCGGGCGCGGCGGAACCGCCCGGCCGGGCCACTGGCCGGCTGACCGGCTTGAGCCGTTCGCGCAACATGTCGGCTCGGAGCAAATCACGTTCCTCCGCCGATAACTTCTCGGAATGTTGCTTCTGCAAGTGTGCCGGTTGCGTGAGAATGAACAACTCGTCCACCAGCGGCCCTTGCACGCTCGGAAACAACCCCACTTCCACGCCCAACCGCATCAGGGAAAGCAGGTTCATGGTTTCTTTGGAGGAAATGCTGTGGGCATTGGCCAAAATGCCGTAGGCACGTCCGATGTGGTTGTAGATTGTCTTGGGCTTTTTCTCCAACAACGTCTGCCGGGCGTTTTCCTCGTGCTCGATGATTTGCGAGAGCACTTTTTCCAAGCGCTCCACAATGCTGCTTTCGGATTCCCCGAGCGTCATTTGATTGGACACTTGAAAGACATTGCCCAACGCCTCCGTGCCCTCACCGTAAAGCCCGCGCACGGCGAGTCCGAGTTTGTTCACCGATTGAATGATCGGGTTGATCTGCTCGGCCAGAACCAGTCCCGGCAGATGCAACATCGCACTCACGCGAATGCCGGTGCCGAGGTTCGTCGGGCACGCGGTCAAATAACCCAGATCGTTGCCAAACGCATAATTCAGCTTTCGTTCGAGTTCCGAATCCAACCGGTCAATCGCGCTCCACGCCTGGCGCAATTGCAAACCCGGTCGCAGCGCCTGCATCCGCAGATGATCTTCTTCATTGATCATCACGCACAGCATTTCGTCGCGGGTGAAGATCACCCCGCTGCCCGCGCTTTTGGCCGCGTGTTCGCGGCTGATCAGGTGACGCTCCACGAGAATTTGTTTGTCGAGGGCCCCCAGACTATCCATCGTCTCCGAGAACGCTCCCTTCAGCTCCGGCAAACTTTCGACCGCCGGACGGATCAATTCCAGAATGCGCACGCGCTCCGGTTTTTTGGCCCAGCCGGGAAAGGCGCCGTCCTTCAGATTGCGCGCCAGCCGGACGCGACTCGACATCACGATGCGATCATGCGGCCCTTTGCGCAGGGCGCTTTCGGCCGTCGAGACAAGAAAGTTATTGAGGTCCATAATGCTCAGGCCACCAGCGTTGCCGCGAGGCGCGTGTTCACCAGTTTGATTTCATCGCGCAATTGCGCCGCCGCTTCGAAGTTTTCCGTGTCAATGGCTTTGGCGAGTTTCTTCTGCAACTGGGATAACTGCTCGGAATAGTCGCGTTTCTGCCGCAGGCTCTCGGGGACTTTCCCGCTGTGCCGCGTGCCTTTGTGCATGGACTTGAGCAGCCCTTCGAGACCTTCGGCAAAAGTTTGGTAACAGGCCGCGCAGCCGAGCCGTCCGGATTTCTTGAAATCCGCCTGCGAGAATCCACATTGCGGACACTTGACCTCCGCGCCACCAGCGGCCTGCTCCAGTTCCTGCGACGCGCCGAGGCCGAGCAACAAATCCGCGAGCGAGAAACCCGTCTGGTCGTTCACGCCCTTGGTCTTCGCACACTCTTCGCACAAATCCACCTTCTGCATCTTTTCCCCGGCAATCTGGGTCAAATGCACCGTGGCGGTCTTCTCTTTGCAAACACAACACAACATAAGTCTAAGCGTATATCGGCTCGCCGGACACTTTCGTCAAGGCGTGATACTGGTTCTCCAATTTCCGCGTCACCGGCCCGGGCTTTCCGTCGCCGATCACGCGTCCGTCAATCTTCGTCACCGGAATAATTTCCGCGCCGGTGCCCGTCAGAAAACATTCGTCCGCATTGAACAAATCGTAGCGGGTCAGATTCGGCTCGGAAACTTCATGGCCCTCCTCCCGCGCGATGTCCATCACCGTCCCGCGCGTGATGCCATAAAGCGCGCCCGCCGACAGCGGCGGCGTGAACAACTTGCCCGCTTTCACAATGAACAGGTTGTCCCCCGTACATTCCGCCACGAACCCCTCGGCGTTAAGCATGATCGCTTCTTCGCAACCCGCGTTGTTCGCCTCAATCTTGGCGAGGATGTTGTTGAGATAGTTCAGCGACTTGATCGCCGGATTCAACGCGCTGTGCAAATTCCGCGTCGTCGGCACCGTGACGATCGCCATGCCGCACTGATACATTTCCTTGGGATACAGTTGAATCTTGCCCGCGATGATGATGACCGAGGGGCTTTTGCAGCGGTTGGGATTCAAGCCGAGCGTGCCCACGCCGCGCGTCACGACGAGGCGGATGTAGCCGTCGCGGAGTTTGTTTCGGCGACACGTCTCGACCGTGGCACGCATCAACTCGGCGTGCGACATCGGGAGATTCAACAGGATCGCCTTCGCCGAGTAGAAGAGCCGGTCAATGTGTTCCTTGAGTTTGAACACGCGGCCATTGTAGGCGCGGATGCCCTCGAACACGCCGTCGCCATACAGCAACCCGTGATCGAACACCGAGATCTTTGCGTTCCGCTCGTCGAAGTATTTGCCGTCAATAAAAACTTTCATGCTCAAACCATGGAAAGCTATGAGAAATGGCAGGTCAGCGCAAACGTGAATTTCGCTCTGGTTGGGTCAAATGCTCAACCGGCGGCCAAAACGCATTGTGGTGGCGAAGTTGTTTCCAACAACATGGCGCGGACTCCGTCCGCAACCTGTCAGAAACCTTGGATGCAACCGGAAGCACTTTGTTGGCGAACTCCAGTCGCGGGTGACATGCAACCCGATGCCAACTCACGCCCGCGGATGTGCCTGCTCATACGCCTTCTTCAGCCGATCCGTCGTGACATGCGTATAGGTCTGGGTCGTGACCAGGTGCGCGTGCCCCAGCAATTCCTGCACGCTCCGCAAGTCGGCGCCCGCGTCCAGCAGGTGCGTCGCATAACTGTGCCGCAACTTATGCGGCGTGAGCGCTGGATCGAGTCCCGCCAGCACCAGATAAGTCTTTAATCGCCGCTGCAACATGACGTGACTCAGCGGCGACACCTTCTTCGTCTGCGACAAAAAAACCGGCGCTTGCCCCTCCGGTCGCTTCGCCAGCATCCCCCAATAACGCTCAATCGCTGCCAACGCGGTTCTACTGATGGGTACGCGTCTCTCTTTTTTACCCTTTCCGCGCACGGAAACGAGTTGCTCCGACGGATCCAGGTCCGCCACGAGCAACCCGCACAATTCGCTCACTCGCAGGCCGCAGGAATAAATCGTCTCCAGAATCGCCACGTCCCGGTGGCACGCCGCGACCGAAATTGGCCGGCCGGCGGATTTCCGCTTCGGCCCGTCCAGCAACTTCAACGGCGCCTCCAGCAAATCCTTCATTTGCTGCACCGTCAAAAATTTCGGCAGTCGTTTACCGGGTTTCGGCAGCGAAAGATTCTTCATCGGCGAGGTCGCCGCCGCGCCGTGGCGGATCAAATACTTGTAGAAAGTCCGCAACGCCGAGAAGCGCAGCGCAATGGCTGCGCGTCCCAGCTTCTGCCGTCCCAAGAAGCGGAGATAGCTCCGAAAGTCATCCCGCTCCAACTTTTCCCACCGCGGCGGCGACTGGTGGCGCTCCGCCCCGTGCCAGTCCTGAAACTCCGTCAAGGCCTGCCGGTAGTTTCGTTGCGTGTAAACCGACGCTCCCCGATCCGTCGCCAGATGGACGAAGAACTTCGCCATCCACGGGTCGGAGACCACAGGCTTTTCCGGTGTCGTCGTGGGGTTCACAAATAGAGAAATTACTATGCCTCGCTCCGCCCCGCCAAATGATTTACATCAGCGTTCATCGGCACCGAGTGGCGGCTCAAAATCTTCCGGCGGCTATTCCCCGTCTCGCGGCGGGAAATCAAAGGTGACTTTGCCCTTCTGGTCCATCACCAGATAGGCGGCGAACGGCTTGCCGGTCTTGGCGGAGATAAACTTGTTCAAGAGATCGGTCTTCTCGCCGGCCAAAAGCTTCTGCACCTGCTCGCGCTCGATCGGCTGCTCCAGGATCGTTTTCCCGACGTTGAACTTGCACGGCTTGGCGTCCAGTTGCGACTTCTCGCAGACAAAACTTTGCGGCCCTTCAAAAACTTTCCCGCTGCATTTCGGACATTTGCCCAACGGCGTCTGCCCCGTGAAATCCATCTTCGGCTGCGGCTCGCGCGGCGCCGGCGCCGCCCCCGCCTTGCCCCCCTTGGCTTCGCGGGGCGCAAATTCAAAACCAATCTTGCCCTCCTTGCCGACCGCCAGGTACGCCTTGAACGGGCGATTGTTCTTCTTGGAGATGAACTTCGTCAGCAGATCAGTTTTGCCGGTCGCGAGCAGCTTGAGCATCTGCGCCTTGTCAATCGGCTGCTGCAGGATGACCGCGCCGGTGCGGAAGTCACACGTCTTGGCCACGCCGGTCGCTTTCTCGCAAACGTAATTCATCCCGTTCTCAAACACGCGTCCATCGCACTTGGGACATTTGCCAAGCGGCTCCTTGCCCGTGAAATCCACTTCCACCGTGGCGCCTTCGGCATTCTGATCGTTGCCGAAATCAAACTCCGGCTTGAACTCCGCCCCCATTTTGATGACGGCGGCGAACGGAAATCCCTGCTTGCTGCGGAACCCTTGCAACGGCCCGACCGCGCCCTTGGTAAGGAGTTCCTCGATCTCAAAAATTTCAAATTGCCGGCTCGCCACGATTTTCCAGAGCGCGTAGTCGCACTTCTGGCACTGAAACTTTTTATAGTTCTCGTGAATCTCACCGCCGCACTTGGGACACGGAACATTCAACGTGCCGAAATCACCGGGCACGGTATCGCTCTCATGGCGCGCGGCCTTGGCGACAATCGCCCGGGTCGCATCCGCGATTTCCTTCATGAAATCGTCGCGCCGCAACTGGCCGCGGGACATTTGGCGCAGCTTGAATTCCCAGTTCCCCGTCAGCTCCGGCGAGCACAGTTCGGGAATGTCCAACCCACGCAGGAGCGTAATGATCGAAAAGGCCTTCGCCGTCGGCTGCAACTCCCGACCATTCCGATGGACATATTTTTCCCAGATTAAACCCTCGATAATTTGCGCGCGGGTCGCCGGTGTGCCTAGACCTTTCTCGCTCATCGCCTCCCGCAATTCCTCATCCTCGACCAATTTGCCCGCGCCCTCCAT
>CAYHFK010000031.1:2240-22126 GCA_964355895.1 uncultured Bifidobacterium sp. | reverse complement strand
GAGTTTGCTCCGGCCGAGGCTGGCCCACGCCAAAGCGCAAAACAAACCGGCGCGTTATGCCGGCAATCGGCGGCAGGTCGGCTCTGGTTGCTTTGTAACTCTGGCCTCCCTGCCTCACCTTGCGTCTCAAGCGAAAGTTTACAACCCACCCGAATTGGAAAATCGGGGGCCTCTCCTGCCGCTAAAATAAACAGCTTCCATCCATCAGCCATTGCCGGCCCCAAGCGCGTGGTTTTTTTCCCATCTCAATGCGCCAGGCGCGAAACCATGGCGTAGATGATCAGCAGCAGGAGGACAATGCCCAGGCCGAAGAACAAATAGCCAAAGGAGCGCGCGATGTTCTTCCATTGCAGCCACTCGTCTTTGACGCGGTGTTGATCCAGTTTGCCGGACGCGACGAGGCGGTCATACCAGCGTTTGCGGTCGTGCAGCATTTCGGTTTTCGAGACGCGCCCGGAGAAGATGACGGTGTCCATCGGGAATTTTTCGATGCGGAAATGGGTGTTGAAAAAGTGAATCGAGAAGATGAAGCCCGCCGCGAGCAGAGCTTCGTCCGAGTGGATGATGTGGGCGATGTTGATCACCCAGCCGGGCATGAACCGAGTGAAGAACGCCGGATACCACAGGATCAGGCCCGACGAGCCGATGATGGCGACGCCCCAGAACACAGCGAAGTAATCGAACTTTTCCCAATAGGTCCAGCGGTCGAACTGCGGCTTCTCGCCCTTGCCGAAGAACCATTTGTTGTGCGCCACGAAATCCGTCCAGTCCTTCCACGTGGGCAGCATCGAGTCGGGGCCGAACAGGACGTTGAAGAACCGCTTGAAGTGCCACTGGCCGTCGGCCGGATCGCGCAGGGATTTGCGTCCCTTCCAAGACTTGCCGATGAGGGACGCGACGTGCAGGCCGAAGTAGAGGAAGGTGACGATCGCCCCGAAGTGATGCAGCGCGCGGGCGGTGGCCGCGCCGCCGATGAAGCGGAACAGCACCTTCGCCCAGTCAGTGTAATAAAATTTCAGCGGCATGCCGGTGATGACGAGCAACAGGAAGCTGGTGACGACGAGGAAATGCAGGAAGCGCTCGAACGGCACGAAGCGCGTGAACCATTCGTCGTCTTCCTCCGTCTTGACCTTCGCTTCGCGGAAGGTTTTCGTGTCGTGCAGATACAACCACACCGCGCGGAACAACCAGATGAAGGTGTGCAGGCCGAAGAAGGAAAACACGCCGATGAGCAAACCCGTCATCGCCAGAAACACGAGGTGCAGCAGGGGGTAGTTTTTCCCGTCGAGCGGATTGGCGTGCGGTCGGTATTCCGTGAAGCCCATGGTCGCGGTGGGGTGACATCGCTGACATGTCGCAAGGATGTTGGTTTGGGAAAGACGGGACGCGGGATTGGACGGCGGCAACACGTCGTGATGGCCGTGGCAGTCGTAGCACGCGGCCACGTCGGCGGCGACGGTGGTTTTGCCGAGGGCCATCGCCTTGCCGTGATACGTGTCGCGATAATGTTCGAGGCGGTCTTCGTGGCATTTGCCGCACCGGGCGTCGCTGGCCATCTTGAAGTGGCCGTTCATCGGGGTCTCGACTTCGTGCGAGGTGTGGCAATCCGTGCAAACGGGCCCGCGCTTGTCGCCTTGGGCGAGCAATTGTCCGTGGACGCTCTGGCTGTAGGTTTCCTCAATGCCAACGTGGCACTTGCCGCAAGTTTTGGCGACGTTGACGTGGTTGATCGGTGAATCCCGGTCCACGCGGCGTTTGATGTCGTGGACGCCGTGACAGTCGTTGCACGACGGTGCGACGATGAGGCCCATCTTGAGCAGCGCGCGCCCGTGGATGCTGTCCAGGTATTGCGCGGCGGCCTCGGAATTCTTCATCTGATACTCCTTGGCAAGGCCGGCGTTGCTGTGGCACTTGGCGCAGGTCTGCGGGAGATTCAGTTTGAAGACCGGCGAATCGGCCTGTTTGACCGGCGCCATCGCGTGCGACCCGTGACAATCCCAGCAATTCGCCGCCCCCGAGGCGCCAAGCGCGTGGCTCAACCCGTGAATGCTCGTCGCGTACTCTTTCGCTTCCGTTTCGTGACAGCCCGCGCAACTGGGCGGCGGCAGTTTGCTTTCGTGAACGAGGTCCTTGATGCCTGCGTGACAATCAATGCAATCGAGCTTCGCGTGAACGGACTTGGCGAAGGTGTTCGTCGGAAAAAGGAGGGAAACAACCTTGTCGCCGACTTTGCGCGTCGTGGCCGGATCGAGATGGCAATCGAGGCAGTCGGCGTTCGTGAATTTTTCGGCGGCGAAAGCGGGCGACGAGAGCAGGAGACAAAGAGAACAGAGAATTAGTTGAACGCTCGCCCTCACCCCGACCCTCTCCCCCGGGGAGAGGGAGAAGCCAGCGGCACGCCCTTGAAACTCGTTGACTCTTCGTACCATCGGCGTCTTCTTTGAATTCGCTTCAGGACCTGCGACAAACTGGGCGCATCTGAATTCACCTGTGCCCGTCGAGCGATTCTCCCGCTCCTGGGGGAGCGGGCCGGAGTGAGGGCGGGGGTGCGACAAACTTCCTCCTGCGCGCCAGAGGCGCGTGGCTTCAAAAAAAGTCCTGCCCATATTGTTCCCACGCTGCCGGCCAGCGCCCGTTTTCAGTTACAGCCCGCCCGTGTGACAATCGTTACACGCGCCATCTACTTCATCTCCCGGATGTTTGAATTTCTGGCCCGCCGGACTCAACAGGTTGAGTTCATCGCCGCTGCCCTGCGCGAGGATCGTGTGGCACGTATTGCAGTCGCTGGCCTTGATGCTGCGCTGGCCGTCGGCGGTCAGATGCTTGCCGTCGTGACAGCGGAAACAGCCGGCCCAGTCCTTGTGCCCAATGTTGTTGGGATACTTGTCCCACGAAGCGTTCATCTCCGGGAAGAAGTTGTTGGTGTAAATTTGTTGAACCGCGGCAATCACAGGTTTGATTTTCGGCTCGTTGGGATACTGGCCGGCGAGATGCGTGGCGATGCTCTGAAGCGCCTGGGTTTCGTTCGTGTATTTCCGGGTGAGGGTGTAGATGGCGTTGGTCTTGATCCACTTCAGGTTGCGGTCAATGTTGCCCAGCGACATCGCGAGGTTCACGGCGTCGTTCGGCGATTGATAGACGTGCGCGGGGCGGTTGTGGCAGTCCATGCAATCCACCGTGCGCACCTCTTTTTCGACGATGGCGTTGGTGAAGGATTTCGTTCGGTATTCCGTGACAACCCCCTGGTCGTCCACCACCCGCACCCACGGAATGCTCTGGCGCGCGGCGTCGGTGGCGACGTATTGCACCTTGTTGCCGACGTTCATGTGCCAGTGAATGCCGCCGACCGGTCCATGCGTGGGGTCGCCGCCCCCGACTTTCATCGTCAGGCGGACGGAGAACGGCGTGTTGGTTTCATCCCCCAGGAAATAGTTGTAAGTCTTGTCGAGATTGCCGACGAAATTCTTGGGCCAGTGACATTGCTCGCAAGTGTCTTGCGACGGCCGCAGGTTCTTGATCGGCGTCGGCACAGGGCGCGGATATTTGTTGAACGCCACGGCGTAAAGCTGATATGTGCCAGAAACCTTGGCCTTGACGAACCATTCCGCGCCCGGCCCGATGTGACATTGCACACACGCCACGCGCGCGTGCGACCCATGCTGATAGGTGACCAGTTCGGGCTGCATCACCGTGTGACAGGTCTGGCCGCAAAACTGGGTGGATTCCGTGAAATGATACGTTTGGTAGCTGCCGATGGCCGAGAGCAGGAGGAACAGTAAACTGCCCGCGATGAAGAAACCCATGATCTTCCGGTCGCGCGGCCGCGAGAGGTCCACAACCAGTTTTGGCAGCAACTCCGCGGAAACACCCAGCTTCTTGCGCGCCCGCAGCGCGCCGACGACCGCCAGGAACAACCCGAAAAATAAGAATCCCGGCGCGATAACGTAAGTGAGCAGGCCGATGTAGGGATTCGAGAAATGCGCCATCGTATCCAGGAAGAACAACAGCAGGAACGAGAACAGGCTGCCGGTGACGATGACCAGTCCGGTCAGACTCAGCCAGTTTCGCAGCAGTGATGGCCGCGGTGAATTTGGCGTTGGATTCTCGGTGCTCATGAAAGTTGTCTCGATTGCAATCGGATGGCGGGTGGATGGCCGGCCCCTAGTTTCCCGCTATTCTTAAAAGGGCCGGACTCTCATTACTGGAGCGTCCAGCCCCTCCCATCGTTCACGAATTGTTCCCGCCGAAACCGTCGGCGGTCTGCCTCACTTCTTGAAAGTCCGCATGTAGGCGACCACCGCCTTGATCTCAGCGTCGGAAACGCCTTCGGTCGGTTTCATCAAGGTCTTGCCCTCCTTGTCTTTCAAACCGTCCTTGATGGCCTTGAACGCCGCGGCGTCGGTGACGGCAGCCTGAACCTTGGGATCGGTGTAATCCTTGGCCCCAAGCTTCTTTCCCATTTTCGTGTCCCCCTTGCCATCGGCCCCATGGCACTTGGTGCATTCCTTGTCGTAGATCACTTTGGCGTCCGCCGCCAGCAGCGTCCCGGTGGCCAGGACGGACGCAACGGCAGTGATGGTGATGAGTTTTATCATAAGGTTGCTTGAATTTAATTGTTTGATCGTTGACCTGTCTGGTCCGTGTTCCCCGGCCAGCCGGGATGAACTCGAAACCTAACCCGTTACGACATTTGAGCGCCCGGCCGGCCGAACAATTCAAACTATTTCTTGAACGCGCGCATGTAGGCGACCAGCGCCTTGATGTCATCGGCGGACAGGTCTTCCGCCGGCTTCATCAGCACTTTGCCCTCCTTGTCCTTGAGTCCTTCCTTGATGGCTTTGGTGGCGGCATCATCCTTCATTCCGGCCTGAACCTTCGCATCGGTGTAATCCTTGATGCCGAGTTTCTGCCCCATCTTGGTGTCGCCCTTGCCTTCTTTGCCGTGGCACTTGGCGCAGCTTTTGTCGTAGTTCCCCTTGGCATCGGCTGCCGCGGCGGACAAAGCGGCGGCGGCGATAATGGCAAGGCTCAGGGTCAAT
The DNA here is from genome assembly GCA_964355895.1 of uncultured Bifidobacterium sp. Classification (GTDB taxonomy): domain Bacteria; phylum Verrucomicrobiota; class Verrucomicrobiia; order Limisphaerales; family JADLHS01; genus JADLHS01. Next base: position 17,087 of record CAYHFK010000031.1, on the reverse strand, counting down.
AGTTTTTTCATACGTTTTCCAAGTTAATTAACACGAATCAAACCTGCGCGGCAACCGCGATATTTTCCTGTGCGGCGCAGCGCCCTTTACTACGTTCCAATGTTTCTCCGTCCCCCCGCAGCCTGCCTTCCCAATCTTGGCAAAGGCCAGCCATTTATTGTCGTTACGGAAGCGGCGAGCGGCAGGTGGCCGCCCGGCGGATCAGCAAGCCGACCCGCACCCGCCAATTTCGTCCGCCATTTCGCACAGCGTCGCGTAATACTCCTCCTTGGAAATTCCGAGCGCACTGGCGCCAAAGGTTTCAGCATCATCGGGCGAAGCAAACTCGCCGTAGTTGACGAGCACCAACTGGTAGAGGACCAGGTGAGACACGCGCTCCAGATGCGTCATGTAAAACGGGTGCATGAACATCGTGAAGCCGTCTTTGGGCTGTTCCCCCTTCGCGACCGGGTGCGCGAACTCGCCCGGCCCCAACGGCTCCGCGTCAAAAACGATTTCGCAGGGATAACGCACGCAGTCCTCGTCCTTGAGAACCTGCTGCAATTCTTTCCAGCCGATGCGCGGGCCGTATTTCGCGTGGAGCTCCGTGCCCTTGGCGGCCACGTGGGAAGTCAGCGACTGGCGGGCATCGTCGGCGGTGAGTTGCGTGGCCATACGGGGGGCGTTCAAGGGTGGCTGGTGGCCGGCGCGTCGCCGGCGATTTCCTCGACGGAGTGATGCTCGTTCGCCTTGGTCAACCGACCTTGAAGGATCGGCACGGCCATGCGGAGAAAGACCGTGTAGCACAGCAGCCCGAACGCCCAGATGCCGAAGCAAACGAGCGTTTCATTCAAGGACGGGCTGTATTCCACGATGGCGCCCAGTGGTGTGGGGATGAAACCGGGAATCACCAGGCCCATGCCCTTCTCGATCCAGATGCCGACGATGGCGAGCACGCAGGTCACGTTCAGCCACTTGAGGCTGCGGCTCACGGGCAGCACCAGCAGCACCATGGCGGTGAGGTTGAAAGCGATGGCCGTCCAGATCCACGGCACGAGCGCATGATGGCCATGCAGGCCCACGAAAAGGTATTTGGCCGAGGCGACGTGGAGATTGCCGGAGTAAAATTCCTTGAACACTTCATTCACCAGCAGGAAGACGTTGATGAGCATCGAAACCTGCACAATGCTGCGCAACATGAGCAGGGCGCGGTCCGTGATCATGAGCCGCTCGGTCATGCGCGACCGGATGAGCTTGTTCATCGCGGGGTTTTTCATGAGCTTGCGCAGCGAGTCGGCCGGCAGGCGCAGCACGCGGCTCGGTTCTTCGGCGATGGCGGTGGCCAGGCGCTCGGTGCCGGCGAGGGCGGAGATTTCACCGAACTGTTCGCCCGGGCCGCCACTGCGGATGATCCGGAAACGGCCGCCTTCCTCCCGCTTGACCACCACGCGGCCTTGCAGGACAAAAAAGGCGGCGTTGTCTTTCTCGCCCTGGCGCAACAGGACATGGCCGGCGGCCAGTTCCACGACCATCGCGCCGGCCAGCGTCTCCTGGCGAACCTGGGGCGGGACGGAAGCCAGTTCCGGCAAGTGCCGGGCGAGCAGATCGAGATCTTCAAGGGTGGCGGTGCGGCCGGGCGGGGTGGGCGCATTGCCATGCACTCGAGCAGCCTCCGCGGCCGAAGCGGTGGCGGTGACGCGGCGCACCACCTGTAACGCGAGGATGATCAGTGCCGGGCCGGCGGTGAACGCGGAGGCCAGGAAGCGGGGGCCGACAATGGCCGAATTCCAAAACGGCCGCCCCCCCAAACCGACATAGAGAAACGCCGTGACCGTGTGAATCGAGATCGCCCAGACGATCGCGATGAACACGAACGGAATGTAAAACCATTTGGCGGGTTTCTTGCCCTGGTAGCGGCAGTAAAGCAGATAGCCGCAGATGTGGACGTTCAAAACCAGATAACCGTTGAGCACAAGCACGTCCCAACTCAGCATCGAGGCGGGAAAATTAAACTCCCCAATGCCGGGAATCAGATGCCAGAACCGATCCGGCCGACCCAAGTCCACCGTCACGAACGCGAGGCACATGATGATGGCCGCAACGGCGAGCAGTTCGCCAAAGATCACCAAGTCGTGCATCTCCTCGTTGTTGTAGATGTAAACGGGGATTACCATCATCACCGCCGCCGCCGCCACGCCGACGAGGAAGGTGAAGTTCGCGATATAGACACCCCACGAAACCTCGTCGCTCATGCCCGTCACCGCGAGGCCATGCACGAACTGCTTGGCGTAGGCATTCAGCCCGAGCAGGCAGATCACCGTGAGCAGGCCCATCCAGGTGTAGTAGCGCCAGTCGCCGACAAACGCGATGCGCCCGCAGCGCCACAGAAAAACGAAGTAGTTCCGGATCGCTTTGGTCATACGTCAAAGTAGTAGAAGAACCGCGGCGACGTCCCCATTTCCTCCTTCAACTGGATGAACACCCGTTTGGTGCGGAGGATGTAGGAGACTTCGCTGTTCGGATCGAGAATGTTGCCGAACTTGCGCGCGCCAACCGGACACACTTCCAGGCAAGCGGGATACTTTCCGGCGCGCGTGCGCTGGATGCAGAAATGGCATTTCTCCATCACGCCCTGCTTGCGCGGGCGGTTGCCGAGGTAGGCCATGTTCGGATTTATTTTTTCCTTGGGAATTTCCGGCTTGGCGAAATTGAACCGGCGCGCCCAATACGGACACGCGGCTTCGCAGTAGCGGCAGCCGATGCACCAGTCGTAATCAATCACCGTGATGCCGTCCGTCTCCTGCCACGTCGCATGCACGGGACAAACCTTCACGCACGGCGGGTTCTTGCATTGCTGGCATTGCACCGGCATGTAGAAGAAACCTTTCTCGGGCACCTGCTCGGGATTGTAATTGTGCTCAGCCTTCTCCAGGTCCAGCGAGCCGTGCGGCAGCTTGAGCACGCGGATGTATTGAATCTCCGGGTTGCGCGACTGGTTGTTCTCGGCCACGCAGGCATGGACGCATTTGCGGCAGCCGATGCAGCGGGTGAGGTTCAGGCAGTACACAAACTCAACGCCGTCCATTGGCTTGAGGTCGCGCACGTGCGGACGCAGACCGTATTGCTTCTCCACGTCGTTTTCGATGCGCTTGAGCACTTTGGCCATCTCCTCCGGGGTCATCTCCTTGTAATACTTTTGCAGGAATTTTTCGACGGAGGGGAAATCATCGAGGTCCCGCAGCGGCGCGAGGCTGGCGGCCAGTGCCGCCAGACCCGAGGTGAGCACGGCGGACGTGCGCAAAAAGCTGCGGCGGTTCATGCCGTGGGTGTCGGGGGTGGCGGTGGGCATATCAGTGCGAAGGGTGAGCTTCAGCGGTGGCCTGGGCGACCGGGTGAAGCAGATGCGGCCCGGGGGCGGGTTGGCGGCCGGGGAATTTTGGGGCGTGCGGATTGTGGCATTCGACGCAATTCCGGCGGGTGGTTTCGCCGCTGGCTTTGCTCCAGAAACCGCCGGTGCGGCCATGCGCGCCACCTTCCCAATCGCGATATGTCGGGCCGTGGCAACTGCCGCAAAGGTGCGTGCTGTCGGTCAACTTCAGTTCCCGACCGTCGCGCGTCTGGAATTGTTCCAGATTGTTTTCATCGTGACAGTTGAAGCAGTTGTTATTGCGGTTGTGGCTGCCATGGCCCATGACGAGGTTGGCATGCTCCTTCGGGATGATGATCACCTGGTTGGTATCAAATCGAATCGTCGGCGGTTTGCCTTTCTCGTGGCAGGCGTAACAATCAAAGTCGGAAAGATCGGCATTGAGGCGGATCAGTTCGGCGTACGACTGGCGTGCCGTGGCCGTGCTGAGAAAATTGGTGTCCACCAGCGGGATGGCTTCGCGCGCTTGCGGGCGACCCCACGGATTCACGACGAACGCCACCGCCAGGACCAGGAACGAGGCACTGAGGGCGGCCAACGCCGTGAAAGTTTTTCTGTTAAGGCTCATGATCAATCAACCCACTTCCCGCCCACCGGCTAAAGCCCCAACTCGCCGCGCTCCGCACGCTGCGGAGGAGGGTTCAAATTTCTTCTCTTCGATGCGGCACATGTCCGGTGGTGGGTAAACGCTCCGCGAGGAAAAGCTTGATCAACACTGTGAGGATGATGAATGGCAGGCTCAACAGGATCAGCCCCACAAGCCAGCCTTCGGCCCCCGCGAACTCCAGCTTGTAACTCATCACGCCGCGCAAGCTCTTGGAGAAAAACTGCCCGCCCATCACCACGTTCCAGCGCATCGCAAACACGCCAACCAGGATGAATACCGCACTGGTGAAATACATCCGTTTGCGCGCCATATCGGGAATGTGTTTGCGGAGCACCTGGAGCACGCCGAGCAACAGCAGCGGGATCAAGGTGCCCACCAGCACCTGGCCGATGCTCAAGGTGTAGAACAACCGTTCCTTCGCCATGTACTCCATCACGTGAAATCCCTCCTGCGCGGAATAGGCGCGATGCACCCAGTCCAGCACCTCCACCGTGGCATCAATCACCAGGGCGTAGAACAGAAACATGCCCATCACGTCCAGACATCTCATGTCCAGCGAACGCCGGCGCACCCAGGTCAGCACCATGTAGTTGAAGACGCAGAGCGCAATGCCCGAAACCATCGCCGACAAGATGAAAATGATCGGCATGAGCACGTTGCCCCACCACGGATTGGCCTTGATGGAGCCGAAGATGAAGCCCACGTAACCGTGCAGCAGAAACGCGGACGGAATGCCAACGATGGAGACGATCCAACTGAGTTTGTGGTCCAGCGCGAGTGCCTTGTCCGACACATCGGTCACCCCTAGGGTGAACGCGCGGTAAATAATCCCGCGAAAACCCGGCTCCGTTTTGGACCACTCCACAAAGTCCTCCCGGTAATCAAACCACAATTCCAGAAAGAGAACGGCCATCAGATACCACGCATACACGAAGCCGAAAATAGCCATCGGCGACGTCAGATGCGGCGTGATCATGATTTGAAACGAGCGCTCCGGATGGCCGAGGTGGAACAACAAAGGCAGCGTGGCGCACAGCAGAAACGCCAGCGCCGTCAGCAGCGACAGCCGGTAAACCGGCTCCAGCGGCTTGACCCGGAAGACGCGGACCAGGGACGCCATGATGAAAGCGCCGGCCACCAACCCGGTAATGTAGGGATAGAGGACGATGAGAAAGCCCCACAGCGGATGCGTGCCGGATTCGTTCGGGTAAACGTAACCTTCAAAGCGCGGGATGGCCTCGACGATGGCGTTGGTAATTTCGAGGGACATGTTAACGGACCTCCTTGTCCAGATTTGCGTACATCACGCGCGGCTCCGTGCCGAGATGCGGCTTCAAGGAGAATACCTTGTTCTTCGCGATGAAAGTTTGGATCGGGTCGTTTTCCACGGGGTTTTTCAGGTCGCCAAAGATGCGCGCCTCCGTCGGGCAGATTTCCACGCAGGCCGGCTTCAACCCGCGGGTGATGCGGTGGTAGCACAGCGTGCATTTCTCCGCCGTCTTGGTTTCCGGATTCAAAAAGCGGCAGCCGTACGGGCAAGCTTGGATGCAAAAGCCGCAGCCGATGCAGTAATTCGGGTCCACCAAAACCGCGCCGTCCGGGGTGTCGAACGTCGCGCCCACTGGGCACACCTGCGTGCAAGGCGAGGCCTCGCAAAGATTGCACAGCTTGGGGACGAAGAACGATTTTAGGATTTCTTCGCGCGGTACGGCCGTGGGGGGAAATCCGCCCCGGCCCCCATTCGGCGAATCCACCAGCACCTCCCCGCGCGGGCGGTCCGAGCCGGGCTTGGGTTTCTTGATGATGTAGCGCTCGATCCAGGTACGAAAGTAATGCGACGCCTCCGGGACGTGGTTCTCCGTCTTGCACGCGTCCGCGCACAGGCCGCAGCCGATGCACCGGTCCACGTCGAAACACATGAGCCACTTGTGTTTGGTGGGATCGTAACCATTGGGGGCGCCGGAGGAGGCGAACACCTTTTGCACGGTGGCCTTGGCCGCGCGTGCCGCCGGGGCGCTCAACAGCCCCGCCAGCGCGCCGCTCACCGCACCGAGCATCCGTCGTCGGGAGAATTCAAATTTCATGGGACCTCGTTCGGTTGGTGGGGCACATGACATTCCGTGCATTTTTGCCCCGTGTAATGGTTTTTGACTGTGATTTGGTGAAACCACGCCGGGCGGGACGGGTTGGCTTCATGGCAGCGAATACAATGGCTGCCCGTAAGTTTGATCGGGGTGATGTCGGGATTATCCACATGGTCGCGGCTGACCCCGTGGCAGGCTTCGCAGGAGAGCGTTTTATGCTCCCCCTTGTCAAGTTTCTGGAGGACATCGGAATGACATTCATCGCACGACTTTTTTCCCGCGAAGACCGGCGTGCGGGAAGTCGCTTCCTCCAGCGCCGCACCACGGTAGAAGCCGAAATCCCGGAAGGAGGCCGGCGTGAGCAGTTCGCGCGCGATGAGGTACGAAACGACAATCCCGATGGTCAGCAGAACCAACCGGAAAATCTGTGGTGGCATTTTAAAAAGGCCCATAGCGTCGGCTTCCTGTTTGGGAGCTACCCCGGCTGGCAACCTTGACTCCTGCCAGCCGGGTTGAGCTCATTCCCCATCCCGATCCGAACGTTTGAGCGCCTTGGCACTCAAACGAAACCTGATTACTTCTTGAAGCTGCGCACCTGTTTCACGAGCGCCTTAATATCGTCGTCGGACAATCCCTCGGCAGCCTTCATCTGCGTCTTGCCTTCTTTGTCCTTCAGACCTTCCTTGATCGCTTTGAACGCGACCTCGTCCGTGAAACCATCCTGGACCTTCGCGTCGGTGAGGTCCTTGATGCTGAGTTTTTGGCCCATCTTGGTCTGGCCTTTGCCATCCGCACCGTGACACTTGACACAGGCTTTTTCGAAGTTCGCCTTGGCATCGGCGGCGGACGCGGAAATCAGCGCCGCAGAGCTGAAGGCCAGAGTCAATAACAGGAGTTTTTTCATACGCTATATTTGTTGGTTGTTCGCTATCCATTTTTAACGGCGGAAACAAACGGCAACCGCGTTGACCGGCCACCGGCGTCCGGCGAATAACATCCTCCCCCCGGAGGTGGCCGCTTGCCGTTTTGATTCCACTTCGTTCACGCGCTCACCTTGGGGTTTCCCGCCGGCCCCGGCTACGCTGAAATTGCCAATTCCTGCGCCTCAATTACAAAGGGTTCAGCCGCGCACCCGGCAGCTACGCTGAATCGAAACGCCGCGTTTTACGCGGCAGCGACCGTCGCACCGCCCGCTACTGCCGCCGGAGGGCGGCGTTCCGGGGCAGTGTACGGATGCGCCTTGATAAAAACCGAACGCGACGTTGAAAATACGGCCGGAGGTTATCCCCGCTTAGAAGCGGTATTGCAGGCTGGAGTAAACCACATGGGCGTCGTAGTCGTTGTTGCCGCCGGAGGGTTCGTCGGTGGAGTGATAATAACCGTAGCGCAGGGTCACGCGCAGATTATTTGTGATCCGGCGCACCACCGTGGCGGTGATCGCATGCTCCTCCGCCCCGGCGCCGTAGGCCAGATACACGGGATTGGGGGCGTAGTAGTTGTCGGCCTGATAATAGGTGTAGCCGAGGTTCAGATCGGTCTTGTCATCGAGGGCCAGGCCGGAATTGAAATTCACCGTCCAGTAATTGTTCTGGGCGTTGAGGATGGCCTGGGTGTAATCGGCGGCCGGCGTTTCGGTCTCGCTGAGGACGTAGTTGAATCCAATTTGCAGGTAGAGCCGCGACCAGGGCGACCAACTGATGTTTTGCGCGATGATCTGACTCGTCATCTTGCCAGTCCCGGCCTCGCTCAACCCGGAGACCGGATCCGGTGTCGTGTGAATCGTGGACCATTGATATTCGTACCGGGTGACCAGCGTCACATTCTGAAGCGGACGCAACGTCAGGCGGGCGTTCCCATCGTACGTCTCGAAATTCTGCATCACGAGATACGCCGGGTAACGATTGGGGCTGGCAGCGCTGTTGAGCGTGCTGTCCACCGTATTATCGTAATCGTAATTGTTGTTCTTGTAGTAGCCGCCGATGTCGAAAGTGACGCGCCGCGTGGGGTACCACCGGGTGCCGACGAAGTATTTCTGGAAGAAAAGACGGTCGTCGGTTTGGCGGGCGACCGGGGCAACGCCAATGCCGTTGACCTGGCTCAGGCCACCGATTTCATCCCGGTCACCATCGCCTTGGGTCCATTCGCCCCCGGCGTAAAACACCCAGTTGGTCACGCCGGTGTAGCGCACATCCAGACGCTCGCGCACGTCCATCTGACTCCCGTCGCTGTTGGCGGCAAACGGTTGGGTGTTGAGGCCCAGCGTCCCGATCCCGCTGGAATTCCCGTCCCAATCACTTTTCTGCACCCGCACCGAAGGCACGATGGTGAGGTGACTCAGCGGCAAAGACATCAGGTTCAGATTCAGAACATTTTCGGTCTTTTGCGAGCTGCCAACGAGGTTGGTGTAGCCCAAACCATTGCCGGCATTCGGCGCATACTGCACGTCGAAGTCGTCGCCGTAAATCCGGCTGCCGGAAAGGTCATTGTCCAAATTGACGAACATGTAACCGGCGGAGAAGAACAGGTTCTTCTTGATCCATGTCTCGCTGAACGCGTGGACGTTGAACATGTCGTAGGAAACACCTTCCCGATCCGTGATCTTGCGATCTTGCGGCACCCCGCTCACGGCGGGTTCCCCGCGATACTGCGAAATCTTCAGGGCGTTATTGAGATTACCCGTTTCGTAGCGCACTCCCACGCCAAAATCGGTGGCCTGGATATGATGTTTGGCGTCCAACGCGAAGATGTCCCGCTGCTCATCAATGTCGTAAAAACTCGGCATAAGGCCGCGCGAAGGGCCAATCAGCAGCGGATGCGTCTGCCCCCAGATCGTCGAACTCTTTTCCCCCTCGCGATAAAGATGGCTATACTTGAAGGTGACGTTTGGCTTGTTCTTGAACATCAACCCGCCTTCGAAGGATAACTCGCCGCGATCCAGCGCCAAAGCGTCATCCCCCAGCGGATACGCATACCACGCGTTGTCCGGCGGATAATAACCGCCATCGCCGTTATACCAGGTGCGAAAGTTCTCGAAGTTGAACCGTAGGAAATAGGCTTCCTCCTTTTTCAGGCCGAGGCTCAGCCCATAATCGTGGGCGTCGAAAATGCCCCGCCCATCGAGGATGAAGAGGGTGTTCGTCGCCACGGTCTGCTGGAAGTGCAGGTCCTCAATGCCGCCGAACGCGCCTCGGGACAAGTGGCGATCCTGCTCGGCCTGCGCCTTGTTGCCGCTTGGGATCAGGCCCCCGGCGGAGATTTCAACCCAGTTATTGTAGGTGTTGGTGCCCCCCTCGAACACCGAATTGTCCGGCTCCGCCGCCGCCGAAACTCCAATTAAAAACGCAAAATTAAAAATGCAAAATGCGCGGGCCGGCCAATCAAAAATGGAAAATGAAAAATTAAAAAAAGGTCGCGGCTCATCCCGCTCCTCGCGTCCCGTAACCCGGGCCTTTCGCGTTTTTAATTTTGATTTTTTCATTTTTAATTGTCAGAAGCGGAGGGATGAATTCACGCGGGAACCGTGGACGGCCTCGTGACAACCTGCCGTCCAGCAGGTGCCTTGTTGCACGCGCACCGTGTGATCCGAGCCCCCGATGAGGAGCTGGCCGCCCCGGACCTGCTGAAAATGACATTTCAAGCACAGGTTTGAGTCGCGCACCGTCAGCAGCTTGGCGTTGACCGTGCCGTGCGCCCCGTGGCAGGTGGTGCAACCCTCCCGCATGGCTTCGTGTTCAAACACATGCGGCCCGCGTTGTGCCGGATGGCACTGGAGACAGCCTTCGTCCTGCGCCCGGAGGGCCGTGCTGCCGCTGAGATGCGCAAAGCCCTTGTGCGGCGAATGACAGGCCGTGCAACTCATTTTGCCTTCGGCCACGGGATGATGACTCGGCAGAGCGAACTGCCCGCGCACGTTGGCGTGGCATTGGAAGCAGACGGTCTCCGTGGCGCGCGGCGTTGGCGCGGTGAGCATCCCGCCGAAATTGTTCGCCGCGGGACGCCCGGCCGTGAAGCTGTTCGGCGGTTTCACCTCGCCGCCGGAATCCGAGTGCAAACTGGCCGGGCCGTGGCAGGATTCACAGCCGGCTTCGAGGGCATTCGGCCCTTCGGCGATCAGCCGCGCGTGGTCGGCGGTCTGGAAATTCTTGTAGAGTTCCTCGTGGCACTGTTCACATTCCTTCGAGCCAATGTATTTCGCGCCCGGCACATTGGGCAGCATCACGATGGAGCGATTCACGGTGCGGCAGGAAATGACCGCGAACGCGAGGAACACCGCCGCCGCCAGCAACACGCCCGTTCCCCGGCGGGCGGCGTAAAGCCGCGTGGCGGCCACGCCGCTATACGCGGCCAACAGTTTCCGGATTCGGCGTGACGTGAAAATTGTCATGGAGCGATGGCGTGATTTATTCGTTCAACTCCTGCTGGACCCAGTTGCGGGCGGAATCCAACAGCGTAAAGGCGTATGGACCGTTGTGGGTGCCGTAACTGCCGTCGTAAAGCACCAGATACAAATTGAAGCGGGCCTTTTTGATGTTATCCGGGATCAGAGCCTGCTCGGCAGTACTTGGCCCGGAACCTCCGGGCGACAAGTCTCCCGGGGTTGTGTATTCCCAAGTCCTCGTGCCGTACGTTGCATATAACGAACCGGGCGCCTTGGTTGCAGCCCATGTATTCAGCATGGCTTTCACCTGCTGGATCTGATTTGCGACGAATCCGTGGACCAGATCCACCAACCCCTCGGCATTGGCCCCGCTCCCGTGGCAATCGCCGCAGGCACCGTAGGAAGTCACCGCAAACGAATGGCCGGTGACGGCCGCGACTTCCGGCGGACCTTGCTGATACTTCCCGGTCTGCATGTGACAAGTCACGCATTGATTCGTGACGAGAAACAAGCGGCCTGAGTTATCTGAAAGGAACTCGGTCCCGGCATGAGCTGCGGGTCCGCCGCTGACACCGACTGGCAGCACGCCTACCGTGCCGAGCAACATATTGTACTGCGGCGAATGATGGGGCGGGCGGCTGGTGGTGGTCCATGATGCGCCCCGATCGTTGTGGCATTGGGCGCAGACGTTGATGTCGTAGCGATTCGTGAAGGGGGCCGAGGTGCTGAGGGAGTAGTAGTTGGTCGAAGCCAGCGGATACCGAAGCTGGTTGGTGTAAACGATGCCCGTAATCACATTCGTCCAGACGTGAGTCTGGTGCGGATCATGGCAGACGGCGCAAGTGATGCCGACGTTGGCGTCGTTGGTGACGGTGTTGCTGGGATTCAGGCCGTTGACCAGGGCGAGCCGCGCCGTCCCGGAGTGACAGCGCCCGCAACTGTTGATGCGGCTTGCAGGATTCATGTCCTCCACCACGGCAAAGTGACCGCTGGTTTTCCATTCGTCGAACGTCGGATTGTGCGATCCGTTGTGACACCCGCCGCAAACCTGCCCGGCAATATCCATGCGTGGCCGCGCCGTCAGATCCGATGGGTTGGCCGCATGGTTCCCCGCTGGGCCGTGGCAATTCTCGCACTGCACTCCCGCCAGTTGCGGCGTCGCTGTCTCGCTGACAAATCCGGTTGGCAATCCGTAGCCGACGGTGTGACACGGCAGGCAACTGGAGTTGTTTTCCTGATGCACGCGCTTCAGGGTTTCGAAAGCCTGGGCGTGCCGGGTATTTACCTCGAGGGTGTGGACGGACTCGTGACATTCCAGACAGGCCGGCGCCCCGGCATATTGCGGTGCCGGGCCTGACACCCGGAAAAAGGCGTTGCTGTGCAGCGTTGTGACATTGGTGGTCCGGTTCAGGTTCGGGCTGCCGAATTTTTGCCACGTCTGACTCGTCAGGCCGAGTTGTTGGTAAAGTTGATAGTACCCGGAAGGTCCGTCCCATGTGATCTTTGCGCCGTTGGTGGTGCGCTGAATGCCGGTCATGACCGGCAGACCCGGCATCCCGCCGGGCACCGTAATACTCAAGTGTTGAACTTCCGCCGCCCCCGCCAGGGTGCCGACCATGAATAACGCAATCAAGGTGTGTCCCCGGCTGAGTTCATGTATGCCCTTTTGCATTGCTTGGATGCTAAACGTCGCCTGCGGTTGCGCTCGCCCAAAATTGCCGTTGTCAGTGCCTTTCTTGTCATGTCACACTAACTTTTACAAGCGTCGAAATTAGCCAAGCGCAACAAAAGACCGGATAATCTCAAGAAACGCGCAGACGGAACTTGGCCCGCTGAGTAATTACTCCAAGTGCTATGAAAAATGAAAATACAAAATCGAGTGGTGTCGCCACCACAAGGCGAAACGGAGAAGCGGCTCAGGCGCGGATCGGCATCTTGTTGGTGGTCTGCTTTCTCCTCGGGCTCGGCGCCGGGGCTTATTGGTATCACCGCGCCGCGAAGTCCAGCGGAACGCCGGGCGCCGACCCAGCAGCCTCCGGGCAAGAATTGATTGCGTTGTCCGAGGCCATGAAGTCGGATTTGCAACGACTTGATTCGCCGGTTGAAATTCGGTTTTACGCGCCCTCCAGCCGGGAAATGCTGCCCGAATCCTTGCGGGCTTTCGCCGGTCGGGTGGATGAATTGCTGTCGGGGTATAAACGCGAGGCCGGGGGCAAGATTCAGGTGACCCGCCTTGACCCCCTGACAAATCCCGAGTCGGAAGCGAGCGCCAAATCAGACGGGATCAAGCCGTTGCCGCTCGCCACCGGGGATTTTTATTATCTGGGTCTCGCCCTCGCTTATCACGACCGGAAGGAAATGATCTCGCCGCTTGTCCCGGAGTGGGAGCTGGCCTTGCCCAGTGATCTGAGCCGTGCCATTATTCGCCTGACCAGCCCCGGAGCAACGGCGCAACGCATCACGGATTCGTCCACGGCGAATCCGGCCGTAACAAAGGAAACTTTGCAAGAAGTCGTGCGCGCAATTCCCGACGTGACTTCGGTTTCGTTGGCGGACGGCACGCGGATTCTTCGGGAGTCGGCGTTGGAGCAGGTCAAGGCGGCGGTCAGTGAAATGCAGACCAAGGTGACAGCGGCGCAACAAAAACTCGCTGAAACCCAAAGCGGAAAATCCGAAGCCGATCAGCAAGCGGCCCTGAAGCAACTCCAACAGATTCAGGGGGAGCAGACAGAAAAATTCCGGCAGATCACCCAACGGCTTCAGGATCAAATCGCGGCATTGAAACAACTCAAAGCGGGGGCCCGTTAGTCGCGTTGGTGTCAACTTCCAAACACCTTGGCAAGGCCAAGGCGCAATCGGCCCGTTGGTGGGGCGGCCAGTTAATCGAAACCTCGCCAACGTTTCTCCTTCCGCCCTTGCGTGGCGGCGCGGATGACGCGGGAAGTGCCCTCGCCAATCCGCGAACGAGTCCTGGGCTTCATCGCCCGACCCGGTTGGTTTCAGGTTGGGCTGGACTTGGTTTCTCATTTCCGCCCGTTGCACCAAACCGGAACCCGAGCGCGCGTTGATCGGCGGTTGCGTCCGGCTTGCCGGTTAATGTTCGACCCGTACGGAGGGGATTTCGGTCACGGTTTCCCGCTCGCCCAGTCGCACGCTGGCCGGAATCACATGGACGAAGATGGTTTTGTTTGTGGGTGGCAATAGATGATTTGCCTTGGGCAAGAATGGAGTAGCTCTAAATTTAGACTCACTTAATCTAGCCAGAGCAAATTGGTGCAACATCTAATCCTAAGAACTAAACAAAACAACAAACCAAACCAAGAACCTATATGAAGAGAATTACTTCAATCAAAAGGGTGACCGCGGGCTGGACAGCAGTCTTGCTCGCAGCCGTGGTCACCGCGACAACCGTTCAAGCGGCCGCGCCCGCATTGCAGGGTCAGGTCACCTTGCGCCCGCTCACTCCCCAAGACATCAAAGACTACTCGCTCACTGGCACCCAAGGCGCGAGCGGTTTGACTACCGTGGGTGTGGGCCAGCCGGCCTACTTGGAGGTCCTGGTGAACAACGCCGTCACCAATTCAGACATCACCAACGTCACCTGGGTTCTGACCGTCAAGCCGGTCGGGTCCGCGGCTGCGCTGGCCGTCAGCCCGCTGGGAACCAATGTGCCGACCTACAAGATGGCCGACCGTTTTAACAATTCAGGCGCTGCGGTGTATAAAGTGCCTCAAGTGGCTGGAAATCCTGGCCCCACGCTGGCGGGACGCACCCTGCTCCTTCCGGATCTTAAGGGGCAATACACGGTGACCGTGACCATCCAGACCGCCAGCAGCGGGAGCACTAACCTGACCCAGAACATCACTGCCGGCACCTACGCGGGAATCAACACCTGCGCCCTCTGCCACAGTGGCGGCGTGGTGGCGCCGGACAAATTTACAGATTGGTCGCAAACCGCTCATGCCACCAAATTCACCAGAGGCATCAATGGTTTCGAGGGCGACCATTACAGCGGGAGTTGCATCAAATGTCATACCGTCGGCTATGATGCCAATACCAATGCCGTCAACGGCGGATTCGACGACGTCGCCAAGCAGCTTGGGTGGACCTTCCCGACCACTTTGAATACCAACAACTGGGATGCGGTGCCGGCCGCGCTGAAAAATCTTGCCAACATTCAGTGCGAAAACTGTCACGGCCCGGGCAGCGAACATGCCATCGGGGAGCTTTTCAACACGCACAGTCCTGAGGCCAAAGCCGCCATCGCGGTGAGCTTCGACGCGGGCAATTGTGCCCAATGCCACGACAGCAAAAACAACCACTTCCGAAACGCGGAATGGAACAATTCCAAACACGCCGTCGCGACGCGCAC
>CAYHFK010000031.1:0-2140 GCA_964355895.1 uncultured Bifidobacterium sp. | reverse complement strand
GGCGTGACCAACACGGTTCACATGGTGGGGGTCTGCGTCAAATGTCACGGGGAGCTAGATTCGTTCGACATGGTGCGCCAGGACTACAACGGCGACGGCGTCATTGAGGGCGTCCAAACCGAAGTTCAGAAGCTGCTCAACCAACTCAGCACCTTGATGCCGGGACCGGCCTACCGGGCCGATGGCAATTACGTCGCGGATGGCCTCGTGAAGACCAGCATGAACACGAAAACGAACATGCAGCAGAAGTTCTTGCAAGCCGACTGGAACTGGCGATTCGTTAATAACGATTTGAGCAAGGGTGTCCATAATGCGCCTTATGCGGTTGGCTTGCTCAAAGCCTCCATTGCCGATCTCACGGATGACGCGGACCATGACGGTCTGTCGGACAAGTGGGAACGCGAGAGCTTCGGCTCCATCACCGCCTACGATGGCAACGGTGACGCCGATCAAGACGGCGTCAGCAACGCCTTGGAATTCTCCGCCCGCACCAATCCGATGAACAAGGATTCCGACGGCGACGGCGTGAATGACCTCGCCGAATTCAACGCCGGCAGCGATCCGTTGAACGCGCTCGACCTGCCGGGCTTCGTGGTGAAGATCTACACCGCCGCCGAAGTCGAGTTCGCTTCGGAAACCGGCAAGAAGTATCAGGTGCAAACCGTCTCTGACATCACGGGCACCTGGTTGAACGTCGGCTCCGTCACCAACGGCACCGGCAACAACATCTCGATGGTTACTTCGACGCGCAGTGGTGACGGTCAGGGCTACTTCCGCGTGGTACAAGTGCCATAGGTGGATAACCGCAAGAGCTTGGTTAGTTGGTTGGCCCCCTCCCCGGTCATGCGGGGAGGGGGTTTTGATTTGTGGCAACGGTCGCCCGGCCCGTCGGTGCGACCGGGCGCATCCGGGTAACACCGCCGATTTGTAGCGTCGGGCAGCTTGCCTGCCGAGGGCGCGCGTCTCACCGCCCGGAAATGGCGCGTGCGCTTCTTGGGCCGCACGAAAAATTCAAGCGGATTGGCTTGACGTGAGTTTTTCCGCCGGGCGGGACGCCCCGACTCTACGGCAGGCGGGTACGCCCGCCACTACGGAGCCGGGCGCGGATGCGCACGTCGTTTTCAAAACAGGCTTTGCGGCCAATCGGCGGACGGCTACCTTGCGGGACGATGAACCAACAAATCCTCCTTGCCCAACGACCGGAAGGTTTTCCCAAAACGTCCGATTTCAAACTGGTGACGTCGCCCATTCCCACTCCGGCCGCCGGCGAAATCCTGGTGCGCACGCTTTATCTCTCCCTCGACCCCTACATGCGCGGGCGCATGAATGATGTGAAATCCTACGCGCCGCCGGTCAAGCTCGGCGAAGTCATGGTCGGCGGGGTGGTCGGTCAGGTCACCGCTTCGCAGCATTCGAAATTTCAACCGGGAGATTTCGTCGAGGGCTTCCTGGGCTGGCAGACCTACGCGTTGTCCGACGGCAAGGGCGTGCGGAAACTGGATCCGAACCTCGCGCCGATTTCGACGGCGTTGAGCGTGCTCGGCATGCCCGGCTTGACCGCGTACTTTGGCTTGCTGGAGATTGGCCAACCGCAGACGGGCGAAACGGTGGTGGTTTCCGGCGCGGCGGGCGCGGTCGGTTCGCTGGTCGGACAGATCGCCAAGATTAAAGGTTGTCGCGTGGTGGGCGTGGCCGGGACGGATGACAAGGTGGATTACCTCGTGCGCGAGCTGGGTTTTGAGGCCGCGTTCAATTACAAGACCACCGGGGATCATGGCCAGAAGCTGAAGGAACTTTGTCCGGACGGCATTGATGTCTATTTTGACAATGTCGGCGGCCCGATCACGGACGCGGTTTTCAAACGGATCAACGTGCGGGCGCGGGTTTGTGTCTGCGGCCAGATCTCGCAATACAATCTGGCCCGGCCCGAACCGGGACCGCGCTTCCTGTGGAAGCTGATCGAGAAGCGGGCGCGGGTGGAAGGGTTCCTGGTGTTCCAGTTCGCCGCGCGTTATCCGGAAGGACTCCGGCAAATGGCGGAATGGTTCCACGCCGGCAAAATAAAAATCCGGGAAGAGATGGCCGAAGGAATTGAAAACGCGCCCCGGGCCTTCATCGGGATGTTGCAAGGCCAGAACAC
>CAYHFK010000030.1:0-22533 GCA_964355895.1 uncultured Bifidobacterium sp. | reverse complement strand
GCGGTGTGAAAGTTTCCGGTGTCGAGATTGACGCCGATCCACGGGCTTTTCACGGAAAGGGGTCAATCTCTGCAATTGACAATTCTGCCCGGACGCGGGGTTCCGATTCGCGGGCTAATCCTTCAAGCCACCGGAGCGGAGCGGCGGATTTTTCCCGTGACGGGCGTGCGTGGCAAGGCGCTGACGCTGGTGAAGCGCGTGGGAATTTTGTAGGACGCGAGATGGTCGCGACAAAAGGCACGCACGGAATCGAGGCTGTCACCGGGCGAGGCCGGCACGATTTCAGCCTCGACCACTTCGCCAAGATGTAGATGCGGTTTACCGTAAACGCGCGATTCGCGCACGGCCGGATGGCGGTTGATCACGGCTTCAATCTCTTCGGGAAATACTTTGCGACCCGCGAGATTGATGACGGCCGTCTTGCGCGAGAGCAAAAACAGAAAGCCGTCCGCGTCCAACCGCCCGATGTCGCCCGTGGGAAACCAGCCATCGCGCAACAAGACGGCGCGCGGAATCCACGGGGCGACGTAGGCGTCGAAGATGCCCGGCCCGGCCACGGCGACTTCGCCGCAGCCTTCAGCATCCGGGTCATTGATCCGCACGCGAAAGTCGCCCGCAGGCCGGCCCACCGAATTCCAACGATTGCGTGGGTCGTCCGTGTTCAAGCTCACCAGGCCCAGTTCGATGACGCCCAAGCCTTGCACGAGCGAGATACGGTAGCGCCGGTAAAAATCTTCCGCGACATCCGGCGGCAAAGCGCAGGTCGTGGAGACCGCGAGGCGCACGGAGGGAATGGTGACGCCCGAATGGTCCCGCGCCAGCATCGCGAAGTGAAACGGGGCGGCGTAGAGAATGGTTCCCTTCCAGCGATTGAGGGCTTCAAGAAACGGTTTCGCCAGGACGTGCCGCGCCAGAACCACCGTCGCGCCGACGCCCAAATACAAAACGATGGTGATGAGAAAATGATGCGCCATCGGCAGACACCAGACCACCGTGTCGTCCGGGCCGATGCCAAACGCCTGATTCGCCGAGAGCACCCGGTCGCGGATGGTTTCGTGCGCCAGCGCCACGCCTTTGCGTGCGCTCGTCGTGCCGGAAGTGAAGCGAATGAAGGCAAGGTTCAACCCGTGATTGTCCGCCGGTGCCGGCGGGTTTAGCCGGGTAAAAAAGCAATCCGCCGCGACGGCCACGCTTTCGCCGCGCGACTTTTGGCTCAGGCTGGCTTCCAACTGCATTGTGGCGGACAGCTCCGCAATTTCCTCCTCGGTACATTCCGTCGGGATGGGAACGACTACGGCATTGACGCGCCAGAGCGCAAACGTCAGCGCCACGTAACTGATCCCGTTCGGAAAGGCCAGTCCGACGCGACAGCCACCAGCGATGGGCAGCGCCAGAAGTTTTGCCGCCAGTTCATTGGTCCGCTGAACGAGTTCGGCGTAGGAAACGACGGTGGATTCCTCAATGAGCGCGGGTTTCTGCGGCCAACGGGCGGCGGTGGTGTCCAACAACTCGGTCAGATTCATAGTTCCGGATTGCGCCCGCAGAATCCGGCGGACGGAGTTTTTATGCAACCCTTTTGTCATCGGCGGAACGGCGACGGCGCGGACGGAAGGACGCGCCCCACCTCGCGCTCAAACCAGTTCCATCACGCGCTGCAACTCCGCATCGGTATTGTAGAAATGCGGGGAGAGCCGGATGTAACGCTGACCCGCGCGATCCACCCGCAGCGACGTGACGATGTTGGCATCCAAAAGTTTTTGATGGAGCGGCGCGAGGTCCATGCCTGGTTTGAAGAAAGTGACAATGCCGCTGGCGTTCTCGAGCGCAGCCTCCGCGTTCAACACGGTGTAACCCTTCGCCGACAACGCCGGCACGAGCCACGCGCGTTTGCGCAGGAGTTCGCGCGCGATGTTTTCCACCCCAACTTCAAGCAGGAGGGTCATGGCCGCGTTCAGCCCGACGAGGCCCAGCAAGTTGTGCGTGCCCGCTTCGAATTTCTTGGCCCCGCTGCGATACGCGATCTGTTCCTGGGCCACAAAGTTCGGGCACCGCACATTGTGCCAGCCATAAACCGGCGGGTTGAGTCGCTCCTGGATTTCCCGGCGCACATACATGATGCCCGCGCCGCACGGGCCGAGCAGCCATTTGTGCGCGTCCGCGGCGAGTAAATCCACCTGCTCCATCGTCGTCGGAAAGGCACCGAGCGTCTGGATGCCGTCGAGGCAGAAAAGAATTCCCCGCTCGCGCAAGGCTTTCCCGATGGCGGCATGGTCCAGCCGGAAGCCGCTGACAAAATGACACGACGCCAGCGCGACCAGCCGCGTACGTTCGTCCACCTGCCCGATCACATCCCGGGGCCGGATGACGCCAAGACCGCGGATGTTAAGCAGCCGCACTTCGATCCCCTGTTCGGCCAGCGCCATCCACGGATAAACATTCGACGGATAATCGTCGTGATAAATGAGGAGGTTGTCGCCTTTGCGGAACTTGAGGCCGCTCGCAAAAAAACTCAGCGCCAGCGAGGTGGGACCAACGAACGCGACCTCCTCGGCCTGACAATTCAATAGCTGCGCGGCGAGTTTGCGCCCGTCCTCCAGCACGCGCGGAAAAATCAGGGCTTCCTGGTCGCCGGAGGCCGCGTGATGGGCGTAATCCGCCACGGCCTGGGCCACCCGATGCGGTAACGGGCAGTCGCCCGCGTGCGCGAGGAAGATTTTCTTTTGCACGACCGGGAATTCGTGCCGACGCAATTCCTCATTCGTCAAGACTTCAGCAATCGTCATGGGCCGATGTTATGGGCGCGGCGCGCGCTCGTAAAGCGGCGCGGCATGGTTTACGGGTTGCCGCTGGTTGACGCCGGAGCGGGAGTGGGCTTACCTTCCTGCCATGAATACGGTCGCCGAAATCAAAGCCGCCATTCCCAAACTCACGCTCGCAGAACGCGCGGAAGTGGCTCGGGCGCTTCACGGCTGGGAGGATGACGCTTGGGATGAACAGATGAAACGCGACCTCGCCGCCGGCAACTTGGATAAGCTATTGTCCAAAGTGGATGCCGACATCGCCAAGGGAAATCTCTCCGACCTTCCGTGATTTCCCAAACCCAAGCGGACTTCTGGGCTTGTTTCAATTCCTTGCCCGCCGAGATTCAGCAACTGGCACGAAAAAGATACCGTTTCTGGCAAGAAGACACCTTCAGTTCCGCGCTTCATTTCAAACCCCTCTTCAAAGATGTTTGGTCGGTTCGCATTAACCAAAACTATCGGGCGCTGGGTCGGCACAAGGGGAATCTGATCGTCTGGTTTTGGATTGGAACGCACGCGGAATACGACCAGCTTTTGAAACGATTGGTTTGAAAACGTGAGCCTGCTAGTAGTCCAAAACCTGAAAGTCCATTTCCCCGTGAAGCCCGGAGTGTTCAGCCGCGCGCGTGACTTCGTGAAGGCAGTGGATGACGTGAGCTTCACCCTCGCACCGGGCGAAACGCTGGGGTTGGTCGGCGAGAGCGGCTGCGGCAAGACCACACTGGGCCGCGCCATTGTGCGGCTGGTCGAACCGACGGCGGGGAGCGTTTTGTTCGAGGGCGAAGATCTCGCACGGATGAGCGGGGCGACCTTGCGCGCGCGGCGGCGAAACGTGCAGATGATTTTTCAGGACCCGTACGGTTCGCTGAATCCGCGCATGACGGTGGCGGACATCATTGGCGAGGCGCTCGACATTCACGAGTTGGTGGACAGCCAGTCCGCCCGGCAGAAGCGCATTGCGGAGTTGCTCCAGGCGGTGGGACTTGACACCGCGTACGCGCAGCGATATCCGCACGAATTCAGCGGCGGGCAGCGGCAACGCATCGGCATCGCGCGCGCGCTGGCCGTCGAGCCGAAGCTCATTGTGTGCGACGAGCCGGTGAGCGCGCTGGACGTTTCGGTGCAGGCGCAGATCATCAATCTGCTCCAGGATTTGCAGCAGGAGCGCGGCATTGCCTACCTGTTCATCGCGCACGATCTTGCGGTGGTGGAACACATCAGCCGCCGGGTGATGGTGATGTATCTGGGCAAGGTGGTGGAACTGGCCGAGGCCAAGGCGATCATCTGCACACCGAAACATCCCTACACCCAGGCGCTGATTTCCGCCGTGCCGGAAGTGGACCCGGACACGAAGCGCAAACGCATCGTGCTGCCCGGCGATGTGCCGTCGCCGATTCACCCGCCGTCGGGCTGCCGGTTTCATCCGCGTTGTCCTGTGGCGGAAAAACCGCGCTGCGAAACGGAAGCGCCGGAATTGCGGGAAGTCGCGACCCGGCACGGGGCCGCGTGTCATCTGGTGAAACCGGTCAGTTTTTCGGCGCCAGACTGAAGTCGTGCTCCGCAGCCTGATCTTTGGTGGTTACTCGCAGGCGGTAGGTGACGCCGGGTTCGAGCGGATCCGCCCGCGCGCCTTTGACGGCGGGATGCAGGCCGCGAATGAAACCGCCGTAAACAAAACTCGCGGTCGGGACGGAATTGGATTCCGTGACCAGACTCCAGATCGGGTGCGCGTATTTGTTGGTGGCGATGTCCGCGGCGAGGACGACATTGATGCTGGTCAGCCGATAATACCCACTGAGCGTGAACGCGACCGGCTGACCGAGTTGGCGGCCGCGCGCGCCGGGGCGCTTGTTGTCCAGCCAGGGACTGACGCGATGGGAAATTTGAATAGTATTCGCCGCAAACCAGTCTCTGTTCAGGTAAAAGCTCAAAGCGCCCAGTCCAAGAACGAGCAGGAGGATAAAAATAATTTTCGTCTTCGACATGGCGACAGGATTGACGCTAATTTTGTGGGATTATTCGATATCGGATTGGACAAAGCAATTTCTGAAAATGAATAACGATCTTGAAAATCGGCGGGGGGTTCGGGCGGGAAACCGGTCCGCCGCCCCGGCTTTTACCTTGATTGAACTGCTGGTGGTCATCGCCATCATCGCGATTCTCGCGAGCATGTTGTTGCCGACGCTTTCGCGCGCCAAGGAATCGGCCTTCCGGATCAAGTGCGCCAACAACCTCCGCCAACTCTCGCTCTCGGTGAACCTGTATGCGGGCGACAGCGGAGATCTGCTGCCCCCCCGAACCAATGCCTACCGGTGGCCGACCCTGTTGCAGGAGTATTACAAAAACCTCGATCTGCTTGTCTGCCCCACCGATGCGAAGCGCGGCACGCCGCTGACCGATACCAGTTCGCCGACGCCAGCCGATCGTTCACCGCGCAGTTACATGATCAATGGGTGGAACGATTATTTCTGGCATAACACGGGCAACCCCAGTTCCGAATCCTACAATGGCATGGCGATCAGAGAAAATGCCATCCGCAAGCCCTCGGATACGGTGCTATTCGGCGAGAAAAAGAACCTGCAAAAGGAGGCCGGCGTTTCCGTCTCTCCGCATTACTTCATGGACCTGCTCGAAGGGGTGGGCAATGACGCCGACCAGATCGAGCGCGGTTGTCACTCGACACAACGGGCTGGCACCGTGAGCAAGTCCGGGAGTTCGAATTTTGCCTTCGCCGACGGCAGTGTGCGCTTGCTAAAATACGGACGGGAAGTCTGGCCGGAGAATCTCTGGGCCGTCGGCGATGACGATCGAAAGGCATTCGCGTTTCAGCCGTAGGGATTTGGAGATTGGAGCGGGTAGAGGGAATCGAATCCTGATTCATCGCTCATCTCATCTTCCTATTTCCCTGTGTTATAGCGCAATCCAAAAGTTGTGTTTGGCGCTATCCCCGCACCAAAGCGAACGAAAGCGAACCACAACTGGGTCAAATTGTGCCAAAAAAGCAATTCGTGACTTCAGCGGCAGCTCGTTCTTCGCGAATTTCTCATTCCGCGTTGAGACTCCCAACTCAGAATAGCCCTTTCTACCGCCTCCTGTCATCCGGTTTGTGAAACCGTGAACTGCCTGCCTGCTGAACGTGCGCTCGGATCGAGTGGTTTCTTGGGCACTGCACCGACCACCGCAAGCTCAGTCATCACACCCTCAAAGCCTACGAACAGGATTTGCCACATCCTTCGCAGCTTTGCATCCGCTCCCCCAGATGACATTCCAATCTCATCCATGGATCGTGTGCGACGCGTTGGAACTTCGCTTCAGGCCCGCCGAGAGGAAGATGCGAGATGAGGCGTAGGAAAAATCGAGTGCCATAGCGAGAGATTCGACGCGACGTGGAACGGGGAGTTCAAGAAGGGCGCAGAGCCGCGGGAGCAAAAAAGGTTAAGGTCGCCAGTCTAATTGAGATTGGCTGCGAGGCCGAACTTCTTGAGCATCTGAGCATAGCCGTCACAAGTCTCGAACAGCGAGAAGTGACGGCCGTCTACTCTGGCAGCAATGATGCGCCGCCATTGGGCCTCACGCTTCTCGGGGGGCACCAAGTATTCCGCGAAGACGGGAATTCCGGGAGCATGATGCGTGTTGCTAACCAGGTACTTTCCTTCCGGCAAGCTGAAGAAAAAGCGTTTCGTGAGTCTTTCGTTCATGGATTCGTCACGTTGTATGTTGAGCGGGGATTCCTCGTGTGCGGCGGCAGCTAAAAATGAGCAGTCCAATCCCCGCAGCCGCTGTGAAAAGCGCTGTTGGCCGTTGCCAATCCCTGCGGCCTTTGAGTTCAAACTGGAACCGTTGCCCCACTTCCCTGCGGTCACTGATGGCCACGCGATCAACGAGCTTGTCCGAAAAAAGACCGTCCTCGAAAAGCTCGAGTTCGTAAATGCTGGCCAGCGGGACTGGTTGTTCCAACGTCCACACCAAACCATTTCCAATCGGCGTGCGAGTCTTTGTGTCAAGACGTTGAATTCCTTGGAGCATGCGGACCCGGAGGTAGAACGATGGATTTCCAAGGAGTCGTGGAAGTTCGATGAAGGTATCTTTCCGGGTGACATGGATTTGATCGGCAGTTCCAGGCGGCGCGAGAAAGAGCCAACCTATTCCCAAGACAAGGAGCGCGAGCGCTACAGCCGTCAAGGAGTTCGCACGGGGAGCGGATCCAAGTTGCGCTTGAGGTGGCTCGGTCGCGTGGACCGTGCTTCCCAGCAAGGGCAAGGAATTCGACCTCCCGGCTTTCAGAAAGTGCGTGGCGAGCATCGAGATGGCAATTGAGCAAGTGAATGCGTAAATTCCCCATGCTGCCTTTACGGAAACAAATCCCCGGACTTTGATCGCAACGATCAGAATAGCGATCACCAGAACGTCCAGAAGACTCCAGCGACCCAGTGATTCGACCAGTTTGCGAAGTCGGCGTCGGGTTTGTTGCGCCAATGGGAGGGCCGGGATTGCAACAGCAGTGGTCAAGGCGAGCTTGACGGGAGGGAACAGAATGGTGAAGAGGAAAATGAGAGCGGCCAAAAAGGTGTGGTCTGTCGCCCACAAGACTTGGATTCCATCCAGAAGGGAGAGTCGGCGTGTGTTTCCAAATTCGTTTACAACGACGCTTGGTGCCAGGATGCCCACGAGAAACAGCACCGCAGCAAGTAGAATTAGCCAAACGCCCTGCGGAATGGAATTCAGGCGGTAAGGTCTTCGGGTTTCACAGTCCTCCCCTTTAGCTGCTGAGTCCACTCTTCGAGGGGGCGATGCTCGCGTTTCACGGGGACTGGCAGTTGCGGGTATTACCATAGGCGAAAATCCTTCATCTTGCTGACAGAGCGAGGAACAGGTGGATGAAACAGGCAAAATCGCCGATGGACTGCCGGTCGTTGCCGAGAGCGTCTCGCCAATTGTTCTCCCCTCCCAAACGCGCTTGTGCTCGGCTGAGGATGTTACAGGCGTCAATGAGCGCTTCGTGGGCGCGAGTTCGTGAGGCGTCCATGTCGCGGCGACGTTCCGGAGAGGACTGCGCCCACTCGGCACGAAGTTGGGCGTAACGAATTGCGCTGGCGATGACCGCTGATTTGAGTTCGTCCTCTAACCTGGAAAAATCATACTTGGTTTGAACAAAGCGGCGGAAAGGGAGTCAGAAGGCTTGTCATCATTGAGCCAAATGAATCCTCCACTCCCCGCTCCTTCGCCGACAGACTGTCCGAACCAGCCGCTGCTCTTTCACGACCTCGGTGCCCGCCAGGTCGTCGCGGATTTCTCCGGCGGCACGCTTTCCACCGACGGCGGCGCGCTGCTGCTCCGCGAGGTCGACCACCGCCTGGGCCTCGCGCGCGCCGTGGCCGAATGTTTTGACGATCAGCGCGACGCGCGCTTTGTCGATCACCAACTCCAGCAACTGGTGGCGCAACGCCTCGCCGGCCTGGCCCTGGGTTACGAAGACCTCAACGACCACGCCCAAGTGCGCCGCGACCTGCTGCTGGCGGTCGTCTGCGACAAGGCCGATCCCCTGGGTCAGGATCGCTGCTTCGCGCACCATCGTGGGATCGCGCTGGCGGCGCCGGCCACGCTCAATCGCCTGGAACTCTCCAACAACAAACGCACGCGCTGCCACAAGCTCCCGCACGATCCGCAAAAACTGGAGACCTGTCTCCTGACGCTGGGCGTGCGCAGTCTGCCCAAGCACGCGCGCGAACTCGTGGTGGACCTGGACGCGATGGGCCATTTGCTCCACGGCACCCAAGAGGGCCGGCACTTCAACGCCTACTATGACGGGTATTGTTACCTGCCCCTCTATGCCTTCGTCGGCGACGTGCCGCTGTGGGCGCAACTGCGCACCAGCGATCACGGCGGGGCCCACGGCGTGGTCCCCGCGTTGGAGAAAATCGTGGCGGCGATTCGTCGGCGCTGCAAACGCGCGCGGATCATCCTCCGGGGCGACAGCGGTTTTGGCCGCGAAGAAATCATGGCCTGGTGCGAGCGCCAGCCGCGCGTGGTGTATGTATTACTGCCTGGGCTTGGCCAAAAACAGCGTGTTGCAGGAGCAACTGGCCCCCACGCTGGCGGACGCGCGCGCGCCGCTGCCTGACCGGGGCCGCCAGCGCGCGGGCGTTCACCGAATTTGAATATCAAACGCAAACGAGTTGGAGTCGGGCGCGGCGGGTGATCGGCAAAGCCGAAGTGATGGCGGCGGGCGACAACCCGCGCTTCGTGGTGACCAACCTGCCGGCGCGCGGCTTCAAAGGCGACGCCGATCGCGAGCGCTTCCGCCCGCAGAGCCTCTACGAAAACTTTTACTGCGCGCGTGGGGAAATGGAAAACGTGCTCAAGCAACAGACCTTGGATTTGGCAGCCGACCGGTTAAGCACGCACTATCTGGCCAGCAACCAACTGCGGCTCTGGCTGGCGACCTTCGCGTATCTGCTGGTGGAACGGGTGCGCGCGTGGGGGCTGGCGGGGACGGAACTGGCGCGGGCGACGGTCGGCACCGTGCGCTTGAAACTCTTGAAAGTGGCCGCGCAAGTGAGCGTGAGTGTGCGGCGGGTGTCTGTGCGTTTGAGCAGCGCCTATCCGCTGGCGGCACTGTTTCGGCAATGCCATCGGCGGCTCATGAAGCCGGTGGCGGCCAGTGGCTGAGGCCGCACGCCAAGCCGACGCGCGCCCGGAGTTTCCCGCTCCGTGAACGGCGGAGCGCGCCTGCACCGCGCGAAAAATCCCCTGAAACGACCGACCCGAGCCGTTGAGGAGGAGCGGAGGGCTCGGGCCGCCCGAAAATCACCCTCCAGCTCGCTGACTTCAGAACTTTTCGTCCCGAAAATCGGTTTTCAAGCCGGACTATGAAATATGCAGGCTACGTGAGTGATTCCCTGACTCACGTATTGCGTTGGGTTTACTGGTGGAACTCGACCGAGGCCAGCCCGGAGAAGATCGGGGAAGACCTGGTGCTGATGGAATTGAACTCGGACTTCAGCACGAAAGGGATGGCGAGTGATGAGATCACCGCCGTGGTGGCCGCGTGGCAGGCGGGGGCGATCAGCCGGGCGACGATGTTCGATTTGTTCCGGCGCGGTGAAGTGCTGCCGCCGGGCCGCACCGATGAAGAGGAGTGCCGCCTGACGGCGGCGGCTACGGAGAACTGATTGTGGCACTGAAATTCAAATACGCGGGCAGGGAGCAAGTCCCGGCCGAACAAGCTGCGCTCTACGTCGAGCGTGAGGGGGCGTGGGTGTTGGACGCGGAAGGCGTCGTCGAGAAGTCGAAGCTGGATGAGTTCCGCAACACGAACGTCACGCTGTTGAAAGAGCGCGACGATTTGAAGAAACGCTTTGAGGGCATTGACCCGGATGAAGTGCGCCAGCTCGCCGATGACAAGCGGAAGCTCGAAGAGGCGCAACAGGTCAAGGCCGGGGAAGTCGAGAAGGTGATGGATGCGCGTCTCAAGTCCGCTCGCGCCGAAATGGACAAACAGCACGGCCTCGTCGTGGCTGAACGGGATGCGCTGCATGGACGCCTGACGGCGATTCAGATTGATCAAGCCGTCGTGACGGAAGCCACCAAGCGCGGACTGCGGGCGACAGCAATTCCGGACCTCACGTCGCGGGCGCGAATGAATTTCAAGCTGGTGAACGGCGTTCCCCAGGCTTTCGAGGCGGACGGCCAGACGGCCCGGATGGGCAAGGATGGTTTCACGCCGATGACTTTGGCGGAGTGGATTGATGCGTTGGTGTCGGACGCTCCGCATTTGTTTGAATCGAACGCGGGCGGCGGTGCCGCCGGCAACGGCTCCGGTGGGGTCGGTAACAAGACCGTGAAGAATCCATTCCGCAAGGAGACCTGGAATCTCACGGAACAAATGAAATTGCAAAAAACCGACCCGGCGTTGGCGGCGCGTTTGAAAGCCGCCGCGTGAGGGTCACAACCGGAGACTAAATTATGGCTAAGACGGCTGTTGCAGACATTATCATCCCGACGGAGTTCGAGCGGTATGCCATCGAGCGCACCGCTGAACTGAGCATGTTCGGGCAATGCGGAATCATCGAAATGGCGCCCGAGTTCGATGAGTTGGCGGGTGGGGGCGGGCGCACGGTGGAAATGCCGTTCTGGAAAGACCTGACGGCGGCACGGCAACTGTTGAGCGACAGCGCTTCGCTCACAGTCAACAAAATCACCGCCGACAAGGACATCGCGCGGATTCACAACGACGCGCAAGCGTGGTCGGTGAATCACCTGGCCAAGGTGATTTCCGGCGACGATCCGATGCAAGCCATCGTGGACCTGGTGGCCGGCTATTGGGCGCGGACGGACGAGGGCCTGCTGGTGTCCTGCCTCAAGGGCATCTTCGCGGCGGCTTCGATGGCGGGCAACAAACTGTCCATCGCCAGTGAAACCATCGCGGGCCAGTCGGCTACGACGCGGCTCAACGGCGCCACCTTCGTGGATGCGACGGTGAAGCTCGGGGATCGCGGCGACCGGTTGACGGCGGTGGCGATGCACTCGGCGACGGAAGCCGCGCTGCGCAAGCTCGATCTGATTGACTTCATCCCCGACAGCGAAGGCAAGGCGCAGATTCGCACCTTCCAAGGGCGGCGCGTCGTCGTGGATGACAACGTGCCGACGCGGGCGGGGACGACGGATGGGACGGTTTACACGACTTACCTGTTCGGCCCCGGCGCGTTCGCGAAGGGTGCGGCGGCGTTGGATTCGGCGCCGCTGCAAGGCGGCATCGGCACGGAGGGCGTCGAGCTGGCGCGGGTGCCGCTGGACAGCGACACGGTGATGATCAACCGGCGCCGTTACATCCTGCATCCGCGCGGGGTGAAGTTCACCAGTGCGAGCGTGGCGGGCGACAGCCCGACGAACGCGGAACTGGAGACGGGCACGAACTGGACGCGGGTGTTTGAGAACAAGAACGTCCGCATCGTCGCGGTGGATCACAACAACTGAAACGAGTTGATGGTTGATAGTCGTTAGTTGATAGCCGGAAGGCTCGACTGATTGTTCTATCAACCATCAACCAACAACTATCAACCGATCATGGGCAAAGATATTCCCCGAAGTTTTGAGAAGCTGCGCAGTGGCGAGCAAATCCAGATTCCGACGTTTGCCAACGTCTCGGCGGCGAACGGCGCGGGCGTGACGGCGGCGAAGTTTCCGCGGCGCATCATCTACCTGGCGGCCGGTGGCACGGGCGCGGTGCCGTGCCTCGCGATCAGCGACGGCACGAACTGGAAACAGGTCGCCATCGGCGTGAATGCCATCTAGCCTTAATGCCTTTCGGAAATAAGCTGGCTGATTTTTTTCTGGACCCCCGTTGATAACTAGATACTTACACTGGGGATGCGAAAACATCCTCAGCGGTTGAAGCAGCAACGGCGGTCGGCGGCGTCTCGAAAATCCAAACCCCTGCCGCCTCCCGCGCGACCCCAGGAAGTGTTTGGCTTCGTCGCCGCCTTCCTGCAACTCTTCCTCGGCCCCGGGCTGCCGACTCTGCCCCGGCGGCGCGGACGACACGCGCGCGTGCCGCTGGGAAATCTGTTGGCGGCGCTGGTGTTTCATCTCCCGCACACGGCAGGCACTTTGGGCGAACATTTCGCGATGCTTCACGCGGATGCGTTGTGCGACAGCGCGTGCTCGGATCGTCGCACGCGTCTGCCGTGGCAGGTGTTTGCCGACTTGCTGCGGCGCGCGTTGCGTCCGCTGGCCAGCCAGCGGCGTCATCCCGGGGCGTTCTGGCGTGGCTGGCGGGTGGTGGCGTTGGATGGCACGCAATTCAGTCTGACCAACACGCCGCAAATCAAGGGCGCGATCCGGCAGGGCGCGATTAAAAAAACCAAGACGCGCCGGGGGCCGGCCGCTTTTGCCAAGGTCGTGACCGGGGTGTTGTTGGAAGTGGGGCTGCACAATCCGCTGGCCGCCGCCATCGGGCACAAGGGACAGTCGGAATGGGAATTGGCGCGGAGTCTGTTGGCGCAGTTGCCCAAGGCGTCGTTGCTGTTGGCGGATCGTCTGCACGGGTGCGCGGCGTTCGCGGTGGAGTTGCGGGCGGCGTGCCGGCGTGTGGGCGGGCATTTTCTGATTCGCGCCCGCACGAACATCCAGGCGCACACGGTGCGGCGTTTCAAGGACGGCAGCCGCTGGATCCGCGTGCCGGTGCGACAGAAGGGCAAGCCGAAGGTGATTTTGCAATGGATCGAGTTGCGCGAAGTCCGGGTGCGGGTGCAGCGCCCTGGTTTTCAGACGCAGGAATTGCGCTTATGGACCAGCCTGCTGGATCCGGACAGCGCGCCTGCGGCAGAGTTGGCGGAGTTGTATGCGCAGCGGTGGGAACATGAATTGTATTATCGGGAGTTGAAGCGGCAGTTGCGCAAGCGCGAGGTGTTGCAGAGTCACACGGTGATGACGGCGGCGCAGGAGATCGCGGCGATGATCGTGGCCAGCGCGATGCTGGCTGGCGAACGCGCGCGGGCCGCCGCAGGTCAGGTGGCGGTCTTGCGAGTGAGTTTCATCAAGACGTTGGAAATGATGCGTCCGTTGTGGCTGGTGTTGGAGTTGGGATCTGATTTGTTGAGTGAGGAACAGAAAGCGCAACTGACCGAGCGGTTTCAAGAACAATTGCGCCTCTGCCTGACCCGTCCTCGCCGCTCCCGCTCCTGTCCGCGTGCCGTCCGTCAGCCCGTCAGCCAGTGGCCACGCCTGCTCGAAAACAAATCGTTCAATGGCCCGCTGCGCTTCACCTTTGTCTAACCCGTCATGTATTTCTGAAAGGCATTACATCTAGCCTGCATATTTCATAGTCCGGCTTGAAAACCGATTTTCGGGACGAAAAGTTCTGAAGTCAGCGAGCTGGAGGGTGATTTTCGGGCGGCCCGAGCCCTCCGCTCCTCCTCAACGGCTCGGGTCGGTCGTTTCAGGGGATTTTTCGCGCGGTGCAGGCGCGCTCCGCCGTTCACGGAGCGGGAAACTCCGGGCGCGCGTCGGCGTGGCGGAAGTGCCACCGGGGCCGCCCGTGCTGCAAACATTGGTCGCCGAAATTTATGGTCCGAGCGAAGCAAGTCGTCTGGCACTGGCGGGCAAGGTTATTCAGGTCTTCAAGAGCACGCCCGGAGTCGTGGACACCGATTGGTATATCGAGGCGGATCAGCCGAAAGCGCGGTTCGTGATCGATAAGGAAAAGGCGGCGCTGAACGGCATCAGCGCGGCCACCATCTCTGAAACGCTGCGGATCGCCGTGGGCGGTATGGCGGTGGATTTGCTCCATGTCCCGCGCGACAAGGAGGACGTGGAAATTTTCCTGCAATTGCCCCGCGCCAGCCGCACGACACCGGAAGAACTGCTTGCGCTGCGCGTTCGTTCCACCGCCAATCCCGCTGCGCCGCTCGTGCCCTTGCGCGAATTGATCAAGGTCGAACAAACCAACGTGGAAAAGAGCATCTACCACAAAAACCTCATGCCTGTCACCTACGTCATCGGCGACGTGGCCGGGGTGGTGGAGAGTCCGGTATACGCGATCTTGAACATGAACAAGGCGTTGAAAGCGCTCGACACCCGCGAGTTCGGGGGTAACGGGGCCACGCTGAAAATCTACAATGCCAGTCAGCCGTTCACGGATGACCAACCTTCGATGAAATGGGATGGCGAGTGGCACATCACCATCGAAGTATTCCGCGATCTCGGCACGGCCTTCGCAGCCGTGCTGGTTTTGATTTTCATCCTGATGGTCGGTTGGTTCCGTTCTTTTCTGACACCGCTCATCGTAATGGTGGCGATTCCCTTTTCTTTGGTGGGCATCCTGCCTGCACACGGATTGATGGGCGCGTTCTTCACGGCAACCTCGATGATCGGTTTCATGGCCGGAGCTGGGATCGTCGTCCGCGATTCCATCATCCTGGTGGATTTCATCGAGCAGCGCGTGGCGGAAGGTATGCCGCTCTCGGAAGCGGTGGTGGACGCTGGGGCCGTGCGTTTCCGTCCGATGCTGCTGACCGCACTGGCGGTGGTAGTCGGGGCGTCAGTCATTCTCGCCGACCCGATCTTCCAAGGACTGGCCATTGCATTGATGGCAGGAGAGATCGCGTCGTTGCTTATCAGCCGCATGGCGGTGCCAGTGCTTTACTTCATGGCTTACAACCGGCTAAAAGATGTTTCGACCGCTGGCGCGAGGTTGCGCGGAGCCACCAGAGGCGTGGGCACATGCGGGTGAACACGACGGAAACTTCATCGGCGGATGCCGGGAATGCGATACTCCCTTCTTCACAAACCTGAAGCTCAGATCACGCGAGGGATGAACGAAGTCGCGTTCGCCGGAATTCCAGTTTACGCAGAATTGACGGGGCTTTCTGAACGGTTTTAGTGCCAACAAAAGTTCGGTTTCCACGAACATCTACTTGCGGCCGCATTCACAACGATCCCATTCGCGCCGTCAACGTGCATCCTGACGACGGCAAGGGAGCCTTCTGGACACCTGCCAGAGTTGTGCTTGTTAGAATGAACCGCGAGTGTGATCCGTGAATTCCTCGATCTGGCTCTCAGGAAATGGCCGCTGTCCTGCGCAGGAGTTCGAATTCAAATTTCGACGACAAACGATGGATCAAAGCCAATATGCATTTCGGTTGGGTAACCGCGCGGATTCGCGGCTATACGAGTGTTGCCAACGGTGAAATCCGCACGACAGTGAATATGACCGTGAATCCACAGTGCGGCTCCACATTCCACAATGAGCGGTTCGAGGTTCGATGCGTACGCGGGATCCAGTTGATCGTTTTGAAGCCCTGATGGTACTGATTGAGGACTTGGTGCGTGGTGAGTTACTACGACGATCTTCCTGCCTCGTGCCTCGCCCGCCTGCTGGGCCAACCATTCCAACGATTGAGCGTGGAGCCGTCGCGCATCTCTCGGACGGAGGCGCCTGTAGGATGGCGTCACGCGAATCCGCCGAAAATCGGCCATCCCTGTCTGTACGGCCACTTCAGCGAGAACAGGGTCGCCATTGAGCCGGAAATCGGTCCAAAGCGTTGCTCCGAGAAACACGACATCCCCGATCTCGACACTATCATTCTCCAAAACGTGTATGTTCGTGCCTTGAGCAACTTCTTTGATATCGGAAATAAGCTTCGGAATTTTCTGCCCGTAGAATTCGTGGTTTCCTAAAACGTAGATTACCGGCCGGTTTGGAAAAGTTTTGAGAATCCATTTGATTCCGTTTTTGCCGGTGTGAACGTCACCAGCAAACACAATTACATCAGCATCCACGGTATTCGGTTGAAATGGGGCGAACTCCAAATGAAGATCGCTCAAGATATGGACGCGCATGATCAAGTTAACCTCGATTTGACTCCTGTTTCGAGATTAATTAAAGCAGCAGGCGATCAACCCGTAAAATGCCTCTTGAATCCGCCAGATCTGGAGGCTGCTGTAGCCGGTTTTGTCAGAGCGCTCCTGGACGGAATATAGTCCACTTCCGGGCTGGAAGAATTCCGGCGTTGTGGGTCAAAGCGAGAACCAAGCCTTGGCCTGCTCGGGTGTCACCAGGTCCAAATAGTGATTGCGGATCATCTCCGGCGAATTCCCGCTCTCGTGGGCCACCAGATTGATGTCCTTGGTCTCCGCGAGACGGTAACTGATGTAGCTGTGGCGGAAGGCGTTTTTCCGGTACGGCAGTCCGGCCTGATTGGCGGTGCGTTTCCAAACGTGATACAGCGAGTTCGCGTTGTTCCAGCGTTTGCTCACCCGATCCCGTTTCTCATTCTGAGGATACGCCGCCAGCCGGCGCTTGAGATTGTCAAAGATGGGCACGGCTCGTTGTTTCAGCTTGGCGACAGCTTCGGTCACATTGATGTAGCCGGTGTCCTCGCTGATCAGCACCCACCAAAGCCGCACCAATTCTTCCGTGCGTAGCCCCGAAAACGCCTTGAGTTCGAGCGTCACACGAACATCGGGTTCGGCCACGGCCAGGAGCTTGGCCATCTCTTCCGGAAGATAAACCTCCTTGGGTTGCGCACTTGCCACGGCCTCTTCTTCGGTGGTGATGACTGGGCGGGGATCGCTAAAGGCCGTGGTTGCCTTCGCGACGTGAGGCATGCCTTCGGGCAGATAGGCCTTTTCAACGGCAAAATTGAAAAAAGAAATGATCTTGTCTCTGGCATTGTTCTTATTCCGGGCGTGTCCGCCCAAAGCAGCCAGCCATTCATCAATCATGTGAATCTGCACGGCATTGATCTGTATGGGAAAGGTCTCGACGAACGCCCTAATGAATCTTTTTACGTCGCGGAGATGGTGGGCTCCCACGCCTCGCCGCTGGAGATGGTCCAGATAACTTGCATACACCTGGGCGGTGGTCGCAGCGGGAATAGTGTGTCGGCCGTGAGCGTTAAAAAAATCCACCGCCTGCGGTAAAGACGCGCCGTCCAAACGACGAAGTAATTCGGCCACGAGCCGCGCGGCGCTATCCACCTCAAGATTGCACGGCTGGAGGATCTTCTTTGCCTGGACGTAAATACGGCGTTCGGCTTGAGAAAGGTCGGCCACCTCCGAGCCATTTTCCGCCAAGCGCCTGGCAATCAGCCGGCCCTTGATTTTGGCCTTTTCGAGGGTGGAAGCACGGACTGACCGCCAACGCCCGGCCTCGTAATAGGCAATCTGATATGAATCATAGATTTTGACCGTTGGTTCCGATAAAATGGCGTGACCATTAGCACCCGGCACTGCGGTCACTGCGGTGGACGGCTTTACCCCGACCTTTACGGGTCGACGATAAATCGGCAGCTTCACCGATTCAAAAGTGGCAAAAGTGACCGCTTTTCGGCTTCTCATACGTCATTATAGTTTCGGGAAGGGATCATTGGGCGAGGCAACCCAATGACTGTGCAAAACCGTTGCAAAGAAGGGGGATATTCGAGATTTCTCAGGAAAAGCGCTTGGAGCGAAGGGCGAGGATTCCTTGAGGCCGGAGGGTAGAAAAACCAACGCACTTGGAATGAGCAAAAATGGACACCAAAAGCGGTTTTGCACAAAATTTCATGGTGCAAAACCGTTGCAAAAGCTGGAGGACCTCCAAATTCCCTTGGAAAACTGGAGCGGGCGAAGGGAATCGAACCCTCGTATGCAGCTTGGAAGGCTGCCGTTCTACCATTGAACTACACCCGCACCGGACACGGCGAATCTTACCGCGCAAACTTGCCTTGTCAATTCGCCACCGCTACGCTCGCGTCCAATGAATTCGCTGCTTCTCACCGGCGGGCGAGTGATTGACCCCGCCAACCGCCTCGACACCGTTGCCGACCTTTTGATTCGCAACGGCAAAATCGCCGCGGTCGGAGCGGAGGCCGCGCGGCAAGCGCCCCCCGACGCCGAACGCACGGACGCGCGCGGCCTCGTCGTTTGTCCCGGCCTGATTGATTTGCACGTCCACCTGCGCGAACCGGGCCAGACCGCCAAGGAAAACATCGCCACCGGCACGCTGGCGGCGGCCCGCGGCGGGTTCACTTCCCTCGTCTGCATGCCGAACACCTCGCCCGCGATTGATAACGCCGGCACGGTGGCGCTCATTCACGACCGCGCAAAGCGCGAGGGCGTGGTGAACCTGTTCGTGGCCGGCGCCATCACCAAGAATATCGCGGGCGAAGAACTCGCCCCCATCGGTTCGCTCAAACGCGCGGGCGTTGTCGCCATCACGGACGACGGCCATTGCGTGCAGAACAATGAACTCATGCGCCGCGCGCTCGAGTACGCCAAAATGTTCGACCTGCCGGTGATGGATCATTGCCAGGATTACTCGCTCGTGACCGAAGGCGTGATGCACGAGGGCCGTTGGAGCACATCACTCGGTCTGCAAGGCTGGCCGGCGGCGGGCGAAGAGATGATCGTGGCGCGCAACATTCTGCTGGCGGAACTCACGGGGGCCCGCGTGCATTGCCAGCACTTGAGCGCGGCGGGCAGCGTGGATTTGATCCGCGCGGCGAAACAGCGCGGCGTGCCGGTTTCCGGTGAAGCGTGCCCGCATCACTTCACGCTGACGGACGCGGCGGTGGCCGGGAGTGAGAAGTTTTGGGCCGACGATGGGAAAAAAGTATTCAGTATTCAGTGTTCAGTGGGCGAATTGCCCGCCTGGCCCGCCTATGACACAAATTTCAAAATGAATCCGCCGCTCCGTTCCGCGCGGGACCGCGAAGCGATTCTCGCCGGGCTCGTGGACGGCACGATTGAAATCCTGTGCAGCGACCACGCGCCGCATTGCGACTTCGAGAAGGAAGTGGAGTTCGATTATGCGCCCTTCGGCATCACGGGCCTGGAAACGGAACTGGCGCTCTCGCTCATGCAACTTTACCACGCGAAACGACTCAGCCTCGCCGACCTCATCGCCAAGTACACGATCGCCCCGGCGCGGTTGCTCAATCTGGCGAAAGGCTCTTTGAGCATCGGAGCGGACGCGGACGTTACGGTATTTGATCCGGATTGCGAATGGGTCTTCGAGCGGAGCGGCACGGCGAGCAAGTCCGCCAACAATCCGTTCTACGGCTGGCCGCTGAAAGGCAAGGCGATCATGACCATCGTGGGCGGAAAAAAAGTTTTGGTGGCACGGCCGGAGGCGACGATGGCGGCTTAGAATTTTCCGATTCAACCAAACTTCCCCTCAAGCTATGCGGGGCTATCGTTTGCCGCGCTTCTTTTGGAAGTAAAAGGATGCCATTTCCCAGACGACATATCCGCATCCAAGTCCTACCAGATAAACCCACCAAGGTACGTTGTTTAGCGCAGACGCAGACCCTGACTCCGCCTCCTTTTTCTGAAATTCAGCCGCCCGGGTTTCCGTTTCGATGCGCTTTGCCGCTACATCGCCGCCGGAAGCAACCGGCGTGGGAGACTGATTTTGCGAGGGGGCGACCTGCGGAGCGGGTGCGTTATCGGACGGAGCGTTAGTTCCACGGTGATAATGATAGATCCCGGTCTTGCGATCAATGTGTCCGCCGTTTGCGTCCAACCCGCCTGGGTGAGCTATCGCCCCAAATGCAACGAAAAGCGAGAAAAGGACAAAGGTGGTTTTCATAAAGCGTCTTGGCATCCAGCTCGTTTAAACAAACCATCAATTATTTGCCATCTTGTTTAGTGCGAGCATGCGCCAACGGAAGGGCGATACAAAGTAAAACGTGCTGGAAGTTTCTGCTGCCAATATACGTGTTTGACGGAATCCCGGTTAGCGGGTGGTGGGCCGGTTAGATTTGTTAGCGCGATTCCTGGGCGACTAGCCTTAATCCCTTTCAATTGCTGGCACTTCTGCTGAAACCAAGCGCCAACAAAGCCCTCCAGTTGGAACAAAACCTTTGCAAACTGAGGTTCTTGATAATGGCTCCAGAGGAAGGGCTCGAACCTTCAACCCCACGGTTAACAGCCGCGTGCTCTACCATTGAGCTACTCTGGAACACCAAAACCGCCCGCCAACGAACGCAAACGGATACGCACTCTACAAACCGCGGCCCCAACCGTCAAACGCTTTTAGCCCGCTTTTGGTTTGGGGCCATTCCCCGCGGCTGGCAGGCCGGACAATAAAACGTGCTCCGGGCCGCCTGCACGATGCGCCGGATCGCCGTTTGACAGCGCGGGCAGGGCATTCCTTTCCGATCGTAAACCCGCAGGCGCTCCGCGTAATAATCGGCCGCGCCCGCCGCAAGCCCGAAATAAAACAACCCCTCGCCGCTGCGCTTTTCACCGTGATGCAACGGAATGGTGCTGCCAAAACGAATTGCCTCGCCCAGCACGGCGCGGATCGTGCGCCGGAGGGTTGTCACCTGGGCCCGACTCAGTTTGCGCGCGGCAAGCTGAGGCGCGATGCGGGCGCGGAACAGCGCCTCACTCGCGTAAATGTTGCCCACGCCTCCGACCAGGGATTGATCGAGCAGTTTAACTTTGATGGCTTGCCGTGATCGCGTGAGGGCCGCGCCGAACGCTGCGGAGGTGAAATCGTCGCTCAAGGGCTCCGGCCCCATGCGTGATAAAGCCCGGGTATCGAGCGTGAGCCGACCAAAATAGCGCGAGTCCTCGTAAACAAAACATTCGCGGCCCAGATCAAGGACCACCGCCACGTGTTTAGGCAACGGGGCGCGGCGCGGGGCGAGATACATCCGTCCCGTCATGCCCAGATGGCCGACGAGGATCAACGGGGCGCGACGTCCTGGCCGGCGCAATTCAAAGACCAGATACTTTCCGCGCCGCGACAGCCCGGCGAACCGGGCGCCGCGCAGCGCGCGTTGCAGCTGGCCAGGAGAGGTTGGGGCCAAGACGCGTGCGCGGCGCACCGCCACGGCACGAATCGTCCTTCCGCACACCAGCGGACGCAAATGGCGCACGAGGACTTCGACTTCGGGCAGTTCCGGCATCGGTCAGCCGGTCACCACCGTGCCGACTGCGGCACCCAGCACCACGCGCCGAAGATTGTGCGGCTTGAACAGGTCGAACACGATAATCGGCATCTTGTTGTCCATGCACAGCGAGAACGCCGTCGAGTCCATCACCTTGAGTTGCTTCTGCAACGCGGTGAGGTAGGAGATCTGCGTGAAGCGTTTGGCCTTGGGATTTTTCTTTGGGTCGCTGTCGTAAATGCCATCCACCTTGGTCGCTTTCAAAATTACCTCCGCCCCGATCTCCGTCGCGCGCAACGCCGCCGCCGTGTCGGTCGAGAAATAGGGATTGCCCGTGCCGCCGCCAAAAATCACGACGCGGCCTTTTTCCAGGTGCCGCACCGCCCGGCGGCGGATGAACGTCTCGGCCACTTGCGCCATCGTGATGGCCGTTTGCACGCGCGTGGCCACGCCGAGTTTTTCCAGCGCGTCCTGCAACGCGAGCGAATTGATGATCGTGGCCAGCATGCCCATGTAATCGCCCGTGGCGCGCTCGATGCCCTTCTCGCTGCCGGCCAGGCCGCGGAAGATGTTGCCGCCCCCGAGAACGATCACCACCTGCACGCCCAAATCGCGCACTTCCCGGATTTGCTCGGCCATCCGATGCACCGCGGCGGGGTTGATGCCAATGCCGCCTTCGCCGCCCAAGGCTTCCCCACTGAGCTTGAGCAAAATTCGACGGTACTTCGGGCGGGTGGTCTTTTTCATGATTGAAAGGGATTGAATGTCATCGGCGCCCGGCGTTTTAACAGGCCGCGCCGCAAGCGTCAAATCAAAGGACGTTGCGGTTGCCGGGATCCGGATTTATTCTGTCGTCATGCGGAGACTCGAACCACCCGACGTTCATCACTTCCAGGCTGCCCAAGGCTGGCTCGGACTTGGAGCGCGCGCCGATGCGTGGGCGGAGTTGGACGCGATTTCGCCGCCGAACCAGCGACACCCCGCCGTGCTGGATTTGCGCTGGACGATGCACATTGAGGCGCGGGAATGGGACGCGGCGCTGAAGGTTGCCGGCGACATGCTGGCGCACGCGCCGGGCCGGGCGGATAGCTGGCTGCACCACGCCTATGCCTTGCGCCGCGCCTCCCATGGCGGGCTGGCCCAGGCCCGCGCGGCGCTCGAACCCGCCGCGAAGAAATTTCCAAAAGAGCCCGTCATTCCCTACAACCTTTCGTGCTACGCTTGTCAGTTGCAACAACTGGAGGAAGCGCGCGCATGGTTTCACCAGGCGTTGCAAGCCGGCAAAAAGTCAGAGCTCAAACGCATGGCGCTCGCGGATCCCGATCTTGAAGCGCTGTGGGAGGAAATCC
>CAYHFK010000029.1:16660-22540 GCA_964355895.1 uncultured Bifidobacterium sp. | reverse complement strand
CTAAGAGGATTGATGTTCAGTGGGGCGGCTTTTCTGCTCATGCTGCTAGTCACAGTTGTGGCGTGGCGCCGCGACGGGGGCTTGCAGGTACGCGCGGCCTCGGTCGTGAACGACGCCCTGAACGACACCCAATCGCCCAGCAGTCGGCGATCCGCCCGCTACGTTGGTGCGTACACCGTGCCTTTGACGGCGGACGGCAACGCGGCCGCAAGCGGGTCCGGTCGGGTGGGCGAGGTCCTGGTTTCCAGCGCCAGTTCGGCTGCGAAAGCGCAGACTTTGCTGGCACTGTTTCCGCAATTGCCCGCCGCCGCGCAGCCGGCCGCGGCCCAGCACATCGTGAATTTGCTCCCCGACACCGCTTACGCGTCGTTCGCCACCCAACTCACCAACGCCAACGCTTCCGCCGAAGTGCGCGCGGTCATTTACGCCGATCTGCTCCAGCGCCCGAACGCCATCAAACTCCCGTGGCTATTGGCGATGGCACGTTCGCCGGGCGTCAGCCAGGCGGGTGAGGCGGCGGCGTTGCTCCAGGCCACGTTGCGCGAAGATCACGGCGCGAACTGGAATGTCTGGTCGGAGCGGGTTGGCGCCTGGCTCCAAGCCCATCCCGACGATTTCGAAGTGAAAGGGAACAACTAAAAATGTTTACCGCGCACCGGGCCTTTGGCTATTGTGCGTGCGCCAATTTTAACAACAACCAGAGCCAACTCACATGAACGAAAAAATCCAATACCTCGACCTCCCGGCGCAAATCCGTCCGCTGCGGAAGGAAATTGACGCCGCCATCGCTCGCACCCTCGACGCCTGTTCCTTCTGCCTCGGCCCGGACGTGGTCCAGTTTGAGAAGGACTTCGCGAAGTTTTGCGGCGCGGAACATTGTGTCGCCTTCAATAGCGGCACCTCCGCCCTGCACATCGCGCTGATGCTGCTCAACGTCGGCCCGGGCGACGAAGTGATCAGCACACCGCACACGTTCGTCGCCACGAGCTGGGCGATCTCCTATGTCAACGCCAAGCCCGTGTATGTGGATATTGACGACGCCACTTTTAACCTCGACCCGAAATTGATCGAGCAGGCCATCACCCCGCGCACCAAGGTCATCATGCCCGTGCATCTCTACGGCCATCCGTTTGACCTCGATCCGATCCTGGCCATTGCGAAGAAACACAACCTGGCCGTCGTCGAAGATTCCGCGCAGGCCCACGGCGCAAAGTACAAAGGCAAAACCATCGGCACGTTCGGCGCCATCTCGTGTTTCAGCTTTTATCCGGGCAAAAACCTCGGCGCCGCCGGCGAAGGCGGGGCGCTGGTGACCAACAATGCCGAGTTCGCCAAACGCGCCCGCTCCTTGCGCGAACACGGCTCCTCCGTGCGTTACTACCATGACGAGGTCGGCTTCAACTACCGCATGGAAGGCATCCAGGGCGCGGTGCTCGGCGTGAAGCTGCCGCACTTGAACAGTTGGACCGCTGGGCGCCAGCGCGTCGCCAAGCGGTACGCCGAGTTGCTTAAGGACACACCGCTGCAATTGCCCACGCAGGCAAGCTGGGCCGAAAGCGTCTGGCATCTCTATGTCGTCCGCCATCCGAAACGCGACGATCTCAAGAAACATCTCGAAGCCAACGGGGTCGGCTGCGCGCTGCATTACCCGCTGCCATTGCACCTGCAAAAGTGCTACGCGAATCTGGGCTACAAAGAAGGCGCGTTCCCGGTTTCCGAAAAGGCCGCGCGGGAATGTCTCAGCCTGCCGATTTATCCGGAGTTGACCGACGCCCACATCCAACGCGTCGCGGCGGTGATCAAGGATTTCTTTGCGAAGTAAGGTGGCTTGAAAACTCGGACGGGCTGCCCGCGAAGGTAGCGGCGGGCGTCTTCGCTCCGGCATGCACGAGGCCACCAGACCACGTCGTGGCCGCAGGAATCATCGAACCCGCCTTTCCGGGCGGCGAGACGCTCGCCCTCTACGTCCGGCGAGACGCCCGACGCTACAAAACCAGGGCCGTGCAAGGCAGCGCCCAGACGGTGGGGTAATTCATTTTCTCCTGTTCCCTCTCCCTGAATTGCGGGAAGATGGCGCGGAAGGAAAACATTTTAACGGGACTGAACATTCATGAAGGCCGCAAAACCCAAAGACACTGCCACCAGCCGCTGGCTCTCCTACCGACCAGCGATCAAAGTCGTTGACTGCACCATCCGCGACGGCGGCCTGATGAACAACCACCACTTCGACGACAAAATCGTCAAGGTGGTTTACGACACCTGTGTCGCCGCCGGCATTGATTACATGGAGCTCGGCTATAAAGCCTCGCGCCAGGGCATCAAGCAGGGCGAACACGGCTGCTGGAAGTACTGCGTCGAGGAGGACATGCGCCGCATCGTGGGCGACAACCCGACGGACTTGAAGCTGACCGTCATGGCTGACGCGGAGCGTTGCGATTACCACGAAGACATCCCGCCCAAAAAAGAGTCCGTAGTGGACATGATCCGGGTTGCCACCTACATCACCCAGATTCCGACCGCG
Source organism: uncultured Bifidobacterium sp. (assembly GCA_964355895.1). Lineage (GTDB taxonomy): Bacteria > Verrucomicrobiota > Verrucomicrobiia > Limisphaerales > JADLHS01 > JADLHS01. The sequence continues at coordinate 20,019 of CAYHFK010000029.1, read as the reverse complement.
CTGGACATGGTCAAGGACGCGCACGACAAGGGTTACGAAACCACGCTCAATCTGATGGCCGCCTCGACGGTGCCCGATCGCGAGCTGGACGAAGGACTGGAAATGCTGGCCACCTCCGAGGCCGGAGCCATTTACGTCGTGGACAGCTTCGGCGCGCTGTACAGCGAGCAGGTGCATTTTCTCGTGAAGAAATACCTCGGCCATTGCAAAGCCTCCGGCAAGGAAGTGGGTGTCCACATGCATAACAACATGCAACTGGCCTACGCCAACACCATCGAAGGCATCATCGAGGGCGCCAATTTTCTCGATGCCACGATGGCCGGCCTGGGCCGCGGCGCGGGCAATTGCCCGATGGAATTGCTGCTGGGTTTCCTGCACAACCCGAAATACAACCTCCGGCCGGTGCTGGATTGCGTGCAGAATCACATCGAACCGATGCGCGCCAAACTTCTGTGGGGCTACGACCTGCCCTACCTCCTCACGGGCATGTTGAACCAACACCCGCGCACGGCCATCAAGTTCAAGGAAGCCGAACTGAAAGGGGTCAAGGGCGACATCCTGGACTTCTACGACACGGTCACCGGGGAAGAATGAAGTGCGGGGCAAAAGCGCCCCCCGTCAGCGCCTGCCAGAGGCCGATTTGTTCGGTTGAAGCGGCATTGACCTTTGGTGTATGATCTCGGCATGAACTTTCGCTTCCAAATCGGCAAGGCCACGGAGGCATCCTGCGAATTCCTTCAACGGGCGGGCGGGCGGCTCAACATCATGAAGCTTGTCAAGCTCGTGTATCTGCTGGACCGGCTGTCGCTGGATCGACGCGGCGTCCCCGTGGTGGGTGGCGACTATCTCTCGATGCGCAACGGTCCGGTGACGAGCGAGGTCCTCGACCTCATCAACTCCGGTCGGCTCTTTGGCGAGGCAGACACGCACTGGGAACAGAACGTGAGCGACCGTCGCAACCACGATGTGCAGTTGGAGCGGATGCCCGCGCGCGAACATCTCTCGGATGCTGAATTGAAACTGGTTGATGAAATCTGGGCGGCGCACGGCGGCAAGGACCAGTGGCAACTGGTGGAGTGGTGCCACACGCACTGCGGCGAGTGGACGCCGCGGTCGCGCGGGTGCGCGCCTATCGCAGTGGAGCGCATCGGCCAGGCGCTCGGCAAGCCCCCGGAAGCGGTGCAGAAGCTCGCCCGCGAAGCCGCCGAACTGAACCGGTTGGACGAGATCTTTGCGCCCGCATGATCCAGCTCGGCACGGCGCTCAAGTCCACGGAATATCCTTATCATCGCTGCGTCATCCTCTCCGATCCCCAGGCCAATGGCGGCCAAGTCGTGCTGGTGCGCGTGACCACCGATGACGGCACGTGGCCGGATCGCGATTGCCTGCTCGGTCCGGCGGACTGGAACGAACTGGAGCACGTCTCCACCGCCGCCTACTCGACGGCTAAATGCGGGCCAGCGGTCGAGTCGTTGGCCATCGCAGTTCAGAAGGGATTATTCACGGTGATTTCCCCGCCGCCAACTGCGGTGCTCTGCCGGATGATCAAGGCGGCGCGCACGGCGGAAGGCATGCCGCCCGGCACACGGCATTGGCTGGCGGATGAAACAAAGCTCTTCCCGCCGCCACCGTGAGCCCCGCATCCGAATCACACCAAACCTTTCCCAATATGACGCACGCCGCGAGCTCGCCCGCTTCGCAAAGCTTCAGACCGCTCCTTTCGAAGGACGCAAGCGAGCCCGTCGAACGGGCGGTCAAGCCGGTAAAGGGCGCGCCCACTTGCACCTCAACCGGTGCGCCGTTCAGAACCGCAATTCAGGCAGAATCACATCGAACCGATGCGGGCCAGACTCCTGTGGGGTTACGACCAGCCCTGCCTCCTCACCGGCATGTTGAACCAACACCCGCGCACGGCCATCAAGTTTAAGGAAGCCGAGCTAAAAGGGGTCAAGGGCGACATCCTCGACTTCTACGACGCGGTTACAGGAAAGGAATAGCGTGGGGCTGGTCCCTCAAGTGCATTCTTTTCTTAACCGCCGTCGCCAGAGATCAAAGTGATACAGCGCCACCACGACGAGCGAGTGGCCAATTTTCCCTTCCGCCACGAGGCGGGGAATCTCCGCCACCGGCACCAGGCGCGTAATCAGGTCTTCGCCGTGATCAAACTCGACCGGGTGAACGCAGCGGCAATTCTCCACCAGCACCGTGTAGCAGGTGTTGCTCATGATCGCCGGGTTCGGAAGAATCTGGCCGAGGACCCGCGCGTTTTCGCCCGCGTAGCCGGTTTCCTCGCGCAGTTCGCGCACGCCGGCCGCCACGGGCGACGCATCTTTCCGGTCAATCATCCCGCCGGGAATCTCCAACTCCACTGTGTTCGACCCGTGCCGATACTGCTCCACCATCACCAACTGCTGCTCCGACGTCACGGCGACGACGTTCACCCAGTTGGCGCAATCAATCACAAAGAAATCATGCTCTGCTTGCGTCCGCGGCGACACTTTCCGGTCGGAACGAACCGTGAAGATTCTGAAATCACCGAGCAGCTTGGTGCCGGTTTTTTCCCAGGGCCGGATCGGTTTCTCTGCGCTTTGGCTCATTGCGTAAATCGTAAGTTGGCCCGAGCCAATTCAGAAGCCCTTTTCCTTCGCCGCCCAGCCCTGCTGCATCAGGCCCAACAAATGGGCCATTGCTTCCTCGTAACTTTTTCCCTTCGCCACCGCCAACTGGCGGGCCCGCTTGTCCAGTTGCGCCGCCATCGCCGCCGACTTTTCCGGCGGGCAACCCAGCGTAACGAGGCCGGCGGCGAGTTCGTCCTGGTCCATGGTAAGAAAACAAAAACCGCGAATGAAGCCAACGCCTCATTCGCGGTTTGCAAATCGGGCGCGGTTACTTCACCGAATCGCGCGGCACGATCTTCACGCTCTCAACGTTCATGCGCTTGACCGGACGGTCGCCCGGCGCCGTGGCCGTGGTGGCAATCTTTTCCAGCACGTCGTCCCCTTTGATCAACTTGCCGTACGCGGTGTATTGCTTGTCCAGAAAACGGGGATCGCCATGGCAGATGAAGAATTGCGAACCGGCGGAATCCGGGTCCTGCGAACGCGCCGCGGAGAGGACGCCGCGCACATGGGCTTTGTCGTTGAACTCGGCCTTGATCTTGTAGCCGGGATCGCCCATGCCCCAACGGCTCTGCTTGCTCTCGTCCTTCGTGAACGGATCGCCGCCCTGAATCATGAAGCCCTTGATGACGCGGTGGAAACAGGTGCCGTCGTAGAAACCCTGCTTCGCGAGTTTCTTAAAGTTTTCGACATGGCCGGGCGCGACATCCGACCAGAATTCGAGGACCATTTCGCCTTCGG
>CAYHFK010000029.1:0-16560 GCA_964355895.1 uncultured Bifidobacterium sp. | reverse complement strand
TCGACATGGCCGGGCGCGACATCCGACCAGAATTCGAGGACCATTTCGCCTTCGGAGGTTTTGAGGATGGCAACTTCGTTGGTGTTCACAGTTTTGGGATCGGGTTTGGTTTCAGGTTTGGTGGTCTTCGGTTCGTCGGCGGAGGCGGCGACCAGTCCCAGCCCCAAGCCTAATGTACAAATCAGCAGTGATATTTTCATAATGCGGGCGGAAATGTTCCAGTTCCCGCTGCCAAAGTCACGCGTGGATTTTTGCCCTTTACGGACGCTGGCCTGTAACCAAATGCCTTCGGTGGCGTCTCACGTTGTAGCCGCCGCGCCATGAAGGTGCGGCAAAACAAAAGAAAGAGTCAGCTTATGAAGATGCAAAAAGTCAGTTTGATGGCCGCCCTGGCGGCCGGCGCGTTGATCGCGTTGAGTCCCCTGGTGCGGGCCGAAGACAAACCGGAACGGCCCGAAGGCCGCCCACCCGCAGGGCAACGTGGGGAGATGGCCAAGGAACGGTTCGCCAAGATGGCTGAGGAACTCAAGCTCACCGAGGCACAGAAGACGAAGGTCGAGGCGGCAATGAAAGCACAGGCCGAGACGATGCGCGGATTGAAGGATGCCACGCCGGAAGAACGCAAAGAGAAGATGAAAGCCGGTCGCGAGGAGATGCAAAAGAAAATGAAAGAGATCCTCACGCCCGAACAATATACGAAGTGGGAAAAGCTCCGGAAAGAAGGCGGACCGGGCGGCCCCGGCAGACCCGGTCGTCGCGGCGGCCCCGGCGGTCCGGGCGCGGAGAAGCCGGGGAAAAATTAAGAGCCGGTTTGGTTGGTTGTGATCCCGGAGGGACGGCGACAGTCGTCCCTCCGTTTTGCTGGAGCCGGCTCAGAACAAATTGTTCACCAAGATGCCCAGGACGCTCAACGGACCCTGGTCTTCCAATCCTTCGGTGGCCTTGTCCACTTTCTGCAAGGTGAGCTTGGCGTTCTTGTAGAATTCCTGGTCGTTGATGAGTTTGCCGACGGTGCCCTGACCGCTGTTCATCTTCTGGAGAATTTCCTTGAGGCTTGTCATGGAGGCGGTGGTTTCGGTATAAAGCTTTTCGTCTTTCACGAGTTTGCCCAGCGAGCCTTCGCCCGCATTCACGCCGTCAATGATCTTGCGGGCGTCGCCCAGGGCGAGTTTGACCTGGTCAGCGGTGGATTGCAGGCTGGTAACGGTGGTGAGGGCGGAGTTGTAGAGCGCGTCATCGTAGATGAGCTTGCCGAAGGTGCCCTTGCCCTCGGCAATCTGGCTGGACATGGCCCGGAGATTGGCGATGGTGGCGGTGAGCGGAGCGTTGTTCTGCTTGATGAAATCGGTGAGCGGGCCAAAAAGGTTTTCAATCTTGTCCCCCGTGAAACTCTTGGTGAGGTTTTCCACGCCGGTGGCGACATTGTCGAGCTTCTGCATGATGACGCTCAGGTCGGGTTGCTCGACGGTTTGGAGGATGCTGTCGGGGGTGGCGGGCCGGCCGGCCGGCGTGCCGAAATCCAGCGCGACGAAACTCTGGCCCAGCAAGCCGGCGAACTTGATCGTGGCGGTCGTGTCGGTCTTCACCGGCGTGGTGGCGCGGAGGCTCATGGTGACGCGGACTTTGCCGTCGGCGAGTTCAATCTTCTCCACCTTGCCGACTTCGACGCCGGCCATTTTCACGCGATCGCCCAGCTTCAACTCCTGGGCGGTTTTGAACAGGGCATGAACCTGCAGGCCGCGCTGGAATTTTTCAAAGCCGCCGAGGATGTACATGATGATGAAGGCGGCAAGGACGATGAAGGCCACGAACAGGCCGAGGCGGGTTTCAAGGGTGTTTTTCATAGGCTGGGATTTTCGCGTTGGAAGTCGGCGTGAAGAAAGGCACGGATGATCGGATGATGGCTGCGCCGGACTTCGTCCGGCGAACCGACGGCGAGGATTTCGCCCTCGTGAATCACGGCAATGCGATGGGCAATGCCGAAAGCGAGGTCGCGGTCATGCGAGACGACGAGCGAGGTGACGCCGATGCGCTGGTTGAGCGTGACGATTTCCTCGCCGATGACGACCGCGGAAATCGGGTCCAGTTCGCTGGTCGGTTCATCGTAGAGAATCAACTGCGGCTCGATGACGAGCGCGCGGGCCATGGCCACGCGCTTTTTCATGCCGCCGGAAAGCTCGCTGGGAAACTTTTCCTCCGTGCCCTTCAAGCCGACGACCGCCAGTTTTTCGGAGACGATGCGCGCGATGTCCGCCGGCGGTTTTAGCCGATGTTCGCTCAGGTACAGGCCGACATTCTCGCCGACAGTGAGCGAATTGAACAGGGCGCCGGACTGGAAAACCATGGCCATGCGGAATTTATCCATCACGCCGGAAGCCTGGATGGACTCGCCGCCGACGAGAATATCGCCGGCCTCGGGCAGTTCGAGGCCAATGATGTGGCGGAGCAAAACGCTTTTGCCGCTGCCGCTCGGCCCCATGAGCACGAAGATTTCACCGGCCCGCACGTCGAGGTCAATGCCCTTGAGGACTTCCTGTTGGCCGAAACTTCGGCGCAGCCCGCGCACTTGAACGCTGACGCCCTGATGATGGTTTTGCGGGGCGTTCATCAATCGAGCAAGATGCGGGTGAGAACGTAATCGAACATCACAATCAACACGATGGAGTTGACCACGGCCTTGGTGACAGAGCGCCCGATGCCGCGCGGGCCGCCGCGTGTGATGAGGCCTTGATGGCAGGAAACAATGCCCACAATCCACGCGAAGCAAAAACTCTTGAACACGCCGTTGGCGACATCCTTGACCTCCACCACGTCTTTCATGTTCGTAAAGAACGACTGGATGGGAATATCAATCTGTCCCGTGACCGTTGACACGACCGCGCCGCCGAGCCAGCCGACGAGAATAGCAAAGATGACGAGCATGGGCAGGGCAATGGCGATGGCCACCAGGCGGGGCAGCACGAGATAGTTGACCGGGTCGATGTTCATCGTGCGCAACGCATCAATCTCCTGATAGACGCGCATGGAGCCGATCTCCGCCGCCATCGCCGAACCGACGCGGCCCGCAATGAGGATGGCCATCATGATCGGCGACAGCTCTTTCGCCATCGCCATGCCGACGAGGCCGCCAACGGCGTTGTGCAGCCCGCGCTCGACGAGGAGCGGACCGGTTTGCAACGCGATGGACCCGCCAAGGAAGAAGGACAGCACACAGATCATCAGCAGACTGGCGTTCCCGATCTCGTAGAACTGCTCAAAAACCTTGGCGCGCTGCCGCCAGACGAGAGGCAACGCGCACAACGTTCTCCAAAAAAGGAGCACCATTTCACCGATGTTCTGGAACATGATCGGAACGACTCTGTGATTTTGACTGCGGAAGGTAAAATAACCGCCAGCGTTTGGTTTCCGCGCTGGATTCATACTGGATAAGCCCGAACAGGAGCGAGCCTTTTTTGAGCGTGGGCGAGGTTTCGCGCCGGTAAAGATTCCAGAGCAGCGACTGGCTGGCCGCGCCGGTCTGGGGATTGTTCTCCGCCCGCCACACGGACCAGAGCGGCGAGTAATTGCGCTCAATGCTCTTGCTCGCGGGCAGCATGGGTTCGAGCGGGGCGAAGATTTGCAGACGGGAATTGCCGCTGTAGTCGCGCTGGTGTGTAAACAACGGCCACAAATCCGTGCGGGTTCTGAAATTGCCCGTCTCCGTGCTCTTGGCGAACGTGTGCGAGTAGAGGAAAAGCAGAATGCGCGTGCGCCCATAGTCGAGGGGCGGGGAGTGAATGCCTTTGAATTTGTAGAGCGGCCAAAGATAGAAATTGCTCTCCAGCCGGCTCTCCGGCGTGTCGGTATGAACCAGACTGAACAAGGGCCAGACGCGGTTGGCCGTCTTGCCCTCGCCGCGCGTAAAGACGATGAGCGGCCAGGGGGCGCCCACTTCGCGGTATTTGCGGGTGCGATCCTCGGTGATCGTCAAGCCGAGCGGAGTTAAATAGCTCGTGGAGTCACGCAGCGGCGAGCGCAGACGGCTGTAAAAGGGCAGCACCACCAGTTGGTCCTCCAGGTTGGCCGTGCCGATTTCGCGGTGTTGGTTGAAGTAAAACGGCCAGAGGACGAAGCGTTTATCATAACCGGGGGTCGTTTCCAGATCGCCCCAAATGTTTGTCTTGGTAGTGATTTCTTTGTGTTCATGGCCCAGCAGCGGCCAGAGCTGCCAGCCGTTCATCCCGTCGCCGTAGCGCAGGTGGAAGAAGGGGTAAACGTAATTGTAGGTCGTAACCTCACCCCGGCGGGCGTCGAGAAACTGCCGCCGCAGATTCGCCTCGGGATCCAGCGGCACCGGGCTGGCGGATGCCCGCCGGACGGTCTTTACGTAAAGCGGCCAGAGGGCAAAATCAATCTCGCTGCGAAAAATGCGCTTTTTTAGATGACCGTAGATCGGAAACAGCGCCGTGTAGTTCAGGTTCGTGTCGGGGGAGCGTTGCTGCATGTACACCGGAAAAAGATTGAACTGGCGGCGCATGACCTCGGCCTGATCTTGACCGCCGGTAAAGTTAAACAACTGGAAGAGGTGCCAGCGATACTCCCGGCCGAAGCGGTCAAAGCTCAACAGGGGATAGAGAATATCATATTCTTCGGCGTCCAGGTCCGGGCGGACCGAGTGCGAAAAAAACGGCGGGAACGCGAGCAGATTTTCCGACTCGGTTTCCTGCTGGTAGAACAGCGGGCCCAGCGCCTCGGTTCGTTCGCCCGCTTCCAGCGTCAGTTGGTAACGGGAGAAGAGGAAGCCGGCATCCACCTCGTCGCCAGCGCAGACACTAAAATTAAATAGAGATCCGAGCGTCAGCCACGACAGCAGCAACACCCAGGAGCCTTTTCCATAGCCACTCGATAACGATACCGCCCGGACGGATTCAACGGCAAAATGCCAAATGCATGGGGATTGACTTCGAGTTCGAATCATTTAAAATTGTTGGTGCGCTTGAGATTCATGTCTCGGCGTGAGGTTTTCACCTCGGTTCCTCCCGACCCGGTGCCGATCATGCATTGTCGGCACTGGGTTGGTTTTTTTTCTGGTTTCGCTTTTGCATCAATAAATTCAGCAACGCCGGCAGAAACGTCAGACCCGCCAACATGCAAGTGGCCACGCCCGTCGCCATCACATAGCCCAGACTCTCGATGCCGCGATGCTTGGCCAGCGCCAGACTACCAAAGCCCGCAATGGTTGTCAGACCGGAAACCAGCACGGCTTTGCCGGTGCTTTTGGCGAGGATGCTCGGGGTCTGTTCCTCGGCGAAACGATTCAGGATGTGGATGCCGTTCGTCACGCCGATGCCAATGATGAGCGGCAGCATCATGATGTTCGCCGGGTTCAACGGAATGTTGAACCAGCCCATGACCCCGCCCAGCCAAAGCGAGCCAATCCCCACCGGCAGCAACGCTAAAATTACCGAACCGAGGGTGCGGAAGTGAATAAACACCAGAATGGCAATCGCGATCAACGAATACACCGCCGCCTCCTCGTAACTCCGCTTGAGCAGCGTCGTGTATTCCAGCAATTGCACCGGCGTGCCGGTCACGTTCGGATCAATCGTCCGCACTTGGCGGACAAATTCCTCCTGGGGCGCACGCTGCCAGACATTTTCCTTGGGATAAACCTGGAGCAACTGTTTTCCGTGGATGCCGACGAAACGATCCCGCAGCGCCGACGGCAGGTCCTCCACGCGCAGCTTTTCCCGGTTGTCCTGCTGCTGCAGGGCTTCGAACGTGGAGCGCAGATCATCGAAGAGCGCGCGTTGATAAGTTCCAAGTTGGGCGGCGACAACCGGCTGATCCGCGAGGGGGCCCCGCAACATTTCTTTGCGGAAAATCTCAACCGCCCGGTAAAGGGAAGTCAGCCGGGCCGTCACCGCCGCATCGTCTTTCTGCGCCTCTTCACGAGCCAAGCCGATGTAACCATTCAAGGAATAAAGACTGCGGCTTAACTCCAGAACGTTCACGGGTTGCCGATCCGCCTCGTCGAATCGCAGCGGGGCCAAATCCTGTTTGATTTCACCGATTACCCGGAGTTTTTCGGCCTGATTCTCCGTGAGAAACTTGGCAATGGAATCCACCCCTGCCACCGATGGCAATTGCTTGATCTGCTTTTCCAGTTCCACCGCCTGCGTCAGGGAATCGGTGACGACCGCCGCAAACAAAACCGAGCGGGCGGCGGCGTTGGTGCCGCCGTCATTCCCGGCTTCCGCCGTCGCATTGATGAGCTTTTTGGCAAACTCAACCGCCGGCAAACCCTTGCTCTGCATGTTGAGCAGGTTGTAATCGAAATATACTTTTCGCATCTGCCACGCGGCCCCGGCGCACAATGCCGCCGTCACGATGATCACCAGCACCGGGCGGCGCAGCCAGAGGTTTTCGATGCGCTCGCGATGGTCCACCTTGCCGGCCAGTTCGTGATCCAGCACGTTTTGTCGTCCGCGCAACAGTAGCACCGGCAGCAACGTCATCATCGGCACCAGACACACCAGCAAGCCGCCGCCACAAATGATGCCCATCTCCTGAATGCCTTTGAAATCCGTGAAGCCCATGGCCAGAAACGCGCCCGCTGTCGTGAACGCGCCCGTAAAGATCCCCTGACCCGTGAACACCAGCGCCTTCGTCATCGCCTCGGCCTCACTCTTGCCATGATGCAATTCCTCCTCGTAGCGCGTGACCAGATGCACGCCGAAATCAATCGCGAGTCCGATCAGGATGGGCACAAAGGTGACCGTCAGGATGTTCAAATGCCCGACCACCGCCGTGGTGAAGGCCATCGTGTAGCCCAGCCCCACCACCAGACAAAGGGTGGCCTTGAGCGGCCGCCCGGTCTCGTTGTAGCCGTAAATGAAAATCAGCGCGCAAACGATGAGCGAGACGATGCTCGCCACCGTGGTGTCGCTCTGTGACTGCTTCATTTCGTCGTGGACCAGCACCGGTTCGCCGGTGAGGCCCACGTTGATCCCGGGCACCTCCGCCCGCGTTTCCGCGACCAACTGTCGCAACCGCAGCACGGCGGCACTGTTTTTTTCCTCCGTCACCGCCTGCGCCGTGACGAGATAAATCTGCCCCTGGGCAAACGTAATATAAACGCTCCGCTCCGCCTCCGGCCCCGCGGCAAACAACGCAAACACGCCCGGCGAGGGGGGGCTGCCCCCGCGCCGCAAACTCGCCGTGGCCTGCGTCACGATGCGCTCCAGCGCCGGAATCGCCCGAATGAGCGACTCCGTTTCCGCATTCCGTTCCCGCTTGGCCGTGCGGAACTGCGTGTTGATCATGTCGAACAACGACACCAGATTCGTCGTGTGCGTGAAGGGATCAATGAAGGGGAGGTAGTCGTTCAGTTTTTTCCGCAACTCGAGGAGGTCTGGCTCCGGCACGAACAGGAGCGCTTTCGAACCGAGCATCTTCAGGTCGCCTTTGTAAAAGACGTGCATGAAGAGGTTCGTTTCCGCCTCCAGCTTCGCGCCGATTCGCTCGACGAACTGCCGGTTCTTCTCGGCGTTTTCGCTTTCCACCACCACCACCAGATCGTCCTGGGTGGGAAACTCCTTTTTGAACTGCAGAAAATTCTGGTGATATTTCTTGCCGCTGCCGACCAGGTCATTCCGGTTGGTCCGGAACTCCAGAAACTTGACCGTGTAGAGAATGCTCAGCCCGAACAGGATGATCTGCGGCCAGAAAAACCAGTGCCGCCGGTGAATGACGGCCCACGCCAGCTTGCCCAGCAGGCGGGCAGAAAAACTCTCAGCGCTCAGGGGTTTCATTTCAAAAACTGCCGACCCGGTGGCCGAATCGTCCGGCTTGCGCGCGCGTCCGCCCATCCCAAGTCGGCGCATCCCGCTCCTGGCCGGAAACCCCTGCGGCTGGGACAACCGTGTTCCACTGGCAGCGGGTGACTCATTCAGCGAATGCCTCGTTGGCGGAAACAGCCTTCACGTCAACGGCTCCACCGACACCGCCGTGCCGTAACAAATCACCTCGGTGATGCCGTTGCCAATTTCGGTCGCGTCGTAGCGCACACCGACGACGGCGTTCGCGCCCAGCTTGCCCGCATGGGCGAGCATCAGGTTGAACGCGTCCTCGCGCGCCCGTTCACAGAGTTCCGTGTAGATCGTGATGTTCCCGCCGAAGATGCTTTGGATGCCCGCGCCGATGTTGCCGATGATGGAGCGCGAGCGCACCACGATGCCGCGCACGACCCCATACGACTTCGTTGCCCGATAGCCGGGCAATTCAAAGGTGGTCGTTGTCAGTGGATGCGTCTGATTCATGGTCGGATTCAACACCAGATGGCAAAGGCGAGAAAGCTCTTTTCCGTGCGGTCATTGGCCGGCGGTCGGCAGCCCCAACGGTTCCAGCAGCGGACTCATTGCAACCGTCCCTTGCGGCGCGGCCCGGAATTCCGGCGCCCCCGACAGAACGGCCACCAGACTCAAGGCTGCCAGAACCAAACTGCAGAACCACGGCGGCTTGCTCATGAAATCAAGAAGATAACGGACTAAAATTGTCTTCGGAAAGGTATGGCTGGATCAAAACTTCACCTGCTCCAGGTACTTCAAAGTCTGCGGAATCTGTTCGAGCACTGACGGCGATTCGTCCTCAATGAAATAATATTTCACGCCGGCCTTCTTCGCCGCGCGCAACAACGCGGGCCAATCCACCTGCCCCGTGCCCACCACCACATCGTTCTTCGTATCCGTGCCGCCGGACAGCGAGCCGGTGGTCACGCCTTTCTTCAAATCCTTCACGTGCATCAAGGCCCAGCGGCGGCCGTATTTCTTCATCAACTTCACCGGGTCCTGACCCGGAAACACCGCCCACATCACGTCCATCTGAAAACTGACAAACTTGGGCTTCGTCAATTTTACCAGCAGGTCGAACAGCGTCCCGTCGCCGGACGGCACAAATTCGTAACCATGATTGTGATAGTAGAACTTGACGCCGTGCCGGGCCAGCGCTTCGCCCGCACGGTTAAAAACCTTCGCCGTTTCGCGGATCCATTCCACCGTGACTTGCCCCTGGTGCGGCACCCAAGCCAAGCCGGCGTATTCCAGCCCGAGGGCCTTTGCCTCCTTGGCGACGCCTTCCGGATCGTCACGGAAACGTTCGTAGCTGAAATGGCCGGCCACCGCGTTCAGGTGGTTGGCGGCCAGCAAAGCCCTGAATTCTTCCGGTGACTTGCCGTACGTGCCGGCCAGTTCCACGTCGCGAAAGCCGAACTCGCGCACCTTTGCCAGGGTGCCTGGCACATCCTTGTTAAATTGCTCGCGCAAGCTGTAAAGCTGGAGGCCGAGCGGACCTTTGAAACTGGCGCCGGTGCCGCCCGCCGCGCTTTTGTCAGCGGCCATGAGATGGGTGGCGGATGCCAGCAGGGCGGTCACCCATGTTACCGTGCGAATCAAGTTCGTATTCATGTGCCCAATTAACACGATCCGCCCGCGCAAGGAAAGTGGGATTGTGGCGGGGGAACAGGCAATCCAAGCGGCTCATCGCGCCTCAATGTTCAACGCCCGCCGCCCCCGGTTTTCCATTGCGGAACACCAACGTCCCCGTCGGGCAATGCTGCGCTCAAACCGCCGGCGCCGGCGCGGCGAGAACTGGATGCGTCGGGGTGCCGCGCCGGCCTTCGGGCCGCAAATCCACTTCGCGCCCCTTCCAACTCGCCACGCCCACGTGCTTCAGCCTCCCCAGCCGCCAGCGCCACGAGATGCCATAAAACGGATTGTTCGTCGGCCAGAACGAAATGAAATCCAGCTTCGCCGCCCGGGCCATTTCGATGGCGCGCTCGATGTGCTTCGGATGGTCGTTCCAGTTGAAGAGCAGATATTTCCATTCGAGGATCGGCTGCGTCAGCCCCCGGGCATTGCGATATTCGGCCATCGCCTTCATCGCTTCATACGCCTTCGTGAAATTGCCGCGATGCATGTATTTCTCGGACATCGCATCCGTGACGCCATGTACGGAGAAGAAAATGTGGCTGAAGTTCAGCGCCGCCTCGCGCTTGGCGTCCGTGTTCAACAACACGCCATTCGTGGAAGTGACGATCCGGCAACCCGGGTTCTTCTTCCGCAACAGCGGTAACTCCTGGCCAATGGTCGGCGAAAGAAACGGCTCACCCAGATTCAGATAAAAAATCTGCTTCATCCCCAGCCGGCGCATGAGTGCCGCCATCTTTTCCATGTCCGCCAGGGACATCTGTAATTCTTTGTCCACGCGCAGACTCGCCGCCGTCTCCCGCGCGCAGCCCGTGCAATCCACATTGCAGCGCACCGTGTTCTCCAAAAGCATTCCCCGATGGGGGAGTTTGGTTTCGGGCGGCTGGGCGTTGCGCGACGGCAGCCGCTTCAAGTCGCCGCAACGCGCGCAGATCGGGATGGGCATTTTGCCCCTGGCGAGATCGTCGCGAAGCTTTTGCGCCACCGGGCCGAAGTAAATTTCCTCGAAGGAATTCTTGCGCAGATCGCCCATGTGGCCCGAGCCATCATAATCCTGGCAGTTGCAGGAGACCGTGCGGTCCGAGTTGATGGTGATGTTGTATTCCGATTCGCCGTGCAGCGCGCCGCAATAGTAGCCGCGTCCGGAAACCTTCGCCTGCCACTCGTATTTCCACACGAGCAACTTGCGGACAAGGTCGCTGACGACCCAGTTGAAACGCGCTTTGGGTTTAAGCCGTTTGGCCGGATTCTGCAGGGTTGCCATGCTCACAGCTTGCCCCGGCGCAATTCGGAGCGGCAAGCTTCTTTTCGGCAGTGGGGCAGTCCGTCCCGGCTGCCGCCGTCCCTCCAGTCGTCTCGGCTGGAGGTTGGTGCGACAATCCTTTCGCCGGTCCAAACACCAACGCCCCCGTTGGACATTGTTCCACGCATTCCGCCGCCACTTTTTGCAGCCCTTCCTCGATGGAGTGATCGAACGGCGCTGCCACCCGCACATCAAACCCGCGCCCGACAAACGTCAACCCCAACGGCTCCGCTGCCATCTCCGCGAGCTTCACGCAAATCCCGCACAGGATGCACTTGCCCGCCTCGAAAATGATTCCGCCCGGCTGAAGCTGTTGCTCAAATTTTTTCCGCTCCGCGCGAAACCGGCTCGCGTCCGCGCTGTAAACCTGGGCGTAATGCTGGAGCACGCAGTTGCCCGACGAAGCGCAATCACAATGCAAACAGCGCGACGACTCCACCGCCGCCTCCGCCCGCGTGTGTCCCGCACACCGGTCGCACGGCGACACACTGGAGCCGCTCTTGGAGGCGAGGAGGAAAGTCTTCAGCTCGCCGGGATCGAGCCGCCCCATGAGACTGGAAAACGGCTTCTCCGGCCGTCTCGCCGGTTTGCCGCTCAGGAAACGATGCACGCATTCGGCGGCGGCGCGACCTTCGGCCATGGCCTTCACAAGTTGTTTCGTTGGCCGCACCGCACTGCCGGCGGCGAAAATCTTGTCCAGCGGCGTCAGACAACTGTTCGGGTCGGTTTTGATGGCTTTGCCCGCAAGCGGCACGCCGAGCTTGGCCGCGTCTTCATTCCCCAGTTCGCCCACCGCCAGCAGGATGGCGTCGAAGCCCCGCGCCAAGCCCTCCACCGTCACATGCTGGCCCAACTCCACGCCGAACTTGAACTCGATCCCCATGCGCGTCAGGGTTGCGATCTCCGCTTCGCGCACCTTCGCCGGCAATGATTGCTCCGATACTTCGCGCAATGTTCCGCCCGCCTCCGGCGCCCGATCACACACGCTCACCCGGTGGCCGTTGCGCGCCAGGTAAAACGCGGCGGCCAACCCGGTCGGTCCCGCCCCGATGATGACGACACGTTTGCCAGTGTCGGGATTTCGCAGCGGCATATACGGCGTGGCAGCTTTCGTATCGTGATCCGCCACCACCCGCTCCATGTCGCGGATCGCCGCCGGATCATCCCAATTTCCACGCCGGCAACCCTGCTCACACGGATGGTGACACAAGCGACCCAGCACACCCGCCAGCGGCAACGCCTGGCGCACCACAACCGCGGCCTCTTCGAGTCGGTCCGCCTGGATGTGCCGCAACATCACCGGAATATTCAGCATCAACGGGCACAACCGATGACACGGCGACAGGCAATCGCCCACGTGATCGCTGAACAACAACTCCAGCGCCGTGCGCCGCGCTTCGTGGACTTCCTCCGTCTCGCTCTCGATCGCCATGCCCGGCGTGACTTTCGTTCCGCACGACGGCACGAGCTTGCCGTTGAACTTCACGAGACAAACCTGGCAGGTGTTGAGCGGACCGCACTTTTCGAGGTAGCAAAGCGTCGGAATATCAATCGCCAGCTTCCGCGCCGCCGCGAGCACACTTTCGCCCGGCTGAACTTCAACCGGCCGGCCGTCAATCGTGATGGTTACGCTGCGGTTCATGCCGGCTCCTCCGAGCTTTCCAACGGATGAAAAGTGCCAACGGATGCAGAGAGAGGAAACCCAATCCGTTGGCACATTTCATCCGTTGGAGAAATTGCGTCCGCGTGTTTTCCGAGCGCTCTCATTTCACCTCCACGGCGTTGTGCGGACACACCAGCCGGCAGGTGTCACACCGGGTGCATTTCGCGTCATCAATCACATGCTGCGCGTAGGGTGTCATTGGGATCGCGTTCACCGGACAATCCTGCGCGCAAATCGTGCAGCCGGTGCAATCGGCATTGATGGTGTAATGGATGAGCGCGGTGCATTTGCGCGCCGGACAGCGGCCTTGGAGATGTGCTTCGTATTCGTCGCGGAAATAACGCAGCGTCGTGAGCACCGGATTGGGTGCGGTTTTGCCGAGACCGCACAAGCTGCCCGCGCCAACTTGAACTGCCAGCCGCTCCAATTCTTCCAAGTGTTGCCGCGTCGCCTTGCCGGTGCAGAGCCGGTCGAGGATGTCGAGCATCCGCTTTGTGCCGATGCGGCAAAACGTGCATTTGCCGCAGGATTGGTTCTGGGTGAACTGGAGGAAATACCGCGCGATGTCCACCATGCAGCTCGTGTCATCCATCACCACCAACCCGCCGCTGCCCATGATCGCGCCCACCTCGCGCAAGCTCTCGTAATCCACCGGCGTGTCCGCCAGCCGCGCCGGCACGCACCCGCCGCTCGGCCCGCCGATCTGCACCGCCTTGAATCGCCGTCCCTCCGCCGCGCCGCCGCCGATCTCTTCCACGATCTCGCGGATCGTCGTGCCCATCGGCACTTCAATCAGCCCGCCGCGACGGATCTTTCCCGCGAGCGCAA
Organism: uncultured Bifidobacterium sp.; assembly: GCA_964355895.1. GTDB lineage: Bacteria > Verrucomicrobiota > Verrucomicrobiia > Limisphaerales > JADLHS01 > JADLHS01. The sequence goes on along the minus strand of CAYHFK010000029.1, from coordinate 3,302 downwards.
AAACTTTTGTGCCCTTGCTCTTCGCCGTCCCGATGGCGGCGAACTTCTCCGCGCCGTTCCGCAAAATCCACGGCACCAACGCCAGCGTCTCGACGTTGTTGATGAGCGTGGGTTTCCCCCACAAACCTTCCTGCGCCGGGAACGGGGGCCGCAACTTCGGCATCCCGCGCTGACCTTCCACCGACGCAATCAACGCGGTCTCTTCGCCGCACACGAACGCACCAGCGCCTTCAAAGACGGACAACTTAAGCGGAAAGCCGGCCGCTTTCCCCTCACCCTGACCCTCTCCCCGTCCGACGGGGAGAGGGAACAGCCGTTGTTCGCTCGTTGATTGTCCTGAGACCGCCAAGCCATCCGCCGCACTCGGTTTGCTCTGCGACTGACGATGATTCTCCCTCTCCCCTTCCGAAGGGGAGAGGGCCGGGGTGAGGGGTGTTCCCACACCCAGCAACCGCTCGCCCAGCCACCCGCGCTTCTCCAATTCCGCAATCGCCGCGCGCACGCGTTTCACCGCCAGCGGATATTCGTGGCGAATGTAAAAAATCCCCTCGTGCGCCCCGACCGCCACCGCCGCAATCGCCAGCCCCTCGATGACCCGAAACGGGAATGACTCCAGAATCATCCGGTCCATGAACGCGCCCGGGTCACCTTCATCACCGTTGCCGATGACGTATTTGGTCTCGCTGGTTTGTTGCGAAACCACGCGCCACTTTTGTCCCGAGGGAAATCCCGCTCCGCCGCGCCCGCGCAGCCCGGACTTCTCGATGGTGGAGATAATTTCTTCCCTCGTAGCAGCCGACGTGAGGAGGCTCTGATCAATTTCGGATTTGATTAGACGCTCGCCCTCACCCTGACCCTCTCCCTCGGGGAGAGGGAACAGCGTTGGTTCGCTCTGGTTTGCTCGTGAGTCGTCCGAACTGTCTCCGGCTTTCGACTTATCGAAAACCGGCGAACGATTCTCCCTCTCCTGGGAGAGAGGGCTGGGGTGAGGGCGGTCGTTCAACTGACAACCTAGACATTTCGCCAGCGCCGCAAACCCGCCATGCGCCAGATACTCATCCAAATCCAGCGGATCGAGTTGCCCGAAATGTTCCGTGGCGATGTGAACCTGCTTGTCCAGAAACGCCCGCACCGCCGGGTCCCGCTTGCTCATCGAGAAACGTTGCACGCTCCGTTGCTCACCCGAGTCGTCCAACATCAACCCATCCAGCACGCGCGTCCAAATGCGGCTGGCGCGTTGGACCAAACCGCGCGGTTTGAAATGCCGCTGCACCAGCGCCCGCGCCTGCTCCGGCGACAGCCCGGCGTAAAACTCGCCTTTGCCCGCCGCCGGCGCGACCTCGATCATCGGCGTGCGATGACACATGCCCACGCAACCGACGCGCTTCACCACCACGTTCGCGCCACTCGCCTCCGCACTCTCGCGCAACGCGTGAAACAAACGATCACTCCCCTTCGCCATGCAACACGAGCCAAGCCCGACGTGAATTTCCGCCGTGGCGCCGTGTCCGTTGCCACACTTGCCTTCGGTGGATTTCACCGCCGTCGCCGTGGCCTGGTTCGCCAGAAAATCGCGCATCAACTCGGGCACTTTTTCCGCGGTGGTATAACCCATCGTGGATTCGCCGATGCGCACCACCGGCGCCAGCGTGCAGGTGCCCAGACACGCGACCTGTTCAATCGTGAACTGCCGGTCGCGATCCGTGTCTGTGCCCTCGGGAATTTGCAAATGCCGCCGCAACGCGTCCTCCACCCGCTCCACGCCCGCCACGTGACACGCCGTTCCCCGACACACGCGCACGACGTGTTTGCCCGTGGGCTGCATCCGGAACATGTCATAGAACGACGCCACGCCGCTGATCGCCGCGGGCGTAATCTCCGTCGTCTCGCACACGCGGCGCAGCGCCTCCTCCGGCAAGTAGCCATACCGCTCCTGCAACGCCTGCAAGATCGGGATGAGCGCCTCGGGGTTGCGTCCCACGCGCGCTATCGCTTCGTCCGCAATTGTAAGGTCAATGGGCATTATCTATTTCAACCACGGATGCACACCCTTGCACAGGGGTCACCGAAGAAATTCGCCGGAGGCGAAGAACATGAATAGCCGTGGGTGAAACCCACGGGACGTAATCGTAAATGGATCCGGCCCTGAAAGGGCCGCACATTCTGGCATGGTTCGACCCTTTCAGGGTCGCGTCCGTTAGCGCGGCGCTGCTCCGTGGGCTTACGCCCACGGCTATTCATGTTGATCCGCTTCGCGGATCTGGCCTGCGAGAGTTCGTCAGCGAAAACTGCTCGCCCCAGTATCCGTGTCCATCCGTGTCCATCCGTGGTTCTCATTTCTTCTCCCCCAAACACCACAAGTTCGTCGCTCCGCGCAGATAAACGCGGCCATTCGCAAACGCCGGGCTGGCGTGAAAAACGTCCTCCAGCTTCAGGCGGCTCAGTTCCTTGAACTCGCGTCCAGCCTCGACCAGCACGGCATCGCCTTTGGTGCTGAGCACAAACAACCCCTTGCCGGCAATGGCGGGCGACGATTGCACCTCCAGCTCCAAATCTTTTTCCCAAAGCTTCTTTCCGTCCTTCACATCGAAGCACGTCAGCAAGCCGCTGCTCGTGACGGTGAAAACCATTTCACCATTGCTCACCGGGCTGGTGACATCGGGCACATTGTCTTCGGCGGTCCACGCAAGGTGCGATTTGGTCACGTCGCCGGCGCCGTCCGGACGAAGCGTAATGATTTTTCCACCGGGGCTGACGAGGATGACCTGGCCGCCCGCGAAGATTGGCGAGGGCGTGATTTCGCCTTCCATCAATTCTGCCCGCCAGAGTTCGTTGCCGTCGGCGAGCGCATGGCTCATCACGAACGGCAGGGCGAGTGTGATGATCTGAGTTTTCCCGGCGGCCTCGACGATGATCGGCGTCGCCCACGAACCGTGCGTCGGCTTGCTGCGCTCCCAAAGCTGCCGTCCCGTGGCGCAATCGAACGCGAGCAACTTCGAGCCGCCGGGCGCACCCTCGTCCTGATCGAGTTGCACGATGAGTTTGCCTGGCCAGATCGCGAGCGAGCTGGCGTGGCCATACATGTTTTTCGGCACGCCGAGATGTTTGGCCCAGGAGAGCGAGCCATCGAAGTTGAAGGCGGCGAGATCGCCATTGGCGAACATCACGAAGGCGCGGCGGCCGTCCGTGGCCGTCGTGGCAGCGGCGTAGCCGGTGGTGTCGGGAATCTCCGGCAGCGTGGCCGGACTGCCGGGCACATTCTCAACGGCGCGTTGCCACAGAAGTTTTCCGTCCCCGGCGTC
>CAYHFK010000028.1:0-22786 GCA_964355895.1 uncultured Bifidobacterium sp. | reverse complement strand
ACACTGGCCTTGGTAGCGACGACTGCCGCATCCTTCGCTCAAGGGAAAATCACCATCGGCAATGATGGGACGCACTTGATTACTGATTCCACAGGGGCGCTGGTCAATCAAGCCACGGGTTGGAATAACTACACCATGCAGCTTTGGGGTGGAACAAGTGCTGGCAGCTTGGCCTTGCAGACCTCATTTGTTGGTGCTGCAATCGGCAATCCTACATTCGCGGACGGGCGTATAAATAATTCCGCGTTCGCATTGGTCGGTGTCGCCGGGGGCGCAGTCGCTACCCTGCAGCTTCGATTCCTTGATACTGCGACGTTGGGAAATGCGTTCTTTGGTCAGACTCCCGTTTTCACCGTGACTGCGGGCAGTTTTGCGCCCAATTCGATTGTATTAGGGCCTCCGGGCGGAACCTCCACATGGGCAGCAGGGAATACTCAGATCGCTGTAGTTCCAGAACCCACCAGCATGGTGTTGGCCGGTCTCGGTGCGGCTTCCTTGCTGATGTTCCGCCGCCGCAGCTAATCAGTTAATTCATTTCATAAAGCCCCGGAGCAATCCGGGGCTTTTTTGTTTCTTCATTTCAACGCAAAGGCCCAAGGTTGAAAAGCCCTCGGCCACCGTCCAAAGTTTGGCGACTCCCTGCCCATGAACCTCGTAGCAGCGGACGTGAGTCCGCTCCATCTGGGGACTCGGCAAGTGTGAGCCGACTCACGTCGGCTGCTACGGTTCAGGGGTTCAATGCGCGAATTTTCTTTTCGTGGAAATCTCTCCCTGGAGGGAGAGGGTCAGGGCGAGCGTTCACACTATCTTCCCGGTGCGGGGTGCGCACCGCTCTACTGGTTCAACTGAAAACAGCAGAGACTCTCGAACTTCGCTGTTCCCCTTCGCAACTAAATTTTCCGATTGGTGTTTCATCCCTCCAGCGGTATGTTGGAAATATGAAACGCGACTTTAGACTCCAGACTTTAGGCTTCAGACTTGTCGCTGTCGTCCTTTACGTTTGCCTGACCGCCCTCGTCGCCGGCACGGCTGCCGCCAATCCCTACGAGGCGATCGTGGGACGCAATGTTTTCGGGCTCAAACCACCCACGCTCAACGCGGCCCCACCGCCGGTGCCCGCCGCCGCCGCCGCCACCTTCAAGTTGCTCGGCATCAGCACCATCTTGGATCGCCGCCAGGTAATGTTGAAAGTGAAAACGGCCGCCCGCCCGCCCGAACTGGCCCGGGAACAATCCTACCTCCTAGCCGAGGGCCAACGCGATGGCGACATTGAAGTTCTCGAAATTGACGCCGTAGCTGGCACTGTAAAGATCAAGCACAACGACACCGAGCTGCCGCCGCTGACCATGAAGGACGATGCAGAAAGGCCGGCTGTGGGAGCGGCTTTGCCGGGGCCGGGTGCGCCCAATCCCCAAGTGCCCAGACTGCCTGGGGTACCTGCGCCGGCAACCACCGCCGTGCCTCCGACCGATCCGGGCGTCGTCCCAACGACGGGCGGCAGTGGTCGCACCATTCCCACGCGCTCCCTTCGCACCTCCGCGACCGATGGAGCGGGGGTGGGGGCTGCGGCACCGCAACGATCGACCGAAGAAACTGCTGCGCTATACGAAATCAACCGGGCGAAGAATGAGTTGCTGAGGCAGTCTGGAGTAGCTTTACCGACGCTTCCTCAGCATCCGATGTTCAAAGGTGCGCAGTGAAGTCTTGGCGGTAGCCGCCGCTTTCCCTGCAGGTTTAACGCAAGATCGGCAGGATGCTGGCGTGGTCATCCGTCCAGAGCAGGGAGGGGCGACGTTCGCTTCGTGAACTTAAGTTCATCAGGTTCAGCACTTCCGGGCGGCGCAGGAATTCTTCGTTGGCGGAAAGCAGTATCCAAATGGACGGGAGTTTGCCAGTCCGCACATCAGTCCGCCTCGCGGGCACCAACACAGTGGTCAGGTCATGCTTTGCCGCCAGCGCGCGAACGATGGGATCGAGATCAAGGTGGGAGTTTGAAATGTGAAACGCCATCACCCCGTCGGGTTTCAGATGCCGGACGTAGCTGCGCATGGCTTCTTCGGTCAGCAGATGCATGGGAATGGAATCGCCCGCAAAGGCATCCAGCACCAGCAGATCAAAGTTCTGCGGCGGCTCGCGTTCCAGGGAAAGCCGCCCATCGCCCAGCCCGATGCTTATTGTTGCCGGGCAGTTCGTGAGAAACGTAAATTGCGTTTGGGCGATGCGGACAACATCCGGGTTGATTTCGTAAAAGCGGATGCGGTCGCCCGGTTGACCGTAGGCCGCCAGCGTGCCCGTGCCCAGGCCGATGGCGCCAATGTTGCGATTCGTGCGCGCGGGCAGTTCCCGGAACGCGAAGCCCAATCCACCCTGATCGCTGTAATAGGTGGTCGCGATCTTCGCCGCCTCGGATTCCGTAAATTGCAGACCGTGATAAATCTGACCGGAGAACAACACGCGCGCCGGGCCGTGGGCGAGCGGGTAGTTTATCCGGTCCATCAGGAGGGTCGGCCCTTCCTTCACGCGATACGCGCCGTAAAAGCTGCGCGTGAAATACACCGACTCCCGGCGTTGCTCCCGGAGCACGTAGCCCAGACTTCCCGCCACCAGCACGGTTCCCGCGAGCGCCAGTTGCCATGCCGGCGTGCCGCCCAGTAGGGTCGGAGCAATCGGCCGGTCGGCCCTCCCGCCTCGCCTTGATCTTTCGCGCCATAGCATGAACGCGCATAACGCGGTCAACGTCAGCGCGATCAGCGGCGTTTCCAGCAGGGTATCAAAGAGAACAGGTGCCGCGAGCGCCACGAACCCGCCACCGAGGGCGCCCCCCAGCGCGATGGCGAGGTAATACACCGTGAGCCTTTCTGCGGGCGGGCGGAGACGGTAAAGCTCGCCGTGGCAAACCATGCAGGCGCAAAACAACACTCCCAGGTAGCCGCTGATCTGCATCCAAAAACCGTGCAGATAACCTTCATGCAGCAGCCACGCCAGCAGCAGGAAGGCGACAAAGCACAGCGGAATAAACCGCGCGCGCCGATAAAACCGCGCACTCTCAAAACACAAAATGAATGTGACCAGATAAACGGACAGCGGGGCGACCCACAGCAGCGGCATTGGCGCCACGTCCTGGGAAATCTGATTCGTCAACGCCAGCAGCAGCGCCGATCCGCCTGCGGGCAACCCCACCCAAAGCCAGTCGAACCTTCCCACTTTCCCCGCCAAACCCGGAGCGGGCAGGGGGGTGAAATCCGGTTTTGCAGTCGTTCCACGGTCGTTGCCTGCCCGCCTCGATTGCCATGCCACCGTTGCACAAACGGCGAGGAAAAGCCCCATGCCCCCAGCCCATAACCACGCCAGTGCGCTGCGGGTAAGCAGGGGCTCCAGCACAAACGGATAGCACAACAGCGCGAGCAACGAACCGGCGTTTGAGAAGGCATACAGCCGGTCCGGCGAGCGACCTGGAAATGATTGGCGAAACCACTCCATCAGCAGGGGTGCGGTGGCGGACAGCGCGAAGAAAGGGACGCCGATCGAGGTGAAGACGCTGCGCAGCAATTCCCACACGGGCGCGCTGCCGGAATGCGCAGCGCTGTTCAGATGGGGCACGGGTGGCAGGAATAGCAGTGCCACGGCCAGCAAACCGAGATGTGTCCAGCGCTGGGCGCTGGGCGGAAGTTTGGCGCGCAGGAGATGGGCGTAGGCGTAGCCCCCCAGCAGCAGGGTTTGAAACACCACCAGGCATGTGCCCCACACTGCGGCCGTGCCCCCGAACGACGGCAACAGAAACTTCGCAATCATCGGTTGCACCGCAAACAGCAGGAACGAACTGAGAAAGACGGCGATGACGAAGATGGGCATCCTGATTGGTGGCTTGATTGTGCTTTCCCGTCCGGTAACACGCACTGGCGGGAAAACAGCGATAGTATTGTTGCCCGCCGAACACGGTGTCAAACCCGCTTTGATTGTTGATAGAAATGGAGATCTCCAGCGGCGTTTTTGGAAAAAGCAAACAACTGCCCTTGGGCAGCCTGCCATGCGCCGCTTTCCCCTGGCAGGCAAGTTCAATCAAACTCCCGATTGCCGCCGGGCACGTTCGTTTATTCGAAGCTCCGCAGCGAGCGTGGCGACCCGTTCGGCCTGGCGATGGCTGTTGGAAAAGCGCGGGCCTCGGCCTGCGCCGCCGCAAGAGTGACGAATAACAGCGATTCGGGTGGCATGAGGGGCGGAGGTTGCGTCACCTGTCTCGGAATGGCGTTCCATGCTCATACAGCTTACGCAGTTCGTCGTTCTTGTTCGCGATGGTTTCCTGTTGGTCCGCGCGCGCGCGGTCCCGCGCTTTACTCGCCATCGCCACCGCGTCGGGAAAACGTCCCGCCTCCGCATAGGCCGCGGCCAGGGTGCCCATGAGAATGGCCGTCTTCCAGTCGGTCAGATGGCAGGCGCGCTCGGCCAGTTCCACGGCGCGCACGCCGTTGCGGAGCTCATCATCTGGATCTGTGGCGAGAATCCAGGCAAGATTGTTTAGGGCGCTTACGAATTTGGGTTCGGCCGTGATGGCTTTCTCGTAATAAACAACCGCTTTAGCAGACTGTCCTTGGACGCTGTAAAGCTCGGCCAACTCGGCGGCCGTCTCTGCAACGACCAATCCAAGGTTGGCCGCTTCTTCCAACTGCGCGATCGCTTCGTTCAGCTTGCCGAGGTTGCGAAGGGTGGTGGCGTAGGCGCGACGGAACACGGCATCCGCCGGTTTCAGTTTCACGGCTTCGGCGTGGTGCGGCTCGGCTTCCGGGTGTCGGCCAGCCAGCGTTAGAAAGTCGCCGAAGGATTTGTGCGTCACGGGCGAGTCCGGATGGCTGGCGAGGGTGGCTCGATAAAGCGATTCGGCCTTGGCCCAATCGCCTTGCCGGACCAACAGCGCCGCCATGCCGAGTTGGAACTCCGCGCTTTGCGGTTTGGCGGCGAGCGCATTCTTCAGCGCGGATTCGGCTTCCGTCAATCGGTTGGCCTCAAGCAAGGAAAGGCCGAGGCGATAATTTCGTTCCGGACGCAATTCGCTGGAGACGACCGTGTCTTCGAGATAGGGCAGCGCCTCCAGTCCCTTGCCTTGCATCTGCAAGGTCACGCCGATGTAATAATTTATGAATTTCTCGGCGTGGTGAAGACGGGCAAATTCGAGCGCCTGCGTCAAATTAGTCGTCGCGCTCGCCCAATTTCCCTGGCGGGCATCAGCAATGCCAAGACCGCTCAGCGCCACATAGTTGCCCCGGGTGACTTGTGCCGCGTGGGCAAACAGCGTCCGACTGTTCCGCCAATATTCGGCCTGCCGGTGCGTCGTCACGCTCAACGCGGCGAGCAGGAGAACGGCGGCGATGGAGACCAACCACTTCAATTGGTTGCGCGCCTGAACCAGCGCGCCCAGTCCCCAAGCCATTCCGATGAAAATCCCGATCAACGGCAGATAAGTGTAACGATCTGCCCGCGCCTGCGCGCCGACTTGCACGAGGCCGATGACCGGCACAAGCGTGCCGAGGTACCAAAGCCAGCCCGTGATGGCAAAGGGCTGCGTCCGCGTCAGTCGAACCGTGGCCACCGAAGTCACCAGCAGCACCGCGCTGGCGGCAATAATCTGGCGGGCGGTCAACTCCAGCGGGAACGGGTAGAATACGGCCAGACGTGCGGGCCACACGGTTTGTCCCAAGTAGGCGACATAGGCGAGAACAGCGTTGCCGAGGCGGTCGGAAATGGAGACGAGCTCAGTTTTGGCAACGGCGTCACTTTGAACAATGACCGTCACTATGCAGGAGGTGATGGCCAGCGCGAAGAACGGCAATTTCTCCAGGACCAATGGTATCAACGTCGAGTGTCGAGCCTCCGGCGTCGGGAGATCCATCCTCCGGAGCGGCCAGAAGTCGAGCAGCAACATCACAAAGGGCCAGGTGACCAGCATCGGCTTGCTCATCAACCCCAACGCAAACAGACCAAGGGCAATTCCGTACCAGACTTTCCTGCCGTTTTTGAATTTTGAATCTTGAATCCCCAATTGCGCGTAGTGCGAATACGCCATCAGCGTTAGGATTCCAAAAAAGGCGCTTAATACATCCTTCCGCTCCGCCACCCATGCCACGGATTCTACATGGAGCGGATGGAGCGCGAACAGAGCGGCCACCAGTGCGCTGCGCCACTCGGAGCCGGTCATTTGGCGGAGCAGCAGCAACCACAGCAGGGAATTCGCGACGTGGAAAAAGAGACTGGTCGCATGATGTCCCATGGGTCGCAGGCCAAATAAGGAGACATCCAGCATGTGCGAGAGCCAGGTGACCGGATGCCAGTTGCTCGCGTGTCCGGTTGTGAATGCCCACTTCACACCTTCCAGGGTTAACCCGTTTTGGATGACTTCGTTTGCCGTGACGTAGTCGGGATCATCGTAGTTGATGAAATCGTTCTTGAGTACCGGCCAGAAGATTGCCCCGGTCACGCCGACGAGCAGCGCGCCGACGAGGAAGACTCGCCATGTAATGCCGTTTTGAAACATTTTGAACCAAGGGATTTTGGCCGCTCCCCTGCTGACTTCAACTCCAATCCTTGGGTCGGTCGCGTAGCCGGTCGTTGACTACGCGATAGCCGGTGGAATCCGTTGCAAAACCTCAGCCACTCGATCCATGCCGCAACCGTGGTTAACCAGAAATCCGAGCTGAATCCCACCGCGGGGAGAACGTGTGGGTTGAGGAAAACCTACTCCTCGGCGAACAAGTATTCCAAGTCCGCTTTCGAGAGGCTGCGCGCAAAGCCTTCTTCGCCCAGCACATCGGCGATCGTTTGGGCCTTGCTCTGTTGCAACTCCCAGATTTTTTCCTCGACGGTGCCGGGCGCGATGAGGCGGTAGGCGTTGACAGTTTGCGTCTGGCCGATGCGATGCGAGCGGTCAATGGCTTGTGCTTCGACCGCCGGATTCCACCACGGATCGTACAGCACCACGTAGCTGGCGTTGGTGAGATTCAAGCCCGTGCCCGCCGCGCGCAGGCTCAGGAGGAACACGCAGGGCTTGGTGTCCGCCTGGAAGGCGTTGACGGCTTCCTGCCGGTCCTTGGTCTGGCCGGTCAAAAGGTGCGTGTTGATGTTGCGCGCGTGACACTCCTTCTCGAGCAGGTGCAGCATCTGCACAAACTGGCTGAAGACCAAAACTTTCTGGCCCTCGGCCACCAGCGCGTCGAGCAGTTCGAACAACGTCTCCGTCTTGCCGCTGGGCGAATCACTGCCGACGAGTTTCGGATGGCAACACACCTGGCGCAACCGGGTGAGCGCGGCCAGCACGTGCATTTTGCTCTTGTTGAGGCCCTGCTCCGCGACGGCCTGCATGATCTGGTCGCGGCTGCGGCGGAGTTCGGCGAGGTAAAGCTTGCGCTGCTCTTCGCCGAGCGGGCAATCGCGCCGCTGCTCGATGCGGTCGGGCAGATCCTTGGCGACGTGTTTCTTCAGGCGGCGCAGCAGCAGCGGTCGGAGTTTGGCGGAAAGCTGGCGGCGCGCAATCCGCTGGGTGCTCTCCACCTCGGCGCCGCCTTTCGGCTCGTAGGTTTCCAGAAAATGTTCCTGCGTGCCGAGGTAGCCGGGCTGGATGAAATCCACGATGCTCCACAGATCGAGCAGGCGGTTTTCCAACGGCGTGCCGGTGAGCGCGAGGCGATGCTCGCTCTTGAGCTGCTTGACGGATTGCGTGACCTGCGCGCCGGGGTTCTTGATGAACTGCGCTTCGTCCAGAATCACCGCCCGGAACGCAAATTTCTGTAGCTCCTCCAGATCGCGCCGCAACAGCGCGTAGTTCGTCACAATGATATCGTGCTCGGGAATCTGCCGGCGCAAATTGTGCCGCGCCGCGCCGCTTTCCAGCACCAGCACCTTGAGGTCGGGGACAAAGCGTTCGGCTTCGCGCCGCCAGTTGTGCAACACCGACGCGGGGCAGATGACGAGCGAGGGCTTGGGATTTTTCCGGTTGCGATCCTTGAGCCACGCGAACCACGTCAGCGTTTGCAGGGTTTTGCCCAGGCCCATGTCGTCCGCCAGGATGCCGCCGAGCCGGATCTGCACGAGATGCACGAGAAAATCGAAGCCGTCTTTTTGATAGGGGCGCAACTCGGCCCGGAGACTCGCGGGCAGCGGGATGGCGGGAACGCCTTTGAAATCGCGGACGCGCGTGCGCAACGCCTTGGCTTCGGGCGTGTCGGCGAAGCGCGTGAATTCGTCCTCGCTCAGGTGCGCGATGTTTTCCAGGCCGACCTTTTGCGGCACGGCGATCAGGCCGTCCACGCCGAGATCGGCCATCGCTTCGTGCGCGCGTTGCACGGCCTCGGTATCGAGTTCGACCCAGCCGGAGTTCGGAAGTTTGACAAAGCGACCACTCGCGCGGGCCAGACATTCGAGGTCGGTCTTGCTCAACTTCAGACCCTCGGCTTCCCACTCGGCGGAAACGGCAAGCCAGTCAATGCCGCTGCCCTTGACGATCAATTTCGGTTTCAGTCGGCGCGGGGTGAGGAACAAACGGTGAAAGGCCGGGTTGCCGAGGAACTCCACGCCTTCGGGCCGCTGCTGCCAGGCGTGCGCGAGCGGGCCGAGGCAATTCTCATTCGCGTCGCCGATCCACAAGCCCGGCTCGGGCGTGAACCAGTCGAGCTGGCGCAACCATTGCATCGCCGGTTCGAGGCGGGGATCGTCGAGAATTTCCGGTTTGTCGGTCGGCCGTTTTTTGGTTTCGTTGGGTCGCCAGTCCTGGCCGGTCCAGTACCACACGCTGCCGTCGCGGAAACTTTTGGCCAGCAGGCGGAGGCGCACGGTGTCTTCGAGCAACTCGAACACGAGTTGCGGGACCGCCGGGTGGACCACGCAGAGTTGTTCCCAGTCCACGCCCTGATGCCCCCCGGCTTGGCGGAGATGCACGAGCAGCCGATGGCTCAGGCGGCGCACCGGGACGGCGGGCTTGTCCGCCCAATGGGCGATGACGGCGTTCGGCGGCGAATTGCGCAGGAGATAAAACGTGCTGCCCGCCAGGACGAGGGGTGGTTGCTGGTTGAAAAATTTCACCTCCGCGAGGGGAATCTTTTCGCCGTTCGGCAGCGTGAGCCGGTGCGTGAAGGAAAGTTCCTGATCCCCGTTTTCGAGGTGCGGATCGAGCGCCGCGACGTGGCCGTGGAATTGCAACGGCTGGTTGCCCGTGGCGGCTTCGAGACGGCGTGTGTGGCCCCAGCGCGCGAGCCAGTGGAGCAATTCGGTGTCGGTCAGTTGCAGGGTGTCATTGCCGTCCTGCCGCTGCCGATGCGTCTCGGTGAGCCACGCAATGAATTCCCAGTCGGCGGGCGGGAAAAGCTCCTGCTCGTGGGCGGCGCGCGTGGCGAGGTCAATCAGGTCGCGCAGCGTGCGCACCTTCTCACCGGTGCGGGGCCGGAACAGATGAAACTGCACCCCGAGCCGGAAGCGCGCGGGGTGGTCTTCGTCCGGTTGCGGCTGGCAAAGGACGCGCAGCGTGGCGCGCGGGGTGTCGAGATGGGGCGGTTGCGCGGGGAACAGCCAGTTCTCCAACTCCTGCACCAGCTTTTGTTCGTGTTCGGCCTGCTCGGCGCGGGCAAAGCGGGCCATGTTCGCGTGCGTCGTGAGTTCCGGCGGCAGCGAACGCTTGGCGCGGAGGAAAAGAAAGGCGAGTTCTTCGAGGCGGGCGGTGTGGTTCGCGGCTAACATGCGGGGCCACCAGTCCGTGGCGGGAAAATCTTTGCGCGAGAGGGAAAGTTTTTCAAAATAATCCTCCAGCAGCAGCCACGAACGTTGCGAATCGGGGCAGGTGGCGAAGCTGCGCAGAAGTTCTTGCCGCTCGGAGACGGCGTCCTTGGAATCGGACAACTCGCGCCGCAAATCGGCGAACGCGCCGTAAGTCTGCGAGAGAACCTTGTTGTGCGCGTCGTACTTGGACGTGTTCCCGCTATGGCGGGTCGCCCCGTTGCCGTTTTTTACTGAGTCTCTGGCCATCTGTAAATCCAACCTGTGAATGGAAGCATCATCTCGCCATGGAACCGGGGGGCTGGTCAATCAGAAACAAAATATTTTTGCACTGAGTCACAAATATTATCTAAGCTGCGCCCCGCCGGCGTTGACCGATGAACCCAAAACCTGATCTGGCGAAGCCGATTGACATGCATGTGCATATCGTGGGCAACGGCACGGGCGGCACCGGTTGCTGGTTGCGGGTGAGCGGCTGGCATCGGCCCCTGGCGGCGCTGATGCTCCGGCACATCGGGCTGCCGGCGGGCGCCATGACGGGGGATTTGGACCGGCTTTACGTGGAGCGACTGCTGGCGCTGGTGCGAAGTTCGTCGCTGGGGGCCGCGGTGATCCTGGCCCAGGATGATGTGTACGACGATCAGGGCCGCGTGATGACCGGCGTGGGTTCGTTTTACGTTCCGAACGATTATGTGCTGGCGCTGGCCCGCACCCACCCCGAGTTTTTACCGGCGGTTTCGATTCATCCCGCCCGGGGCGATGCGCTGGAGGAATTGGACCGGTGTGTTGCGGCGGGCGCGGTGATGATGAAATGCCTGCCCAATTGCCAGAACATCCACTGCAACGACCGGCGTTTCACGAAATTCTGGGAGCGCATGGCGGAATTGAAGCTGCCGTTGCTCGCGCATACCGGCGGCGAACACACGCTGCCGGTGGTGCGACCGGAATTTGCCGACCCGCGCAGGCTGACCTTGCCGCTGGAATGTGGCGTCACCGTCATCGCGGCCCACTGCGGGACCAAAAGCGGTTTGTTTGACCCGGAATATTTTCACGCCTTCGCCGAGCTGACCCGGCGTTTCCCGAATCTTTATGGCGACACGAGTGCGTTCAATGTGCCGGTCCGCGGGCGGCATGTGGCCGCCTGCCTCCAGGAACCCCTGGCCTCGCGGATGGTTCACGGCAGTGATTTCCCCGTGCCCGTGAACGGCCACTTCGCCTGGCGCCGCGGGCTTATTTCGTGGCACGACTTTCGCCGTTGCCAGAACAATCCAAACATTCTGGAGCGGGATTACCAACTCAAGCGGGCGATGGGTTTTTCGCCCGAGAGCTTCACACGCATCGGGCGACTCTTGCGCCGGGCGTAATCCGTCGGGGTACAAAAAAAACCGGGCCAAACAGTCAGGGGGTGACCGAGAGGCCCGGGGAATTTTCGAATTGGTACTCAGTAGGTTTCCGGAGAAATCCGACGTGGGCTTGTACCTTAGTCACCGCGCCGGAAATTGGATTGCTTCAAAGATCAACTGCGACCTACCAAAATTACTCGTGTTAACGGAACTAAGTTAATCACAGTCCTGCATCAGTGTCAAACATTCCGTGTTTTTATTAGCACTGATTTTTTAGAGCATTAAGTGCCATTCGATCCGGCCTTTTGAATTGGGGATGGTTTCCGCCGGGCCGACGCGCACGAACCCCTGGCGGACGTGTTTGTCCGGTGATGGCCGGAAGCGCGATGGGGAAGTTGAATGAGGGGATCATTTTTGCGAGGGCAAGTCCCTTTTGACCTTCGCCCCGGTTTCTGTTCAAACTATGCGTCGGGTGCGGCCAACGCTTATGGAAAGTTGCGGCGCGTGCGGGGTGGAACAACTGAACCTGAACTATGAATAACCGAATGAAACAAGGAAAATTGGGAGTGTTGGTCGGCGGCGGCCCGGCCCCGGGCATTAACGGCGTGATCGCGGCAGCCACGATTGCAGGCATCAACGAGGGATTCGAAGTCATCGGCTTTCGCGATGGCTTCAAGTGGCTTGCGCAGGGGGATACGCAGCATTACACGAAGCTGACGATTGACGACGTAAAAGCCATCCACCTGCGCGGCGGCTCGATTCTTGGCACGGCGCGCACGAATCCGGCGAAATCGGAGACGAGCCTGCATAACGTGCTGGACTCGCTGAACAAGCTCGGGGTTACCGCGCTTGTTACCATCGGCGGAGATGACACGGCGTTTTCCGCCAGCAGCGTTTATCGCAAGGCCGCCGGATCAATCCGGGTGGCGCACGTGCCCAAGACGATTGACAACGATCTCCCGCTGCCAGGTTCGACGCCGACGTTCGGCTTCGAGACCGCGCGGCACAACGGCGTTTTTATTGTGCGCAATCTGACCGAAGACGCGCGCACCACCTCGCGCTGGTACATCATCATCAGCATGGGGCGCGCGGCGGGCCACCTCGCCCTCGGCATCGGCAAGGCCGCCGCCGCGGCGATCACGATTATTCCGGAGGAATTTCGCGGCAAACCCGTCACCGCCGAGGAAGTGGCCGACCTCATTATTGGTTCGATCATTAAACGCCACGCGGACGGATCGAATTACGGGGTGGCCGTCCTGGCGGAAGGATTGATTGAATCCATGGGCGAAAAAGGTCTCGTCACCGCCGTGCCCGGCGGACAGCTCGATCGTTACGGCAAGGTCATTCGCGACGACCACGGCCATTTGCGCCTGGGCGAAATCGAGTTCGGCCGCTTGATGAAAGACCTGGTCACCAGCCGGCTCGAACAGCTCGGCATCAAGATGACACTTATTGACAAGGATCTGGGCTACGAGTTGCGCTGCGCCGACCCGATTCCCTTTGACGGCGAATACACGCGCGATCTCGGCTACGGCGCGGTAAAATTCATTCTGTCGCCCGAGGCCGGTAAATACGGTGCGATCATCAGCTTCATTGACGGCAAGCTGGTCCCGCTGCAGTTCGAAAAGATGCTGGATCCGAAGTCCGGTCGTTTCACGGTTCGCAAGGTCAACGTGGACGGCGAAGCCTACGAATGCGCGACGGCGTATATGATCCGGCTGGAAAAATCCGACTTCGAGGATCAGGCGCAACTCGCCAAACTGGCAGCCACGGTTTCGCTGGCCCCGGAAAAATTCCGCGAGCGCTTCGGTTATCTCGTTGGTTTGAAGTAATGCCTTGCCATCCCGGCGGCGGCGGGAACCTTCCTGCCGCCGCCTTTTTATGAAAGCCCTTTCCCCCACCGAACTCGCCCTCCGCCTCGACGCCGCGTTCTGGAAACCGGCCGCCACGGCGAAGGAATTCGCCGCCTTCTGCGCCGGGGCGCGCGAAAAAAAGTTCCGCGCCGTCTGCGTGAACGGTTCGCGCGTGGCCCAGGCCGCCGCCGGCCTGGAAGACAGCCAGGTACAGGTCGTGGCGCTCGTCGGCTTCCCGCTCGGCACGAGCGACGGCGACGTGAAGCGTTACGAAGCGGAAGTGGCCGTGGACTTCGGCGCGCAGGAAATCGAACTGGTGCTGAACCTGGGCGACCTAAAAAACGGGAATCACAAAGCCGTGCTGCGCGAGTTGTGCGATGTCATCGAAGCGGTGGATGAGCGGCCCGTGTGTGCGGTGCTGGAGACGCGGGCGTTGACGCGGGCCGAAATCGCGAACGCGTGTGCGTTGATTTTCGACTCCGGGGCGCAGGCCGTTGCCACCGGCACGGATTTCTGGCCCGACACCCGGGTTTCCGCCGACGACGTGAGAGCTATGCGCGAAGCGCTCGGACCAAAGTTCATCGTGAAAGCCGCCGGTAATCTGCGTGACCCGCAATCGGTGTTGGCATTGCTTGAGGCCGGCGCCACGCGCCTCGGCTCGACTAATCCCGCTGCGCTTTGCAAAGGGTGATGTGGATGTGCTCATTTGATGGAAGCGCTTTTTACGTGCTTTTTACGTTGACCGGGCCGGGTGAAGCCGGTTAGGGTGCGCGCCCTTGTTTTAGCCAAAGTTTAGCCAAAAAAAATATGATTGGGACGATTCGTAAACACTCAAAGTGGCTGTGGTGGGTCATCATCGTGGCGGTCATCATCACGTTCGTGTACTGGGGTTCAGCCATCAACGGCCCCCGTGGCGGGTCGCGCGGCGGGCGCGGCAACTTTGGCGTGATCAACGGCGAAACCATCAGCCAGGGCAATTTTTCCGATGCCCAGCGCGAGGTGATGCTCTCCCATTTCTTTTCCACCGGCGAATGGCCGGATGGCAGCCGCAAGCTGTCAGGCTTCGACCTGGAACGGGAGATTTACTTCCGCCTGCTGCTGATCCAGAAGCAAAATGAACTGGGCATCCAGGTCAGCGACGAAGCGGTGGCCAAGACCGCCGCCGAACGGATGCGTGCGCTGAACCGCGGCAACCCGGTGCCGCTGGATGCCTTCGCGAAAAACATTCTCGCCCAAAAAAATCTCACGCTGGAAGATTTTCAACGCTTTGTCCGCCACGATGTCGGCATCCAGCAATTGATTGCCGTCACCAGCCTCGGCGGCAATCTGGTGACCCCGCAGGAAGTTCGGTCGTTCTATGAGCGCGAGCATCAGGAACTTTCCGTGTTGGCCGTATTTTTCCCGGCCACCAACTATCTCGCCGGCATCCCGGTGCCCCCCCAGGCGCTCTCGAATTTCTTTGAGTTGCAGTCGGCCCAGTATCGTTTGCCGGAACGCGTGCAGGTCAACTACGTCAAGTTCGCCGCGTCCAATTTCCTGGCCGAGGCGCGGGCGCAACTGGCGCAAGTCACGAACCTTGAAGCCATGATCGAAGCCGAATACGATCAACGGGGCAGCAATTATTTTTCGGAAGCCAAGTCGCCCGCCGAGGCGAAGGCGATCATCCGCGAACAGGCCCTGAATAATAACGCGCTCATTGCCGCCCGCAAGCAGGCCCTCGCATTCACCGCTGAATTGTTCAACCGGACCCCCGCCACGCCGGACACGCTGGCCGCGTTCGCCAGGGAAAAAGGTCTGACCGCGCTGGTCAGCCCGCCGTTTGACCGGGAAGAGCCGCCGGCCGGGTTCGACGTGCGCGCGGATTTTTTACGCGCCGCCTTCGCGCTGTCGGCGGACGAACCCTACAGCCAGCCGCTGGTGGGCAACGACGGCGTCTATGTGATCTCGTTGAACAAAACGTTGCCGAGCGAAATTCCCACGTTTGAAAGCATCCGCGACCGCGTAACGCAGGATTACCGCTTTCGCGAGGCCATCATGAAAGCGCGCCAGGCGGGCCTGAATTTATACACCGCGGCGACCAACGCCCTCGCCGCCGGCAAGAGTTTCGCCTCCGTGTGCGTCGAAGCGAATGTGGGCCCGGTGTCGCCCCCGCCGTTTTCCATCAGCAGCCGCAGCATCGGAGCGCTTGAGGGCCGCGTGAACCTGTCCCAGTTCAAGCAAGCCGCGTTCAGCACTCTGCCCGGCCACGTCAGCAACTTCACGCCGACCGGCGACGGTGGCTTCGTCGTCTTCGTGCAGGCAAAACTGCCGTTGGACGAAGTGCGGATGAAAGCCGACCTGCCCGACTTCGCCCGTTCCGTGCGGCAGACGCGCAAGGGCGAGGCGTTCAATGAATGGTTCCGCCGCGAGGCCGAGAAGGGTTTCCGCGAGGTGCCGTACTTCCACCAGCAACAATCGCAATTGTCCGGCACGCCGAAGAAGTGACCCCGCTGCGGCTTAATTCTGATCTTAATCTCCGGGGTCAGATCGGGAGATTATGATTCAGAGAAAGATTAAGATGCCGAGCTTCCAGCAAATGCGCCGTGGGCAGAGCGGTGGGCCACCGGGCCCGAATTAAGAGCCTTTCCGTGAACGCCACCATCAAACTTTCGTCGCCCGCCACCCGCGAGTTCTGGGAAATCCCCGTCGTCTTTGAAGACGCGCACCTGCTTGCGCTCGACAAACCCGCCGGCCTGCTCACGGCGCCCGATCGCAACGACCCCGCGCGGCCCAATTTGATGCGCCTGCTGCACGACGCCATCGCCGCCGGGAAATCTTGGGCCGTCGAGCGCGGCCTGACGTATCTCAACCCCGCCCACCGGCTCGACGCCGAGACCAGCGGCGTAATCCTGTTCGCCAAATCCAAACCCGTGCTGGTGGCGCTCGCAAACCAATTCGGCACCGATCAGCCCCAGGCAAAATATGTCGCGCTCGCCCGGGGAGTGCCCCGCGCGGAACAATTTGAAGTGGACGCCAAAATCGCGCCGCATCCGCTCACGCCCGGGCTGATGCGCGTGGACTCCCGCCAGGGCAAGCGCGCGAAGACCCTGGTCAGCGTCGTGGAAACTTTTCGCGATTACGTGTGGCTCTCCTGCCGGCCCGTCACGAACCGGACGCATCAGATCCGCGTTCACCTGCGGCACACGGGCCTGCCCATCGTGGGCGATGCGCTCTACGACGGAAAACCGCTGCTCCTCTCGCGGCTGAAGCGGGATTACCGGTTGAAGCCGGGGCGCACGGAGCGCCCGCTGCTGGCGCGCGTGGCGCTGCACGCGGAAGAACTCGCCCTCGTCCATCCCATCACCGGCGCCACCGTGACTTTCACCGCGCCGTGTCCAAAAGATTTGCGGGTGGCCTTGAAGTATCTGCGCGAGCATGGGGGGGCGACCTTTGGTCGCCACGGCGCAAGCGACGACGAGCCGCTTTCCTCGTCGGCGATTTAGTCATCCAACTTCAAACCCATCGCTGCCGGCGAAACTTCTTAACCCGGGGCGCGGACATTCCAGTCCCCGGTTCGGAAATGTTCCCTGCTTTGATCCTCAACGGAGAATCGCCTTGGACATCTCAGGGGGTTGAGGCAAGATAGCCTTCAACCTTTGAACGAGAATGCGTGACCGACATTTCATACGAACCACAGCAATCATTGCCGCTTTGGTGGGCGGCCTGGGTGGCTCGGTGGAAGCCGGCGCTCTTCCCGCGCCCGCAACCCGCAAGGTTGATTTCGCAGCCGACTTGCAACCGCTTTTCGCCGAGCGTTGCTACGCTTGCCACGGCGCGAAGAAACAGGAGTCCGGTCTGCGCGTGGACAACCGCGCGGATTTGCTCAAGGGCGGGGAGAACGGGCCCTCCCTCGTGAAGGGGAAGAGTGCGGAGAGTATTCTGGTTCAAGTCCTGGCAGGTACGCATCCCGACCTGGCGCGGATGCCGAAGAAGAAAGAGAAACTCACGGACGAACAAATCGGCCTGGTGCGCGCGTGGATTGATCAGGGCGCGGAATGGGCGGAAGGCGGCACTGCCCAATCCCGTGCGGCCACGAATCATTGGGCGTTTCAAGCTCCCGTGCGGCCGGCCGTGCCAAAGCCAGCCGACCAGAAATGGCCGCGCACGCCGATTGATAATTTCATCCTTGCCAAACTCACCGCCGAAAGACTCAAGCCCGCACCCGTGGCCGACCAGACCACGTTGCTCCGGCGGCTGGGCCTTGACCTTATCGGCCTCCCGCCGACGATCGCGGAAGTGGACGCGTTTCTCGCGGACAAATCGCCGGACGCCTACCAGAAACAAGTCGAGCGTCTGCTGGCGTCGCCGCACTACGGCGAGCGGTGGGCGCGACACTGGCTCGACGCCGCCCGTTACGCCGACTCGGACGGTTTCGAGAAGGACAAGCCCCGCTTCATCTGGGCGTATCGGGATTGGGTCGTTGCCGCATTCAATCAGGACATGCCTTACGACCGATTCGTCACCGAGCAAATCGCGGGCGATCTCCTGCCCAACGCCACGGCGGAGCAAATCGTCGCCACCGGTTTTCTGCGCAATTCGATGTTGAACGAGGAAGGCGGCGTGGACCCGGAACAGTTCCGCATGGAGACGATGTTCGACCGGATGGATTGCATCGGCAAGAGCGTGCTCGGACTCACGATCCAGTGCGCGCAATGTCACAACCACAAGTTTGATCCCCTCAGCCAGCAGGAGTACTACCGGCTGTTCGCGTTCTTGAACAACGATCACGAAGGCTCGACGGTCGTTTACCCCGGCGAACAGCAGATGCTCGTGGCGAATCTCGCCCGGCAGATGCGCGATCTGGAAGCGGGGCTGCGGCACACCACGCCCGAGTGGCAGGAGCGCATGAACCAGTGGGAAGACTCCGTGAAAAGCAATCAACCGGATTGGACGCCCGTGCGGGTCGAGCACACGGGCGACAACGGCACGCGCTACTATGGTTACGCCGACGGCTCACTACGCGCGGCAAGTTACGCGACGACGAAATCGACTCCGCATTTTCGCGGCACGAATAATCTGCCGTTCATCGGCGCGTTCCAACTCGAACAATTGACCGATCCAAATCTTCCGTGTGGCGGCCCGGGGCGGTCCATCAAGGGGATGGCGGCGCTGAGTGAATTCAAAGTCGAGGCGGTGGATTTGCAGAACCCGACCAACAAGGTCAGCGTGAAATTCGTGAAGGCCACGGCGGATTACAGCAACGCCGAGAAAGAACTCGAGTCGGAATTTTACGACAAATCCGACAAAAAGCGCGTCTATGGCCCCATTGCTTTTGCGATTGATGGCAAAGCGGACACCGCGTGGGGCATTGACGCCGGACCCGGCCGCCGAAATCAATCGCGCAAGGCGGTGTTTGTGCCCGAACAACCGCTCTTGTTCACCAACGGCGTCGAATTGCACTTTCACCTCCAGCAAGACCATGGGGGCTGGAATTCCGACGACAATCAAACCCACAATCTTGGCCGTTTCCGCTTCAGCGTCACGAGCGCGACCAACGTGGTCGCCGATCCGCTTTCGGCGGGCGTTCGCGAGATCTTAAAGATTCCGCGCGAACAGCGCACCCCCGCGCAGGTGGCCACGGGGTTCAGCTACTGGCGCACGACGGTGCCGGAGTTCAAAGCAACCAACGACAAAATTGAGACGCTGTGGAAACAATGGCCGGAAGGTACGCCGACGCTCGCATTGGTTGCTCGAACCGGACGGAGCGCCGGTGACGAACCGCGCCCCACGCAACTTTTGAAACGAGGCGACTGGCTCAAGCCCGGGGGCGAAGTCACCTCCGGCACGCCCGCATTCTTGCATGGGCTGCCCGCGGACGCCGCCCCCTCGCGGCTGACGCTCGCCAAGTGGCTGGTGGACCGTAAATCGCCGACGACGGCGCGGGCTTTCGTGAACCGAATCTGGCAAAATTACTTCGGCGACGGGCTGGTGACCACCCCCGAGGATTTTGGCCTGCGCTGCGAATTGCCATCCCACCCTGAATTGCTCGACTGGCTGGCATGTGAGTTCATGGATTCCGGTTGGAGCACTAAACACATCCACCGCCTTATTGTCACGTCTGCCGCTTATCGCCAGGCCGCGCGCGTGACTCCGGCGCTTTATGCCCGTGACCCATCCAACCACCTGCTCGCGCGCGGGCCGCGCTTTCGTGTCGAGGGCGAAATCGTCCGCGACATCGCGCTCGCGGTCAGCGGCCTGCTCAATCCGGCCTTGGGTGGCCGCAGCATTTACCCGCCCGCGCCGGAGTTTCTGTTCCAACCGCCCGCCAGCTACGGCCCGAAGACGTGGATGGCGGACTCCGGCCCGGAGCGGTATCGCCGGAGTCTTTACGTCTTCAAGTTTCGCTCGGCACCGTTTCCGATGCTGCAAACGTTCGACGCGCCCAACGGCGATTTCTCCTGCGTGCGCCGCCTGCGCTCGAACACCCCGTTGCAGGCGCTCGTGTCGCTGAACGAACCCGTATTCGTCGAGTGCGCGCAGGCGCTGGCCCGCCTGACTTTGGCGGAAGGCGGTAAGACCGACGCCGACCGCATCACATACGCCTTCCGCCGCGCCGTGTCGCGTCAGCCAACGGCGGACGAGAAGCAGGAATTGCTTTCGCTGCTGGACAAAGAAAAGACCCGCATCGGCGCGGGTTGGGTGAATACGTATGAACTCGCCACCGGCAAGAACGAGGTGCCCGCCAAACTTCCTGCGGGCACGACGCCGACGCAATTGGCCGCTTACACCGTCGTGTCGCGGGTGTTGTTGAATCTGGACGAGACGATCACCAAGGAGTAGTCATGAACTGCCAATCCCATCTCTATCGCGGCCACGATCCAAAGCTCATCACGCGCCGCTGGTTTTTTGAGCAATGCGGCGTGGGCCTCGGCGCCATCGCGCTCGGTTCGTTGTTCCGGCAGAACGGCTGGGCCGCGCCGGCCGCGCTCGCCAATCCACTCGCGCCGAAGCAACCGCATTTTCCCGGCAAGGCCAAGCGCGTCATTTTTCTGTTCATGGCCGGTGCGCCGAGCCATCTGGAGTTGTTCGACAACAAACCCGCGCTCACCAAGTGGAATGGCCAGCCGCCACCGGCAGACCTCATCAAGGATTATCGTGCCGCATTCATCAACCCGAACGCCGCCCTCCTCGGCCCGAAGTTCAAGTTCGCCAAACACGGCCAGAGCGGCGCGGAGCTTTCGGAACTCTTGCCACACCTTGCGGGCGTCGCGGACGACATCGCCATCGTGAAGTCCATGCACACCGACGCGTTCAATCACGCCCCGGCGCAGATCATGATGAGCACCGGCTCGCAACAGTTCGGGCGGCCAAGCATCGGCGCGTGGACGACTTACGGCCTCGGCTGCGAGACGCAGGACCTGCCGTCGTTCGTGGTTTTCAGCACGGGCAACAAAGGGCCGAGCGGCGGTGCGTCGAACTGGGGACCGGGCTTCCTGCCCTCGGTGCATCAGGGCGTCATGTTCCGCAGCGTTGGCGATCCGGTGCTTTACCTCTCGAATCCGAAGGGCGTGGATGAGCAGATTCAGAGCGACTCGCTCGATGCAATCAAACGGCTGAATCAAAAACATCTCGATGTGGTTGGCGATCCGGAAATCGCCACGCGCATCAACTCATTTGAACTGGCGCACCGGATGCAGCTCGCTGCGCCGGAGGTGATGGACATTTCCAAGGAATCCAAGGCGACGCTCGAAATGTATGGCGCCGAACCTGGCAAAGGTTCATTTGCCAATTCCTGCCTGCTCGCCCGCCGGCTCGTGGAAAAGGGCGTCCGGTTCGTGGAAATTTTTCACGAGTCGTGGGACCAGCACGGCAGTTTGGTGGCGGACTTGAAAAGGAATTGTTTGAAGACCGACCAGGCCTCCGCGGCCCTGATCAAAGACCTCAAGCAGCGCGGCATGCTCGACGACACCCTCGTGGTGTGGGGCGGTGAATTCGGCCGCACGCCGATGGTGCAAGGCGGCGACGACGGGCGCGATCACCATCCGAATTGCTTTACGATGTGGCTGGCCGGCGGCGGGGTGAAACCGGGTATCACGATCGGCGAGTCAGATGAATTTGGTTTCAACGTCACGAAGGACAAAGTCCACGTCCACGATTTGCACGCGACGATCATGCACCTGCTCGGGTTCGATCACACGAAGCTCACCTATCGTTTCCAGGGTCGCGACTTCCGGCTGACGGATGTTCACGGCGAGGTCATAGAAAAACTTCTGGCGTGAACGGGTGCGGTCGGGCGGCCACGACGACGCGACGACGAATCAGCCGGGTGGCCAGTTCATTTTCCGTCCGCCGAGGATATGACAATGCAAGTGCGGCACCGCTTCGCCGCCGTCGGGGCCGTTGTTGAATACAAGGCGAAAGCCATTTTGCATCAGGCCCAGTTTCGCGGCGACTTCGGCGGCTTTCAACAGCAGATAACCGAGCAGGGCTTGGTCTTCCGGACCCGCTTCGGCGAGGCGCGGGATGGGTTTCTTCGGGATCACGAGGATGTGCGTCGGCGCTTGCGGGGTAATGTCGTGGAAGGCGATGACCGTGTCGTCCTCATAGACAATCCGGGCCGGGATTTCACGAGCGATGATTTTCTCAAAGAGGGTTTGGCTCATAATTGCATTTCTCGCGAAGCCCACGAACGCGCCGGATCAGCGACCGGTCATCCATCACTCAACCATCAGCGCACACGAGTCGCCCTTGGCTTCAACGCTTACGCTGCGCCGGAGGAATTCGACGATCTGGTCCCGGAATTGTTCGCAGCGCGGACTCCAGCGTTGCGCGCCCAGCAACCGCTTCACGCAGCCGCGCAGGCCGTGAAAGCGAATCAATTGCGGCGAGCGGTGGGCTTGTTCGCGAACCGAGGCGCGGAGGCGCGGGAAGAACACCAGTTCGCAGCCAGCCCCGGCTTCCTGCGCGAGCAGTCGCAAATCCTTCGCGGCTTTGCCCACGCTTGTGACGGTCAAACGCCCTGTGTCCGACTTCAGGCCCAGCTCGTGCAGCACCCTTTCAAACGCCGACGCAAACTCCGCCATGGAAACGGTCTCGCGGCCCAGATGGTTTTTGAAGTAGTGAAAGACCGACGCGGCGGCGTGCTCGACGAAGTCCTGGTCGAACAATCCGTCAGCCCCATCGCCCAGTTCGACGGAGATCATGTCCGCCGAGAAGGGGACGGATTCGCCCGAGGGCATCTGGAACAGCAGGCAATCGGGGGCCAGCAGGATCATTCTTTGGCCTCCAGCTTTTTAACTTCCGACACGAAGTCGGTGGCTTCCTGGAAACGGCGATACACGCTGGCAAAGCGCACGTAGGCGACTTCGTCAATCCCACGCAGACCATCCATGACTTGCTTGCCAACGAACTCCGCCGGGACTTCGTCTTCAAATTTGTTGTTCACCGTTTCCACGATTCTTTCGACCAGATCTTCGATGACTTTCGGGCTGATGGGGCGTTTCTGGCACGCCTTCTTGACGCCGGAGAGCAGCTTGTCTTTCGAGAATTCTTCGCGCCGCCCGTCGCGCTTGACGATCATCATGCCCGGACGTTCGACTTCCTCATAAGTGGTGAAGCGATGCGCGCACGCCGTGCATTCGCGCCGGCGCCGGATGGTCGCGCCCTCGCGGGAAGCACGTGAATCAACAACCTTGTCGTCCTGACAGCCGCATTTGGGGCAACGCATAAGAAACCACAGCTAATTGTGGGTGGCAAAGTTGTAACACCCCAAGGATTGCGGTGTCAAGTGCAGGCTTAAATCTTGTCGGAACTCCATGAGAATGTCCCCCTGGTAACTCGATAAGAATGTCCCTCTGG
>CAYHFK010000027.1:21594-22827 GCA_964355895.1 uncultured Bifidobacterium sp. | reverse complement strand
GCGAAGCGTTTCGCGCGTGGCTCAAAGCGCGCGGCGATGCGAACTTTGCCACCGCCGAACCACCCACCGCCGACGAGCGCCGCGCTCATCCCAACGGCTTGCTGCGCGATCCGGCAAGCGAGCGGCGGCTCATCGAGTTTGCGCGCTTTCAGCAACGCGAGATGGCGGACATGGTGCTGGCCCTCGCCGCCGCCGCCCGACGCGGCAGTGACGGCCAGAAGCTCGTCATTTTCTTCTACGGTTATCAATTTGAATTTCCGCCGCTCGCCAACGGCGCGCCGACCAGCGGCCACTACGCCCTGACGCCGGTGCTGCAATCGAAGGACATTGATATCCTCTGCTCGCCGATTTCCTATTTCGACCGCGAATGGCTGGGCACTGCGCCGTCCATGAGTCCCGCCGAGAGCGTTCGCAACGCGGGCATTCTGTGGCTCAACGAGGACGACTCGCGCACACATCTCGACACGCGCACGGTGGAACACGCTCAGGAAGGCGGATTGGTCAACCTGCGGCAAACCCAGCAAGTGATGCTCCGCAACACTGCGCAGGCGGCGCTGCGCGGTTTCGGAACTTGGTGGATGGATCTACCCGGCGAGGGCTGGTTCAACGATGCCGCGATTTGGAATGAACAGAAAAAACTGATGCCGGTCGAGCGGGCGATGGTCAAGCGCACCCGACCGTTCACACCCGAGATCGCGGCGATTGTGGGCGAGGACAGCCTGTGCCACCTGACGGGCGGCTCCGCAGTCGCCGCAAGGCCGCTCATCTACGATGCCCGAGCCGCCTTGGGACGCTGCGGCGCGCCTTACGGGCAATTCACACTGGCAGATACGCTGGCCGGCAAAGTGCCCGCGAAACTGCAAATCTTCCTCGCCGCCTGGTCGTTGACTCCCGCCGAAAGGCGCGCGCTCACGCAAAAGCGTCCGCCAAACACGACACGTGTCTGGTGTTACGCGCCCGGCTACCTTCTGCCCGACCGCGCTGACATTGCCGCCCTGAACGAAGTCACCGGCTTCAAACATCGTACTGTTTCACCCAACTCGGCTGAAGTCACGCCAACTGAGGCGGGACGCAAATTGGGACTGACGAACTCGTGGGGGGCGCCGAAGCAGACGATTCAACCGCTCTTCAGCGTCGAGGCAAGTTCGACCGAGACGCTGGCCGTTTTCACGGATGGCTCACCAGCCGTCGCGGTTCGCCACAACAAGCGCGGGTTGGACATCTTTGTCGGCG
>CAYHFK010000027.1:0-21494 GCA_964355895.1 uncultured Bifidobacterium sp. | reverse complement strand
TCACCAGCCGTCGCGGTTCGCCACAACAAGCGCGGGTTGGACATCTTTGTCGGCGCGCCCGCATTGACGCCCGAGTTGGTGCGGGCCTTCGCCCGGATGTCGGGCGTTCATCTGTTCACGGAAGAAAACGCGGCCGTCTGGGCGGCGGAGGGATTCCTTTCAATTCAGGCGCACAAGACCAGCCCGCTCCTGATTCACACTGGTCGCTCCCGGGCTGTGTCGGATGCCCTCACCGGCGCAAAAGTCGGTCGGGGACCCAGTCTCACGCTCCCGATGGAAGCCGGCGAAGTGCGGGTGTTGCGGTATTGAATTGTATGAGACCTGCGCCTCGCGAATCCAGCTCGCAAATCCGGCTTGACGAGGAAGGCGATCAAAAGCAGATTTCTGACATGAGGACAGACCAACACCAAGTCAATTGCTCAAATTGCGGATCACGAGTGAATCTCAAGACTGGCTTTACGCTGATCGAACTGCTGGTGGTGATTGCGATTATCGCGATCCTGGCCGCGATGCTATTGCCCGCGCTTTCCAAGGCCAAGCTCAAGGCACAGGGAATTCTCTGCATGAACAACGGCAAACAAATGATGCTTGCCATGCACATGTATGGAAATGAAAATCGCGAATATTTCCCGCCGAACGAAGATGTCAGCAGCGCCGCGAGAGGCTGGGTGCGCGGAGACATGAGTTGGCAGAGCGGAAGCACCGATTTGACGAACATCCTGAACCTGATCGACCCAAACAAGGCGCTGCTCGCTCCCTTTACGGGGAAGAATTATGAGATCTATAAATGCCCGGGTGACAAGGTGCCTTCACGCTTGGGCAATCAATCCGTGCAGCGGGTTCGGAGCTTTGCCATGAACCAGGCGGTTGGCACCCAAGTCTCCAGTGTAAAAGCCGTGAACGGTCCGTGGTTGGATGGCACCCACAACCACATCGGGAACACAAAGTATTTCGTGTACGGCAAGTTTTCGGATATTGTCAAACCTGGCCCCGCCGGCCTTTGGGTGCTGCTGGATGAAGACTACCGCAGCATCAACGATGCAGGGTTCGCCGTGACCATGGTTTCGAACGAGTTTAAGGACGCACCCGCGAGTTACCATGGCTCCGCCTGTGGCTTCGCGTTCGCCGACGGGCATTCCGAAATTCATAAATGGAGTGACGGCCGGACCATCGTGAAAGGAAACAGCTTCAGCGCCACAATTTTCAATCCTAAGAATAACGACGTAATTTGGCTTCAGGAGCGCAGTTCGGCCCCGGTTAAATAACCCGCGCCAGATTTTCCGACGACTCCAGCTTCGTCGCTGAATTCTTTCCCCGGCGATTACCAAGCGGTTGGCCTTAACCGAAGCTCATCAACGCTTCGGCACCATTGCCGAAGTCCCTTGCCCGTCGGAAGGTCACGGCTTGATGATTTCAATCACCAACCGGTTTCAACCTGATCGGAACAAATGCTCCATGAAGCAACGACAGCTTTTACAAAGAATTGCCATTCTCGGCGGATTGATGATTACCGGCATCGCGGAGCCAGCCCGGGCGGTGGCGGTGAACTATGAGGAAACCAGGGTGGGCGTCATTCCCCTGCCCGACCCGCTGCTCATGGAAGACGGCCAGAGC
This sequence comes from uncultured Bifidobacterium sp., assembly GCA_964355895.1. GTDB lineage: Bacteria > Verrucomicrobiota > Verrucomicrobiia > Limisphaerales > JADLHS01 > JADLHS01. Next base: position 19,880 of record CAYHFK010000027.1, on the reverse strand, counting down.
GTGACAAACGCCGCGATGTGGTACCGCCTCCGGCGCCCGGAGATTCTGCGTCGGTTTCAAACGCAAGTTTACGGCAAACCGCTGCCCCGTCCCGGAGCGCAAGGCTTTCGCGTGGTTGCCGAAGATCGCGCCGCGCTGGCGGGCCGCGCCACCCGCCGGGACGTGGAACTGGACATTACCGCCGCCACCAATGGAACGGCGTTAAAATTTACGCTGTTCCTGCCCAATCACCGATCCGGCCCCGTACCGGTGTTCGTCGGCGTGCATGTTTTTGACACCGCGCATCCGCATCCGCAACCAGCGGTGGCACGGCACCAGCCGGGCACTCCGTCCCCAACGCCGGAAGCGAATGTTCGCATCGGCCGGGCGACGGCGGATCGCATCTTGGCTCGCGGCTACGGACTGGCGTCGCTGAACATTGAAGCGCTCGCGCCGGATTCGGCGACGAACTACTGGCAAGGCGTCGCCCGATTGTATGGCCGGACGCAGCCGGGAGCGCCGGAGGCCGAAGAAACCGGTGCCCTTGGGCTTTGGGCCTGGGGCCTGAGCCGGACGATGGACTTTTTCGAATCGGCCCCGGACGTGGATGCGCGGCGGGTGATCGCCATCGGTCATTCACGCATGGGCAAAGTCGCGCTTTGGGCGGCGGCGAATGACGAACGGTTTGCCGCCGTGATCGCGAACAACTCGGGCTGCGGCGGCGCGGCCTTGAGCAAGCGGGACTTCGGCGAAACCGTGGCCATCATCACCCGGGCGTTTCCGCATTGGTTTTGCGGCAACTTCTCAAAATACGCCGGCCACGAAGACCGCCTGCCGGTGGACCAACATGAGTTGCTGGCCCTCCTCGCGCCCCGGCCCGTTTATATCGCGAGTGCCGTTGAAGATCGGTGGTCCGATCCGCGCGGAGAATTTCTCGCCGCCCTCCACGCGGAACCAGTCTATCGTTTGCTCAACGCCGGCGGGTTGGGCGTTCGCACCATGCCCGCGCCGGATCAGCCGGTCGGCGAAACAATCAACTATCACCTGCGCCACGGCCAACACGACCTGACGGACTACGACTGGGAGCATTACCTGGCTTTCGCGGATCGTTGCGTGACCAAGGTGTCGCCCGCGTCGAGCCACTCCCGTTGACTTTTTCATTCCGGCCCGGACGCTTCAAAAAAAAATACCGGGTTGACGGGTTCTGCCTTGCCACGGAAGCGCGGTGTGCGCAGTCTTCGAGCGTTATCCAGTCCGAACCATTATGAAATCAACTCACTCGCTTGGTATTCGCCTCATGGTATTGTTCCTCGGCTTGGTTGCCTTGCCCGCGGCTCGGGCCGATGACTTCAAGCCCGAGCCGGGATATGTCAGCTTGTTCAACGGCCACGACCTCACGGGCTGGGGTTATTTGACGAACAATTTCGACGGCAAAATGACAAGCAGTGACGGACGGTACACGGCCACAAACGGATTTCTCGTGGTGAACCCGTACCGGGCGGAAACTGGTCCGCACCTCCGACAACTGTGGACCGCGCGCACGTTCCCGAAGGATTTCATCCTCAAACTGGAATTCCGGGCTTCCGTCAACGCGGACAGCGGCATCTTCATTCGCAAGCCGCAACTGCAATGCCGTGATTACCTCGTGGCCGGACCATACAAGGAGTTGAAGCAATACCGATCGCAGGATTGGAATGAAATCGTGGTGACGGTCACGAACGGCGTCGCGCATGGCACCTGCAATGGCGAAGTGCTGGAGGCCGCGCTCAAAGTTCCGGCGACCGGGCCCATCGGCCTCGAAGCCGATCGCGGCCAGATGGAATATCGCCGCATCCGGCTCAAAGAGTTGCCGTAAGTTGACACCTTCAGGAACGGACCGGACGTTCGTCGAGCCGGTCGAGCAAACGCAACAGGCCGTCGAGGATCGTCAGCGGGTGCGGGGGACAGCCGGGAATGTAGAGATCCACCGGCACCACCGAAACCGCTCCGTTGTTCACTTCTGGATGACCGACGAAAGGGCCGCCCGCAATCGCACAGGCCCCAACGGCAATCACGATTTTTGGCGCCGGCACCGCGGCCCAGGTTTTTGTCAGGGCCAGTTCCATGCTCTTCGTCACCGGGCCGGTGATGAGCAGACCGTCCGCATGGCGCGGCGACGCGACAAACTGGATTCCAAACCGACCCAGGTCCCAGCCAATCGTGCCGAGCACATTCGTGTCCGCCTCGCAGGCGGCGCAGCCGCCGGCGCTGACCTGACGCAGGCGCAGCGAACGGCCAAAAAGTTTGCGAAGTTTCTCATCGAGCGCGGCGGCGAGGCGGATCTGTTCATGGCCGGGTTCGCCGAGGACGAGGTCCTCGCGCTGCCGCACAGCCATGCGGTGATCGCCAGTTTGCGTGATGGCCTTCGGCGGACAGACTTCCACGCAGGCAGCGCAAAAGATACAACGGCCAAGATCAAGCGCGACCGGCTTTCCCGGCGCCCGGGTGATGGCTTGCGTGGGACATACGGGCACGCAAGCGTTGCAGCCGGCGGCGCATTTTGCGGCATCCACCTTGAGCGCGCCGCCGTGACGATCCGGCAACGCGGGGGCCGGGCCTTTGGGATAAGTCATCGTTTCGCAGCCACGCTTCAGGCGATGGGTAATGGTATCAATGACGAACATATTTCTCAGTGCTCTGAACGTCTGAACTCACCGTGGATGGCCGGGCGCGTCACTCCGTGCGCGCCGTCGTCAGCATGCGGTTCAGCGGCGCGCACGGAGTGACACGCCCTATCGCTTTCGTGTTCATTGGTGTTCATTCGTGGTTCACAGGTCAAAGCCGCAGTAAGAGAGGTTGAAGCTCTTGTTGCAAATCGGAAAATCCGAAATGGCCGTGCCGCGCAAGGCCAGCGCGAGACCCGTCCAGTTGTGAAACGACGGATCAATAATCTTGTAGCGGCGGAAGCGCCCGACGGCATCGGTCAGCGCAACGTGGCAGACTTCGCCGCGCCAGCCTTCGACGAGCGCAACGGCAAGCGTATCAGGTACGGGAGGCGCGAGTTCACTCCGCAAGTCACCATCAGCGGGCGCGGCAAGTTGTTCCCGGAGGTATTCGCCCGAGCGCTGGATTTCCAGCGAGCGCACGCGGGCGCGGGCGAAGACATCCCCGCCGGGCCATACGGCCACCGGAGCTTGGGCAAAACGATGCCAGCCGGCCGGATGATCGTAACGCACGTCGCGCACCAGACCGCAGGCGCGCGCCGCCGGGCCGACCATTCCAATCTCGCTGGCTTGCGCCGGAAAGACCGTGCCGACGTTTTCAAAACGAGCGCGAACGGACGCAGCATCCCAGAACCACGCGACGGCCTGTTCGGTGTCGGCCAGCGCGGTTTTCAGGCGCTCGATTAACTGCCCCGCGCGTTCGGGTTCGAGATCGTGACGGCAGCCGCCGGGGCGCACGAGGCCGCGCCCGAAACGATTGCCACAAATCAGCGCCGTGAGGTTGAGAAAGTCGCCGCGAATTTTCCCGCAGGCTGAAGACGTGGGCAGGAACGCAACGTCATTGGCCAGCGCCCCCATGTCGCCGGTGTGATTGGCCAGCCGTTCGAGTTCGAGGGCAATTGCTCGCAGCCATTGCGCGCGCAACGGAGCTTCAGTCCCAGCCAGCGATTCCATGATGGTCGCGTGGGCGGTGGCGTGGGCGATGGTCGTATCGCCGGCCACGGTTTCCATCTGGCTCATCGTTGCGCGATGCGGGCCGCCGGCCAGCGCTTCTTCAACCCCGCGATGCTGATAGCCGAGGGCGATTTCCAGGTGCAGCACTTCTTCACCCGCGCATTGGAAACGAAAGTGGCCCGGTTCGATGATGCCGGCATGAACGGGGCCGACCGCGACTTCGTGAACCTCGCGACCGTCCACGCGGAAGAACTCGCCGTTGGCGGGCGCGTTGCCGTTGTTCTTGCGCACGGGCTTCAGCCACGGATGGCCTTCCGGGTTGAGGCCGTGTTGCTCCCAAACTTCACGCTCAAACAGATGCGCCTGTGCGTGGGTTGCCGTAAGCGCGGGATACGAGCCAGTGAACGGCGTGCTGCGAGCAACGGCCAGCGTGTTGTCGGCGTCGAAGGCCAGCACGGCGACGAGCCGTGTCTCTGCACCTTCCGGCACACCGAACAAAGCGCACAGACGCGCGCCGCGCGTCAGTTCACTCGCCGTCGCGCGGACAAATTCCGCCCCGGGCCACGCGGGCACTTCCGCCCAAGCGATGCTGGTGGCATTGGCCAGGAGGGCAAATGGAGTGGCGGCGCTCATGGGGTTGGAAAAAGCTGGGCGACCGCCGCCGACCAGGCTTCGCGCAATATCGCCGGGGTGAAAAGTCCGAGCCACAAGGACAAGCCCAGCAGCACGAGCGGCGGGGCAATCACGCCGGCCGTTTCGACAAAGCGTTGGGCATTCGCCCGCGTCGCCGGGCGCGGGCGTCCGTCCACGATGCCAAAGACCACGCGCGTCAGACCGAAGAAGGCCAGCAGCAGGCAACCGAGAAACATCGCCGTGGCGCCTGCGTGTCCGGAAGCGAGCGCGGCGCGGACCACTTGCAGTTCGCTGAAAAACGGACCGAACGGCGGCAAGGCCGTCACGGCGAACATGCCGGTCACAAAAATCGCCGCCGACCGCGGCGTCAGCACCGACATGCCACGCACGTCATCCATTGAGGGCGAACCCGCCGCGCGGCGGATGTTGCCCGCGCTCAGAAACAGCGCGCCTTTGGTCAGGCCGTTGCTCCACACATGAAACAGCGCCGCCGCCACGCCCGCGCCGCCGAGCGCCGCGCCGATGCTCAGGATACCCATGTGTTCCACGCTTGAATAGGCGAGCATCCGCTTGAAGTCGCGCGTGCCCAACAGGAACAACGCCGCTACCAGCATGGAAAATAATCCAATGACCAGCAGCGTGCGGTCGGCCATCGCGCCTTCGCCCGCCGCACCGATGACCGCGCGCACGCGCAGGATCGCCGTGAACGCCACCGTGGTGACGCCGCCCGCCAGAATCGCGCCGACGAGGCTGGGTGCCTCGCCGTAGGCGTCGGGCTTCCAGGTGTGCATCGGCGCGAGGCCCATCTTCGTGCCGTAACCGACGAGCAACAGCACCCACGCGGTCAACACCCACGGGCGCGACAAGCCTGCGCCTTGCGCGGTCAACGCGGTGAAAGTCAAATCACCCATGCCGCCGCCATGCAGCGAGGCGTAGCCCAAACAGAAGGAACCGAGCAGCGACAGCGCGATGCCCGTGCCGCCGACGAGCAGATATTTCCAAGTCGCCTCGAAGGCGCGGGGCGTGCCGTTGAAGTGCAGCAGCGGCACCGCCGCGAGCGTGACGGCTTCAGTCGCGATCCACAGCAAACCCAGATGCCGCGCCTGGTGTCCGGCGCTGAGTAAACCGAGTATCGCCAGCAGCAGCGCGACAAAGACGCGGTTGGGCCGCTCCGCCCGGATTCGCAGATACGACACGCCATAAGCGGCGCAGACCAGAAATAGCAACGCCACCGCCGGCAACACCGCGCGCGCGAGCGGATCAAAACCAAGCCACGCGCCCGGCGCGACCACCGGCGGATTGACGAACAGCCAAAACGCCAGCACGACATGCCCGAAGCCGAAGACCGGCAGCAACCACGGCCGGGTGCGGTTGCTCGGCCATAGGGCCGCCAACGCCGCTCCCACCAAGGGCACGATAATGAGGAGGAGTGGGTTCATTCGCGGAGCGTGGTGAGCTTGCGGGTGTCGAGCGAATCGAAGGCGCGCTGGATGCGATCCACGATAATGCCGATGACGAACACGCCCACGGTGACATCCAGCAGAATGCCCGACTCCACCAACAGCGGCGTGGAATGGATGAGCAAAAGGCCGAACAGATAAATGCCGTTTTCCAAAATCAGATAACCGCAGACCTGTGAGATCGCCTTGGCACGCCCAATGAGCAGAATGAAACCGGTCAACATCGAGGCGATCGCACCCGGCACGAGGAGCGTTCCGGTGTGCTCCGGCAAGAGCGGCAACGCCCGCGCCACCGCCACCGCCGCAATGGTGCCACCGGCACCGAGCAACAGCGACGGCACAAAACCGATGAACGGTTCAATCTCCCGTTCGATGTTGGCCGCGCGCATCGCCCGCCGCAGCAGACCGGGAATCAATACGCCCTTGCCCACCATCGTGGCCAATGCGACGGCAACGACACGCCAGTCGAGCTTTTCATGTTCCAGCAAGAGCGGCATCAGGCCCAACAACACGCCTTGCAGCGACATGGCCCGGATGAGCGACGGCAACCGGCTGCTGCCCAGCGCAAGCAGGTTCAGTCCCATCGCCAGCCCAATCAGGAGATTCAAAGTCCCGCCACTCATTTGGCACCGCCTTTCCATGCCACCAGCAATGCAAACAGACAGAGCAGAAACGCGGTGGTGAGCAGCAGCGGCACGCGGCGAAACGCAAATCGGGCCAGGAATGATTCAACCAGCCCCACGCCGACCGTCACCACCAGAACGCCCGCCGCCAACGCACCGGCAGCACCAAGCGGCGATAATTTCCCCATCGGCAGCACCGCTTGAACGAGCAGCACGGTGAACAGCAGGAGCTTGACGGAAGCGCCATGCAAAATTGCGGCCAGCGGCGGCCCGCTATGATCGAGCACCATGACTTCGTGAATCATCGTCAACTCCAGATGCGTGTTGGGATCGTCGAAGGGCACACGACAATTCTCCGCCAACAACACGGTGAACAAGCCCGCCGCCAACAGTACCGCGCCCGCGCCCGCCGAAGGTGAAAGCATCGTGACCAGGGAAACGCTGCCGGTCTGGACACTCAGCGACAGCACCGCCGCGACGATGGCCGCTTCGGCGAGCACGGCATAACTGACTTCGCGCGCCGCGCCCATGCCCTCGAAGGCCGAGCCGGTTTCCATCGCGGCCCACGCGGTGCAAAACCGCGCCAGCGCCAGCAGGTAAATCAGCAACAGCACGTCGCCGCGAAAACTCAACGCGCTGCCCGCAGGTCCAAGGGGCATCAACATCGCCGCTCCCGTCAGCGCCACCCACGCCACCGCCGGACCGGCGACGAAACCCGGCGACGCGAGCGTGCTCAGCACCACGCCTTTGCGCCACAGCTTCGCGAGGTCGTAGTAAAGTTGAAGCACCGGGGGTCCCCGGCGGCCTGCGACCCAGGCTTTCACCTTGTTGATGATGCCCGGCAGCAGCGGCGCGAGCAGCAGCCACACCGCGAGCCGGAGCATGAGGTCGGGGATCAAAGTCATTGCGCGCCTCCCAACATTACGAGAACTCCCAACGCGATCAGTCCGGCGAGCACGTAGAGGATGTAGAATTGCAAACGTCCATGCTGCAAACGGCGCACTGATGTGGACACTTGCATGATAGCCACGCTGACCGGGCCGATGATTCGCTCCAGCACCGTTTCAGGAATACGTTCCAAACGGATGGCCTCCGCCGGAAAGTGGCCGCGCGGTCTTCGCATTTTCCGCTCCGGTTGCAGCATCCAACGAAACCAGCCCGAGACGATTCCGCCGAATGACGCGCTGGTGTATTGCATCCGCGCGGCGGGCGTCGCGTAACCGCAATCCCACGTCAGACCACGGCGCAGACCGTTGGCGTGCGCCTTCCGCCACAACCATGCCCCTGCCGCCAGAACCAGAATCGCCAGCCCCACATGAACCGAACCCAGCGTGACCAACGGGACGGGAGCTTCCACCGCAACCCACGCCGGACGCCAGCTTCCCACCGCGCGCGCGACCACCGGCCAGAATAAAATTGGCGCCAGGCCAATCACCACGCACACGCCCGCCAGCGCCAGCATCGGCCCGCACATTCCGATTCCACATTCGTGCGCGTGGGCGGCGGCCTGGGTGCGCGGTGCGCCGAGGAAAATCATTGCGCCCGCCTTCGCGAAACTCGCCATCGCCAACGCCCCGGCCATTGCGAGCATGATTGCCGCCGGTATGGCCGCCCACGCCGCTGGCCCCTTGCTCGTGGCCGCGTCGAAGAGTCCGAGATACACCAGCCATTCACTGACGAACCCATTGAGTGGCGGCAGCCCGGAAACCGCGAGGGAGCCGAGCACGAACAACCCGGCCGTCCACGGCATCGTGCGCCACAACCCGCCCAGCCGGCTCATCTCCCGCGTGCCCGTGGCGTGCAACACGGAACCGGCCCCGAAGAACAACAGCGCCTTGAACGCACCGTGATTCCACACATGCAGCAACGCCCCGGCAAGCGCCAGCCGGCCCCACGGCGCGTCACCATGCGTCACCGCCAGCAACGCGCCGCCAACGCCGATGAGAATGACGCCGATATTTTCCACCGAGCAATATGCGAGCAACCGCTTGAAATCATTTTGCGCAAACGCGAACGCGATGCCGAGCAACGCGCTCGTCGCGCCCAGACCGATCACCACCCAGCCCGCCGCCGCTGGCACCGGCAGCCACCCGCTGAAACGCACGATGCCATAAATGCCCAGCTTGATCGCGACCCCCGACAGGATGGCCGAGACGTGACTGGGCGCATTGGCGTGGGCGGAGGGCAGCCAGACATGCAGCGGAAAGACGCCCGCTTTCACCCCGAAGCCGGCCAGCGCGAGCCAAAACAACGGAGCCAGCCCGGCTTGTTCACGCATCGGCCCGAGGTCCCAGCTTCCGGTGCGCGCCGCGAGCGTGCTGAAAAAAGCGAACAGAAAGACCGTGCCGACGTGCGAGGCCACCAGATACAACCAGCCAGCGGCGCGGACTTCGGGGCGCTGCCGATCCAGCGTGACCAGAAAAAACGCGCAGACGGTAAACAGTTCCCAACCGATCAGAAAATGCAGGCCGTTGGACGACACGAGCACCAGTCCCATGCTCAATACCAGTCCGCACCACCAGACGCGACCACGCGGCGCGGAGGCCGGGTAATGCTCCTCCGACCAATACTCGCGCGCATACACCGCCCCGGCTCCGCCCACCACGCACAACAGCGCGAGGAACAGTGCGCTGACTCCATCCAGTCGCAGATGAATGAATTCGCCTCCCACTGAAAACGCACTCGGCCATTCCCAATCCGCCGCGCCGAGCAACACCGAGAGCGCCGCCGTCAGACCCGCTGTCGCGCCCGCCAGTGTGAGCGCCAGCCAGGTTCGCGAGAACCACGGTCCTGACCCGATGCCCGCCACCAAGCTGACGGCGGCGAGCAAGAGCAACGCGCCCGGAGTCATGATTTCACCTCCAGGTTGGGGCCGCTTCCACTCAATCCATCAGCCGCAGCCACGGCGGCAAAAATCTCGTCGTCCTTTGCGCCCTTCGTCAGCAGGTCGCGCAGCGGCCCACGCGCAAGCAAGCGACTCAGCCGACCCAGCAGATCGAGATGCGCCCGGGGTGAGGGAGCGATGAAGAAAAATAATCGGGTGATCAGCGCGCCGTCCGTGCCATTGCCGGGCACCTGCATCACGTCACGCAGCAGCAACAAGGCGAGCGTGCCGGAATCCCGCCCCAGCGCAATCCGTGCGCTCGGATGCGGCAGGGCGAAACCACCACCAATCGGAGCCCAAGTCACGCCGCCCTTCGCACGGAGCCGCTGGGCCAGCATTTGACGCACGGGCGGAGTTGCGGCGGGCAGCGCGGCCACAATGCGGTCGAAGACATCCGCCACTTCCGAGGTGGCGACATCACGCCAGATGCCGCCGGCTCTTAATAGTGGTTCGAGCCGGCATCCCGTCGCGAACACTGACGACTCCGGCGCGAGAAATCCAGCCTGTGCCGCCAGTCCACGCGCCACCGCCCATTGCGCCACTTGCGCGCGATCAAAAATCAGCCGCCCGCGATCCAACGTGTGCGGCAAAGCTTCGTCGCGAATCCAGCCTTCCACGACGCTTTCCGAAACTCCGAACGACTCGGCGATTTGGATGAGATTGAGATACATGATTCAGGTCGTTATTTATCCGCTCCGACCAGCACGACGACCGCCAGTGCCGCCAGCCCAATCAAAAGGTAAAGCAGGTAAGCCTGCACCCGCCCGTGTTGCAGGCGTCGCGCCAGCAGCGAGAGTTGCATGACCACGCCGCCCGCCGGTTCGACGATTTGTTCGAGCACGGTCTCCGGGGTGTGAGCGGTGAAACTCGCGCGGACGGGGAAAGTAATTTCGGGCCGATCCGCGTGCCGCACGGGCCGCAGAATCCACGCAAACCATTCGGTGATGATGCTCGCAAACGAGCCGGCGGTGTATTGCATTCGCGGGGTGGGAAGAACGTAACCACAATCCCATGTCAGCGCCCGCGTCAGACTGCCGCGTTGCACGCGCCGCCAAAGCCAGACGGCTGCCGCCAGCGCGAGCACCGCCAGCGCGACATGGAACAGGCTGATTGCCCCCAACGCCACGGGAGTCCCAGCGCCGGTCCAGACGGGATTCCACACATCCACCGCCCGCACCACCGCCGGCCAGAAGACGACTGGCGCGAGGCCAATTGCCACGCACGCCGCCCCCAGCACCACCATCGCGCCCCGCATGGCCGGGCCGCTTTCGTGCGCGTGGGCCGCCGCCGGGGAACGCGGCGTGCCCAGGAAGACCACGCCACACACTTTCGCAAAACAGGCGAGCGCCAAAGCGCCGGTCACACCGAGAAGGATGGCCGCTGGTATCGCCGCCCACGCCGACGGACCATGCGCCATCGTCGCGTCGAACAAGCCGAGATAGACAAGCCATTCGCTGACGAAACCGTTCAGCGGCGGCAGCCCGGAAATCGCCACCGCGCCGAGCGCGAAGAGCGACGCCGTCCACGGCATCATCCGCCACAGCCCGCCGAGCTGGCTCATTTCGCGCGTGCCGGTCGCGTGCAACACCGAACCGGCAGCGAAGAACAACAGTGATTTGAACAGTCCGTGATTCCACACATGGAGAAGTCCGCCCGCCAGCGCGAGCCGACCCCACGTCGCGTTGCCCTGACCCATCGCGACAAGCGCGAAACCAAGGCCGATGAGAATGATGCCGATGTTTTCAACGCTGTGGTAGGCGAGCAGGCGTTTGAGGTCGTGTTGACCGAGCGCGAAAGCGACACCGAGCACGGCACTGGTCACGCCGAGAAACGCCACCACCCATCCGGTTTCTGGCGGCACAGGCAGCCAGCCGCTGAATCGGACGAGTCCGTAAATGCCAATCTTGATGGTCACACCTGACAGGATGGCCGAGACATGGCTCGGCGCGTTGGCGTGTGCCGAGGGCAGCCAAATGTGCAGTGGGAACAATCCCGCTTTCAAGCCGAAGCCAGCGAGTGCGAGCCAGAACAGCGGTGCGAGTTCGGCGCGGTCGCGCATGGCGCCGAGTTCCCAACTTCCCGTGCGCGCCGCGAGCAACGTGAAGAACGCGAAGAGGCAGAGCGCGGCCACATGCGAAGCCGCGAGATAGAGCCAGCCCGCCGCGCGCACTTCGCGGCGTTGACGATCCAGCGTCACCAGAAAATAGGCGCTGACGGTGAACAGTTCCCACGCGATGAGAAAATGCAGGCCGTTCATGGTGAGAAGCACCAGCCCAAGGCACAGTAACAGCAAACTCCACCAGACGCGGCCCGAGCGAGCCGAGCACGGGTGCGCGCGCTCCGTCCAATACTCGCGCCCATAAACCGCACCCGCACCGCCGACCACACTCAGCAGCGCGAGGAACAACGCGCTCACCGCATCAAGCCGCAGATGGACGGTTTCACCGCCAAGGGTTAGTATGCTTTGCCAATCCCAGACCACGCCCGTGACCAACGCCACCACCGCCGCACCCAACCCTCCGGCCGCCCCCACGAGGACGCCCGCCAGCCACAACTTCGGCGCCCGCATTCCGGCGAGGATGCTGGCCAGCATCCCCACGCCGGAAATCGTGAGCAGAAGTTCAGTCATGTTCGGCGATTGAAAAGTAGCCGCCGACGTGCGGAGGCTCTAGCTTCTGCGTAGAAGCGACTCGAAAGCCCGGATGTTTGAGCCGCGTTACCTCGGCGGCTACATAGAATGTGCCGTCCAGGTGACGGTGGACCGCAGTTGGTTTGTTGGTGAGCGGCTTCATCAGTTCGGTGTCCCGTTGCCCCGGAGAGTAGTGGCTGGCACGGCGGGCGACAATGCGCGACTTCCGCCGACCGGCGCTTGCATGACCTCGTTGGCGCGCGCCAACGCGCCGGTCAGTTCGCGGCGGACGGCTTCGAGTTTCTGCCGCTCCTGATGCAACGGGTCGGTCTCCAGCGCGGGCGGCAAGCCAAGAATATCCCTTGCGCGAGCCAGTGCCGCATCAATGTGCGGACACACATTTTCCCGCCCGATGCGGTCAAGGAAACCAGCCTTCTCCATGACCAGGAGCGGTTGCGTATGCGGCGCGCTGAGGATGAGTTGCTTGCCTTTGGCGCGTAGTTTGACGTGCAAATCTTCCAACGCTTGCAGCCCCGTGGCATCCATCGCCAGCACTTTGCGGACACGCAGAATCAACACGTCCGGCTCTTGTTTGGCGCGCTTGAGTTCGTCGTCGAGTTTGTCCACCACGCCGAAGAAGAAGGCGCCGAACACCCGAAAGATTAACACGCCGTCCGGCACCTGCTTGCCCACGAGCGAATGATGCGAGCCTTCCGTTTCCGTGCTCTCATCCACGGCGGTGATCTGGGAGGTTTCCGAAACGCGTTTGACCATCAGCAACGCGGCGAGCACCACGCCCACTTCGACGGCGAGCGTCAGGTCGGCCAGCACCGTGAGCGCAAACGTGGCGAGGAAGACCGACGAATCGCTGAACGGCCATTTGGCCAGCCGGAGAAATTGTTTCCACGCCACCATCCGGTAAGCGGCGACGACCAGGATGGCGCTCAAGGTTGCCAGCGGAATGTGACCGACCAAGGGAGCGGCGGCGAGCAGCAGGGCCAAGAGCAAGAGCGCGTGGATAATGCCCGCGACGGGCGTGCGGCCGCCGGAACGGACATTGGCAATGGAACGGGCCACGCCCCCGGTGACCGGAATGCAACCGAAGAACGGGCCGACGAGGTTCGCCACGCCCTGCCCGACGAGTTCCTGATTCGAATCGTGGCGTTCATCCAACATGCCGTCCGTGACCACGCTGCACAATAGCGCCTGCATCGCCACGAGGAGGGCGATGGTGAACGCGGGATGAATGAGTTCGGGCAAAACCGCGAAGTCCAGGGCTGGCAGGTGCAACGCGGGCAGGCGGCGGGACATTTCGCCAAACTGCGACTCGATGGTGGCGATGTGCCAATGCTCTTGCAGCCCGAATGTGCGGACGGCAATCGTGGCCAGAACCAACCCCACCATTGATCCCGGCACGAAACTCGAAAGCTTCTTTGGCCACAGGCCAATCACCACGAGCGAGGCGACGGCCAGCGTCACGGTCGGCCAATGCACCGCGTCCAGGTGCGCGACCAGCAATTTGATCTTGCCGATAAAATCCACCGGCAGCTTCTCGACATTCAGCCCCAGGAAATTTTTTATCTGCGAACTCAGAATGAGAATCGCAATGCCTTTGGTGAAGGCACGGCTCACCGGATAGGGAATAAAGCGGATGACCGAGCCCAAACGCGCGAAGCCCATCACGCACAACAGCGCCCCGGCCAGCGCCGTGCAGAGCACCAGTCCATCTGTTCCGAAGCGCTGCAGGATGCTGTAAGTGATGACGACGAACGCGCCCGTCGGCCCGCCAATCTGGACGCGCGAACCGCTCAAGGCCGCGATGATGCCGCCGCCGATGATCGCGGTAAAAAGTCCCTGCTCGGGTTTGGCGCCCGACGCGATGGCAAACGCCACGGACAAGGGAAACGCCATCACCATCACATTCAATCCGGCCCCGAAATCCCGGCGGAACAGCGCGCCGGAATAATTCTTCAGCGTCTCGAATAATTTCGGTCGGAAGGGAATCGCAATGTTCATCTCAAAAACTCAGGTCGTTGGCCGGGCGCTTGCCAGTGGATCACCCCATCGCCCGGGTCATCAAGTCCGGCTTCGCGCTCGTTCGCAGTTCGACTTGTTGCAGCGCCGCCAACATCTGGGAACCGTCCGGCGCCGCATGCAGTCGGGCCACGAGCCGGCTGTCCCGGCCCAGCCGGGCCAGGCCGGAAATCAGGGGCAGATACTGGGTCGCATCCGTTGCGGGCACCGCGATCAGGAATACCAGTCGCACGGAGCGGAGGGATTTGGAGCCCCAGGCCAGCGGTTCCTCACTGCGCCCGAGGGCAAAGGAAAGTTCCTTCAACGCCGGCAACCGCGCGTGCGGAAACGCCAGGCCGGCTTCCATGTCCGTGCTCACCATGTATTCACGGTTCAGCGCCGCATGATAGAACGGCAACAAATCCGGAATCCGCTTCTCGCGCTGCAAGGTCTGACTCAGCTCCTGAATTACCGAGGCCGCATCCTGTCCGCGCAAATGTGGAATCATCAGACCGGGACTGGTAAAATTGGCCAATGTCATGGCGGTGGCGGCAGGGGTGGCAAGGTTGGACGACATGGCAATCCGCTTTCGGTCAGCTTCGGCTGGCGGCGGATTGGGCGGCGACTTTGATCGGCTGGGCCGGGTGGAGCAAGCCGAGGGGTTCATCGTCCGGCAGACAAAGATAACGCCCGCAGTTGTCGCAGACATGAATCTCGGTGGTGTAAGCCAGGCTTGCCAGCGTGCCGGAGGTAATCCGTAAATGACACTCACTGCACACTCCGTGGCGGGCGATCGCCACGCCTTTCTTGCCGCGCCGGAGGAGCCGGTCGAAACGATCGCGAATGGGCGCGGGAACTCGCTGGCGGCGTTCGGCCGCCTCGGCCTGCGCCGCCGGCGTTTGCGACCGGACATCGAACTGAAGCCGCTGCAACGCGAGTAAATTTTTCATTATCTCTGTCATGGCCAGACTAAATGCAGGGGCGGTGCCGAAAAACGACCGGCGCGCGGAAACCCTTTGTTTCATGGAGGATTGGCGAGTTCGCCCCATCCGCTCCCGAAGCCCGCCACCGCATCGGTTTTCCCTTTTGTGCATTCTTTGCACCGTCACTCCGGCGGTTGTGCAACCCGACCTCGGGGGTTTGCGACGGAACGGCGAGACGGGCCAAAGCCACCGGAAAATGTCCATTGCACAAAGGCTTCTCGTCCGGCGCAAAAACTGCACAAACGGCGTCCTCGTGCGCCGCGCCATGATTCTCCCGCCAGCGCCGAAGGACGTTTGGCATTGGTTAAACAGCCCTTGCTGGCCGTGGCGTTCGCTCCGGCATCGCGGCTGCTAAAGAGTCTGAATGATGTTGAACCAACCCAATGTGACGGTCGAATCCAGGTCAGCGGAGCGCATGCTCGCCAGCTCCCACGCCACCGCCACGATTCCCACCGCGTGGCAAACGCCGCTGCCCGCCCGCACTGAAGTCCCCACCGAATTGGAGAATACCGCAACGACGACCACGCTGCTTGCCAACCACCAACCCGGCCCGACCGCGCGGCCGACACTTTCACGCCAAACCAAAATCATCGCCACCCTCGGCCCGGCCACGGCGAGCGGCGAAGTGCTCCGCCGTTTGCTGGAGGCGGGCGTCAGTGTTTTCCGGGTGAACCTGGCCTGCATCGGCCGCGAGTCGGCCCTGAAAGCCGTCTATGCCATTCGCTCGATCTCGACCGAACTGCAACGCCCAGTGGCGCTGTTGTTGGATACGCAACTTTCGCCCGGTGGCGCGCCCGCTGCACCGGCCATTACCGAAAGCGATTGGGCGGACCTCCGTTTCGGTCTCGAATGTGGCGTGGATTGGCTGGCCGTGTCAGCCGGTCGCGATGGCGAAGCGGTGCGGCAACTGCGCCAGTTTCTCACCGAACAGAAACGGACCCACATCAGCATTCTGGCTCGCATCGAAAACCCGTCCGCAGCGGTCGCGCTCGACCAGATCCTCCAGGACGCCGACGGCATTTTTTTTGTCGGCGACGATATTGCCAACGAACGCCCCACCGCGAAGCTGCTCCGCGAATGGCAAGCCATCATACCGAAATGCGTGAGCGCCCGGAAGCTGGCCGTCATTGTCACCGGTGCGAACGCAGATGCGACTTCAGTCCTGTTCGCTCAGCCAGACGCCGTGATGCTGACGGTGGAAACGAGCGTTGGGGCAAATCCGCTCCAAAGCGTGCAGACGCTGGACGGCTGGATCCGACAGGAGGAATCAAACGATCGTCGCGAAGCGCCAGCGGCCGTCGCGTTGACGACCAAGCAGGATCAGACGGTTGCGGTTGCCGTGCAGCAGGCGAATGAATTGAAGGCGGAAGCCATCGTGGTTCTTACGCGGTTGGGCAATTCCGCCGCCCTGTGTGCGGCCTTGCGCCCGCGCCCAGCGCGGGTCTTTGTTTTCACGCCCGACGCGCGCCTGGCCCGCCGGCTCCGACTTCGCTACGCGCTTGAGCCAATCGTGCTTCCGTTTTGCGCCCAGCCCAAAGCAACCATTGCCGCCGCCGAAAAGGTGCTTCGGGAGCGGAAACTTCTGGCGCCCGGCGCCAAGGTTGTCTTTATCACCGACCTGCCCGATCAAGACCAGCCCACCAACTCCGTGCAGGTGCGCACACTGGGTATCCCATCCATCCCAAGCTGAAAAATTAGAGCGGACTCACGTCCGCTGCTACCGTTTTGAAAGAAGCTCTCTTGTTAGCGAATGCCTTTGAATTAGCGGCGATGAGCGCAGATTAGCGGTTTCGACCCCGGCACTCGGCTTCAGTAAACCACCTTGTTCAACGGATACTCGGTGACGCCTTCCGCGCCGGCGGCTTTGAGGGCGGGAATCAATTCGCGCACGATGTGTTCGTCAATGATCGTTTCCACCGCCACCCAGCCTTTGAGGCTGAGGCTGGAGATGGTCGGGTTGCGCAACGCCGGCAGGTTCGCGAGCAGCTTCGGCAAATTCTTTTCCGCAATGTTCATCTTCAAACCGACCTTGGTCTCGGCTTCCAGCGCGCCCTTGAGCAGGAGCGCAATCGTCTCGATCTTCTGCCGCTTCCATTTGTTCTTCCACGCGGCCGGATTCGCGATGAGCCGGGGCGTGGAGCAGAGCAACTCGTCCACGATGCGCAGCTTGTTCGCGCGCAACGACGAGCCGGTTTCGGTGACTTCGACGATGGCGTCCACGAGTTCGTGCGCCTTCACCTCGGTGGCGCCCCAGGAAAATTCCACCTCGGCCTTCACGCCGTGTTTCTTCAGATACTTCTTCGTGAGATTGACAACTTCGGTCGCGATACGTTTGCCTTTCAAGTCCTTCACCGATTTGACCGGCGAATCTTCCGGCACGCACAGCACCCAGCGGGCGGGCTTGCGCGTCGCTTTGCTGAATAAAAACTCGCCCACTTCGTGGACCTTCGATCCGTTCTCCATGATCCAGTCGTAACCCGTGATGCCGCAATCCAAGTAGCCATGTTCGACGTAGCGGCTGATTTCCTGCGCGCGGATCAGCCGGATTTCCATCTCAGGGTCGTCCACATAGGGGATGTAGGAACGGCTGCTGATCGAGATGTTCCAGCCGGCCTTGGCCATCTTTTGCACGGTTGCATCCTGCAAGCTGCCCTTGGGCAACCCGAAGCGGAGTATGTTCTTGCTGCTCATAAATTATTTTCAGCGTAGCGGGAATCACCGGCCAAGTCCATCGCGGCAATGCCAACCATTTCTTTTCAAGCAGAATCAAACCACCAATGGACCTGAATTAAATTTTGCGGGTAGGGCGCGTCACTCCGTGCGCGCCGTGGTGTCTCTGTCTGGCACGGAACGGCGCGCACGGAGTGACGCGCCCTACCTCAGTCATTCGTGGTTTCAACAGTGTTTCCGAATTACGCGGCGTCCCTGCACTAGAATCTCCCCGCGCGCAATCGCCGCCACGCACTGGGGATACAACTCATGCTCCGCCGCATGAATCCGCGCGTGCAACGTTGCGGCCGTATCGTCGTCCAGCACCGGCACGGTTTGCTGGCCGATGATCGCGCCGGAATCCACGCCCGCATCCACAAAATGCACCGTGCAACCGGTCACCTTCACACCCTGATCCAGCGCCTGCTTCCACGCTTCCAGTCCGGGAAACGACGGCAACAACGACGGATGCACGTTCACGATCCGGCCCTCGAACGCCCGGAGGAAATCGCCTTTGAGAACGCGCATGAAACCCGCGAGCACGATCAAATCCACCTGCGCCGCCTGCAACGCGGCCACGTACGCGCGCTCCGCTTCCTCGTCCAGCTTGGTGCGGAATTTTCCGGGAGCGATGAATTGCGCCGGAAGTTTGCGCTCCCGCGCCTGTTCCAGAATGCCCGCCTCCGCCACGTCGCTCAATACAATGACGATCTGCGCCGGAACTTTGCCCGCCGTGATCGCGTCCGCAATGGCGACGAAGTTCGAGCCTTTGCCCGAACCGAGCACGCCGAGCCGAAATGCATTGTCGCTAGTCACGCCGTTTAGTTTCCAATTGCGTCCGTGTCACTGCAAGCTTTCACATTTTGGGCTTCGCTGACAGCGCCTGGCTGCGACAGGGCATTTGTCGGGAACTGTGGCGATACCGCCGCAGCACCAAATTTCCCACTTAAGCCGGCAGCAGGTTTTGCTTGGGCAGTTGATCGAAAAATTCCTCGGCCACGATGAAACCCACGCACGCCGACGCGCCGCAGCGACACGGATGATCGCGATAATCTTCCAGTCCGTAGCCGTAGTTGAAGGTCAACTCCTCTCCGACCTGGATGTCCCGCAACGCCAAGATCCAGATGCGCGCCTCGTCCCACTCCGCCGTGCAGTTGGGCGCGCACCCGTGATTGAGAAACCGCGCCGGATTCCAATCCACATGGCCATTGAGATCGAACTCGTCGTCAATGTCGAAGATATACACGTTGTCGGCCTCGCACTGAACGAGCGATTCGGCCTTGGTGATTCGCTCGCCCACGTATTCGATCACCCGCGTGCCGGCAGCAATTGCTTGGCGGGCATAACCACCCGTTCCATGAATTCGGGAATTCCGGAACTGAATCAGTTCCGTTTCACAAATAACGACACCGGCTTCCGTCGCCGGAGATGCAAATATACTTTCCATGTGGGCGCGGAATCTGCCTTAAAGCGTGGGAATGTCGAATCCATATTCACGGCAAAACCCTTCGACCGGCGCACGGATTTCGATGCGGCGACGGGTAAACGGATCGGCAAACGCCAATCGCACCGCCCGCAACCCCAGCTTGGAGCGATCCTCCCGCCGACCGTAAATGTCATCCCCCACAACCGGCCCGGCGGTCTCGGCGAGGTGCAGGCGGATTTGATGGGTGCGTCCCGTGAGCGGGCGGGCGGCGATGAGCGTCCGGGCTCCGACCGTTTGCAACACGCGAAAATGCGTCTCCGCGTCCTTCCCTTCGCGTTCGTCCACTCGCATCCGTCCGATCTGGCCGGGGGCGGGGCCGAGTTTCAGGTGACACGTCCACTCGGCCTGTTTCGGCACGCCCTCGACGACCGCCAGATAAGTCTTCTCCATCCGCCGATCCTCGAATAAATCCGAATACGACTCCACCGCGCCCGGGCTTTTGGCGAACAACAAAATCCCCGTGGTCTCCGCATCCAGCCGGTGCACGAACTTGAGAAATTTCAGGCCGCGCGCCCGCGCCCAGAAATCCCCCGCGCCGATGGACGACACGATGGCCGCCTGCAAATTCCAATTCGTTTTCTGCCACGAATACGGCACGAGCATCCAGCCGCGCGGCTTGTCAATGGCCAGCACCGACCGGTCCTCGTAGAGAATCGGAATCGGCGCCACGCCAGGCAGTTCGATGGAATTTGGTTTCGCCACGCGCGGAGGTTAGCGGAAATTCATTCGGACGCGACCTTCAATTCGCCCGACGCGCGGAAGATTTGCCATTTGCTGCCGGGAACATCGTGGAAGGCTTTCTGGTAGCGCTCCGTATCTGCCAAT
>CAYHFK010000026.1:20210-23196 GCA_964355895.1 uncultured Bifidobacterium sp. | reverse complement strand
CCGGTCACGAACGCGGCCTCGTCGGAAGCCAGATAGAGCGCGATGCCGGCCACTTCCTCCGGCTGGCCGATACGGCCCAGGGGTGTGGAGTACTCGAATTGGCCGCGTCGCGTGTCACTCTTCCAGAGAAATTCACTGAAGTCAGTCTGGATCAACCCGGGCGCAATGGCGTTGACGCGGATGTTGTACACCCCGAATTCCTGCGCCCAGCTACGGGTCAGCATCAGCAGGCCGGCCTTGGTAAAACTGTAGAGCAGGCCGCCCGGTTGCGGGCGCAGACCGGCAACGGACGCGATGTTGATGATCGCCCCGCCGCGTTTGCGTTCAATCATGGACGGCACAATCAGCCGCACCAGGCGAAAGGCGGACTTGATGTTGACTTCAATCATCTTGTCCAGCATGTCGTCGTCGGTGTCCAGCGCGGGGCCCTGGCCGATGTTTGTCGCGCTGTTGTTGACCAGAATATCAATCGGGCCGAGGCGCGCTTCGGTTTCTTTCACCAGGTTCTCGAGCTGATCCTTGCGACCCACATGGCACGCGATGGGAATAATCTTGCCCGGCAGGGCGGCGAATTCGCGGGCGGTGGCTTCGAGATTTTCCAGCTTGCGGCTGGCGATGACCACGTTGGCCCCGGCGGCGGCCAATCTATGGGTGATGGCCTTGCCAATGCCCCGCCCGCCGCCGGTGACGAGGGCGACTTTGCCTTGCAGACTCGGGATGGTGCTCATAGGTGGTGTTATTGAAAAGTCAGGTCGTTGTTGTGAGTTTCAGACAATGTGTTCCAAGGGGCAATGGCAATCGGGGTTTGGCCTCCGCGTGACTCCGAGTGGTCGTTAAACCTCGGTTTGGTCTTTCGCGGAGGAAGCCAGGCTGGCAATTCCGGCCACTGGTGCTCGCCCGCGGTCCCTACCCGGCCTCTTTTTTGAAGCTATGGACTGAAACTGTTGTGGGATTATGGTAGGTTTGGAGCAAAAATGAACATTTGGCGTCCCCGTCGTTTGGGATCGGCCCTGCTCGGCGCCAGCGGAGTGCTTGACGAATTACGCGGCGGCGGTAGCCGTGATGTGTCGGCGCGTCCAATAGGTGGCTTGGGGTTCGGGTTGCATCCCGGCCGGCACCAGCGAACCGGGGCACAGCCTGAGTCGCGCATCCTCCCCAAATATCAGATGAGAAATCTTTCGTTCAGGATTCTTGCCGCAATGTTGATCGGTGTTGGGATGGTTTCAGACCTTGGCTTCAACCTCTCCGCGCAATCGCTGGCGCCGGGCGATGTGGGAACGACCGTGAGCGGTTTTCAGGACGACTTTGACGGTGCCGCCCTCGGGGCGAATTGGGCGGTGCGCGGGGCGAGCGTTTTCTCGGTCGGCGGCGGCGTCTTGCACGTCACCTCGGCGGCGGGGGATTCCAACCATTTGCTGTATGAAATGCCGGGTTACGAAGGCTCGGTGCAGGAAGTGTTGCTCCGCATCCGCATCGCGAGTTTCGGTTCTGGCGATGGGGTTCGCGGCGGAGCGGCCGTGGGAGTTGATCCCACTTCGACCCAGGGCATCAATTACCATTTCCGCGACAACACCAGCGACGGCCAGGCGGCTTATCACATGAGCTTGCTCGATGATCTGCGCGCGTGGGGGCCGGTGCAGAATTTTGTCTGGCAGGCGAACACCTGGTACTGGATGCGGCTCCGGCAGGAGCCGGATGCGGCGGCGCAAGGCGGAGCCAATGACGTGTTCGCCAAGATCTGGCCGGCGGACGGCACGGTGGCGGAGCCGGCAGGATGGCCGCTTACCTGGGACTACACAGCGATCAATCCGCAGCGCTCCGGGTCTGCGGGCATCGCGGCGAGCAGTGCGGGGGGACGGCTCGATTTCGACGTGGATTACGCGTTGATCAAGGCAGCCGGCCTGCCCAGCATCGTGGTGGCGCCCCGCGTCGCGGTTCAGATTCCGGCGGCAATCAATCCACAGCCGGCGAGCCTTTCCGTGAACGAGCTGGCCCCGGCCAGCTTCACGGCGGGGGCGACCGGCAATCCCGCCCCAACGCTGCAATGGTATCGCAACAATAGCGTGATTCCCGGCGCGACCAACGCCACCTGCGTGCTCAGCGCGGCCGCGATGACCGACAACAACGCCACCTTCAAGCTGGTCGCGGCCAACGTCGTCAGCAACACCAACTACACTGCCACCAGCAGCAATGCCACGTTGACCGTCATTGCGGACACCAACCGTCCGGTGTTGCTGGGCGCCCAGTCGCTGGGGTTGAGCCAGGTACAGATCACGTTGTCAGAGCGCATCACGCTGGCGACCGCGACCAATCTGGCCAACTATGCGATCGCCGGGACGAACGGCGTCCTGGCCATTATCAGCGCGGCCCCGGACGGTTCGAAAAGCAACATCGTGCTGAGCGTGGGGGCCATGGTTGACAGAGCGGTGTACGTCGTGACCGTGAACAATCTGGCGGATCTCTCAGCCGCCGGAAATGTCATCGCTCCCAATTCGCAAACCAACTTCGTTGGGAGTGCCAACGCGCTGCTCGCCGTCGGCAATCCAACGCCCGCGGGCAGCCAGGTTACGGCGGGAAATGGTTACAACCTCACCGGCGGCGGCGCGGATCTGGGCGGCGTGAGTGACCAGTTCCAATTCAGCTACCAACTGCGCTCCGGCGATTTTGATTTCAAGGTGCGGCTCGATTCCTTGAGTCTGGCAGATGCCTGGTCGGAAGCCGGCTTGGTCGCGCGGGAAAACCTCACGACCGGCGCCCGGTCCGCAGGGGTGTTGGCGACCCCCAGCATCAGCGGCGCGTACTTCCAATCGCGCAGCACGGCCGGTGGGGCGACGGCCCTGGCGGGCGCGTTTCCCGTCAACTATCCCAATACCTGGCTGCGATTGAAGCGGGTGGGAAACGTCTTCACCGGTTATGCCGGCTTCGACGGCCAGAACTGGACGCAACTGGGCACGGTCAGCCTTGCGTTGCCTGCGGAAATCTATCT
>CAYHFK010000026.1:14447-20110 GCA_964355895.1 uncultured Bifidobacterium sp. | reverse complement strand
GGACGTCCAGAGTGTGTATGGCCTGACGGGGGTTCTCGGCCCGTTCACCAACAATTTGCCGAACAACAATGGCACGGTGCGCCTGATCAGCCAAGGGGGTGGTGTGCTGCTGGAGTGTGATTATGACTCGGTGGCGCCGTGGCCGGTGGCGGCGGACGGGGCCGGACATTCGCTGGTGTTGACGCGGCCTTCTTATGGGGAAAACAACCCGCAGGCCTGGTCGGCGAGCGACTCGATCGGTGGCTCCCCGGGTCGGCTGGACCCCGTCACACTTGATCCGCTCCGGAATGTCGTCATCAACGAATTCCTCGCCCATACGGATGATCCGGAAGTGGATTACATCGAGCTTTACAATCACAGCCCGCAGCCGGTGGATGTTTCGGGTTGCGTTCTGACGGATGACCCCGCGACGAACAAGTTCGTCATTCCCTCGGGAACACAGATTCCCGCGCGCGGATTCGTTTACTACACTCAGATCAACATGAACTTTTCCTTGGGCGCCGAGGGGGAAACGATCTACCTGAAAAATCCGGCGGGGACGCGGGTGTTGGACGCGGTGCGTTTCGGCGGCCAGGAAAACGGCGTCGCCACCGGCCGTCATCCCGATGGTGCGGATCAATTCTATCGGTTGAACTCAAAGACCCCCGGCGCGACCAACGCCGACATTCGTGTCAGCCAGATCGTGATCAACGAGTTGATGTATGCACCCCTCTCGCTGAATGACGACGATCAATCCGTCGAACTCTACAATCGGGGCGGCAGCGCCGTTGACCTGGGCGGCTGGCAACTGAGCGATGCCATCGGGTTCACCTTTCCGAGCAACACCGTGATCGCGGCGGACAGCTACTTGGTCATCGCCAGAAACGCTGCCCATCTGAGAACCAACTACGCCAACCTCACGGCGGGGAATACCCTCGGCGATTTCAGCGGCAAACTGTCCGGCCGCGGCGAGCGGCTGGTGCTGACGATGCCCGATACCGTCGTTGTTACCAATAACTCCGGGGTGGTGGCGACCAATCTCATCCACATTGCCGTTGATGAAGTGACGTACGGAACGGGCGGACGCTGGCCACAATGGGCCGCCGGTGGCGGCAGCAGCCTGGAATTGATTGACCCGCGCAGCGATCACCGGCGCCCCGCCAATTGGGCGGACAGCGATGAAACGCACAAAGCGCCCTGGACCCTCGTTTCCGCCACCGGCACCATTGACAATGGCAGCACCGCCAACGCCGACCAGTTGCAGGTTCTGCTACCGGCCGCCGGGGAGTGTCTCATTGACAATGTGCAGGTGCTCAACGCAAGCGGCGTCAACCTCATCGCCAACACCAACTTTGAATCCGGAGTCACCGGTTGGACGGCCGAAGGCACGGAATCATTGTCCGGTATCGAAAATAACGAGGGCTACAACAGCACCAAATCCTACCACGTCCGCGCCCTTGATCGCGGCGACAATCAGATGAACCGGATCCGAACGCCCCTGACGAGCACGCTCGCGTCCGGCACGGCAAACGTGACCATCCGCGCCGCCGTCCGCTGGCTCAAGGGCCCGCCTCAGGTCCTGTTGCGGCTGCGCGGCAACTGGCTCGAGTGCGCCGGCGAGCTGGCGCTGCCCGTCAGTCCCGGCACTCCGGGAGCGCGCAACAGCCGTTACGTGGCCAACGCGGCGCCGGCCATCGTCGCGGTCCAACATTCGCCCGGGTTGCCGGCGGCGGCGCAGCCGTTTGTGGTGGCCGCCCAGGTAACCGATCCGGATGGCCTGACCTCCGTGTCGTTGAAATACCGGCTCGACCCGGCCGCGACTTATACGACGCTCACGATGGCCGACGACGGTTCGGGCGGCGATGCGGTGGCAGGCGATGGGGTTTTTAGCGCCACGATACCGGGTCAGGCGACCGGAACCCTCGCCGCATTTTATGTTCAGGCGACGGACAAGTATTCCCCGACGGCAACGGCGGTTTATCCCAACAATGCGCCGGCACGCGAATGTCTGGTGCGGGTCGGTGAGGTTCAGCCAACCGGCAATTTTCCCGTGTACCGCCTCTGGATGACCCAGGCGACGTTGAACACCTGGACCAGTCGCAACAAACTGGACAACTCGCCGCTGAACGTGACGTTTGTCCTCGGAAACCAGCGCGTGATCCACAATACGCAGGCGCTCTACGCGGGCAGTCCCTACATCGCGCCCGGTTACAGCGGCCCGGCGAGCGGCCGTTGCGGTTACAGCTTATCCATGCCGGAGGATGATGGATTCCTGGGGGAACAGGATCTGGTGCTCGACTGGCCCGGCGGCCACGGCAGCGAATCCTCCGCCATGCAGGAACAGATGGGTTACTGGATTGCCGACCGGCTGAACCTGCCGTTCAGCCATCGCTACATCATCCGCCTGCATGTCAACGGCGTGACCGACGCCGCGCGCAATCAGGTTTTCGAAGCCGTCATGCAGCCGGCGGGAAGTTTTGTCGAGGAATGGTCGCCGGCCGCCAGCGACGGGGAATTCTTCAAAGTGGATCGGGCCTTCGAATTCAATGACGGCGGTGGTTTGATTGCCGATCCCCAACCCCGCCTGCAAAACTACACGACCACGGGCGGCGTCAAGAAACGCGAGAAGTACCGTTGGAACTGGAACTACCGATCCACCGACCGGGTGAACAATTACACCAACATTTTCGCGCTGGTTGATGCGGTGAACGCGACGGCACCCGAACCCTACACTGCGGCGACTCTCGGTTTGGTGGATATGGAGGAATGGATGGGCATCCTCGCCACGGAACACATCATCGTCAATTTCGACGCCTACGGACATCTGATCGGCAAGAACATGTACGCCTTCCTGCCGGACGGCGGCAAATGGCAGCTTTACATGTTCGACCTCGACTGGCTGATGCTGGCGGCGGTGAACTTCAACAGTAGCTACGGCCCAAGCTCCGCGCCGCTGTTCAACGCGGATGATCCCACCATCACCCGGCTGTACGCGCATCCGCCGTTTGCCCGCGCTTATTGGCGGGCCATCGAAGCGGCGGTGAACGGGCCTCTCAATGCCGCCAATTGCAATCCGGTGATGGACGCCAAGTATCAGTCGTTGTTGGCCAACGGCATCACCTGGTGCGACGGCGGGGCGTTGAACGCGCCGACTCCGGTGAAGACGTGGTTCAGCCAGCGCCGCACCTTTTTGCAATCGCAACTCGCCACCGTCGCCGCCCCGTTCACGGTGAATTCATCAGTCGTAGTGAGCAACAACGTTGGGGTTGTGACCGGAACCGCGCCCGTGGGCGTGGCGGAGGTTTGGATCAACGGGGCCGCGTGGCCGGTAACGTGGACGAGCCTGACCGGTTGGACCAGCCGGGTACCGCTGAAACCGGGAAACAACGCGTTGAGCGTGGTTGGCGTGGACCGGTCGGGTCAGCCGGTTACTGGAGCGAGCAACACTGTCGCGGCGGTGTACAGCGGCACCGTCCCATCACCCGCAGGCCAAGTGGTGATCAACGAAATCATGTACAATCCTGCGGTGCCGGGCGGCGAATACATCGAGCTGTCCAACACATCCACCAACCTCACATTTGATTTGTCGCGGTGGCGTTTTGAGGGCCTCTCGTACACGTTTCCGGCGGGCGCATCCCTTGGTCCCAAAGGATTTCTCGTCCTGGCCGCCAATCAACCGGCGTTTGCCGGTGCCTACGGCGCGTTGATCCCGGTGTTCGGCACGTTCACCGGATCGCTTCAGGGCAACGGCGAGACGCTCTCGCTGGTGCAGCCGGGAACCAACCCCGCGAGTGATCTGATCGTCGCCAAGGTGCGCTACGAAGCCGCGGCACCGTTCCCGAGCGGGGCCCGCGGCACCGGCAGTTCGCTCCAACTGATTGATCCGCGCCAGGACAACTGGCGGGCGGGCAATTGGGCGGGAAGTTTCCCCCCGACAGCGCGGACTCCCGGAACGACGAACACCGTGCAGGCGACGTTGCCCACCTTCCCCACTTTGTGGATCAATGAACTGCAGGCCGAAAACCTGACGGGCATCACCAACCGCGCCGGACAGCGCACGGCGTGGGTGGAACTCTACAATCCGAGCGCCAGCGTGGTTTCGTTGAGCGGTCTTTATCTTGCGAACAGCTATGCCAACCTGACCAATTGGGCGTTTCCTGCCGGCGCGAGCATCAACCCCGGCGCGTTCAAAGTGATCTTCACGGACGGGCAGTCTGGTTTGTCCACCCTGTCCGAACTGCATACCAGCTTCGTGTTGCCCGGCGGCGGGGGCAATCTCGCCTTGAGCCGGATCTACAACGGCCAACCGCAGGTGCTCGATTACGTCAACTACACCAACCTCATGGCCAACCGTTCCTCCGGTTCGTTTCCGGACGGTCAGAGCTTCGACCGGCAGCCGTTCTTCTACGTGACGCCCGGCGACACCAACAACGGCGCGTCACTGCCGATCACGATTTTCATCAACGAATGGCTCGCCGACAACACCCATACCCTGGCCGATCCGGCGGATGGGAGCTTCGAGGATTGGTTTGAACTTTACAATCCGGGCACGAACGCCGTGGACGTGGGCGCCTATTACCTGACCGACAATCTGACCAATAAGTTCAAGTATGCGATTCCGAACAACGGGCATTACGTCGTGCCGCCGAACGGTTACTTGGTGGTGTGGGCGGACGACGAGGCCACCCAGAACAGCACCAACCGCGCAGACCTCCACGCGGGTTTTGCGTTGAGCAAGGGCGGCGAGGCATTGGGTCTGTTTGCGGCCGACGGCACCACCATTGACGCCATCACGTTTGGCGCGCAAACCAGCGATGTCACGGGGGGCCGATATCCGGACGGCACCGCGAACATTTTCCCGATGACCCTGCCCACGCCGGGCGCGGCCAATTTCCTGCCCAACACCGCCCCCACCCTGACCCCGATCAACCCGCAATCCGTGACGCTCGGTCAAACCCTCGTTTTCACCGCCAGCGCGGCGGATGCCGACGTGCCCGCGCAAATGCTCACCTTCAGTCTCGGCGCGGGATCACCGCCCGGCGCGGCGATTAACTCGGCCAGCGGCCAATTCACTTGGACTCCTGGCATCGCCCCCGTCACCAACTCCGTGAACATCATCGTCACCGACAACGGCGTCCCCAGCCTCAGCGCGACCCAGGCGTTTCTCGTGACGGTCTATCTGCCGCCAACCATTTCCGTTCAAGCAAACGGAAACCAAATGCAGCTCACCTGGCCGCGGGGCACGTTGCAGGCAGCCGATGAAGTCGCCGGCCCGTACCAGGATGTGTTGGCAAATTCTCCCTTCACCGTGGATCTCTCCGCGTCCAAAAAGTTTTACCGCATCCGGCTTTGAAAACTGAACGGGAAGCCCGGTTCCGCGCCAGCGTGTCGCCTCCGCGATGCGTCACCGAGGCATCGAGTTCGCGGGTTGCGGTTTATGGTTCTGGCGTTGGCGGCATGTTTTGTGGCGGTGAACGCGCCCGCCGCCGAGGCGGGCACCAAGCCGGCGCTGGGGCTGCCTTCCCGGCGGCATTGCCGAATCGTCGGCCAATCGTGCCAGCAAGCGAAAGATAACATCATGCCTGGATCCCCATCTCAACCAACCCATCCCGATCACCGTTTGCGGCCCGCCGGGGGCGCGGCGCTGCGGTTCGCCACCGCAGCGGCGTTCGCCGGCCGCCAGA
>CAYHFK010000026.1:0-14347 GCA_964355895.1 uncultured Bifidobacterium sp. | reverse complement strand
CGGCCGCCAGATTCCCCCTCGTGGACGGCGTGCCGGACGGCAACGGCGGCGGCCTGGAACAACTGCACGATGGCAAACTCCCCGCCGAATCGGACGCAGCGGAGAAAAACTTTTTCTTCGCTGCGGGCACGACGGGCGGACGCATCTTTGTGGACCTGAATCGCTCGGTGGAAGTCAAACGGGTCAACACCCATTCCTGGCATCCTTCCACGCGCGGCCCGCAAGTTTACAAACTTTACGCCAGTGACGGCGCGGCGAATGACTTCCACGCCCGGCCAAAGCCAAGCGAGGATCTCGAAAAGTCCGGCGGGAAGCTCGTTACCAAGGTGGACACGCGGTCCCAGGGCGGCGGGCAGCATGGCGTGAGCATCTCCGACGCAGCCGGCCTCATCGGCAACTACCGTTAGCTCCTGTTCGACATCGCGCGCACCGACGAAGCACTGGCCGCGAGTTCCGCCTCCAGTTGTTTTCGGGTTGCAATCCCTTGAATCGAGTGGCAAGTATAAAAGTGCTTAGATCAAGCCATGATAGATAAGTTGCAACCGCAGCGTTTTGAGTTGAAGTATCTCGTCACCGAGGAGACCGCCAGAGCAATGCGGGATTTCTTGCGTCCGTACCTGGTGCCGGATGAGTTCACCTCCAATCGCCCGACCTTTTCCTATCCGAACCACAGCCTGTATCTTGACTCGGCGGATTTGCAAATGTACTGGGATGTGGTCAACGGGAATACTAACCGATACAAGCTGCGCCTGCGATACTACGATGAAAACCCGGCGGCCCCGGTGTTTTTCGAGATCAAGCGCCGGTCCGGTAATGCCATCTTGAAAGAGCGGAGTGCAGTGAAGCGCGAGGTCGTGGCCGCCTTGCTGGGCGGCCAGCTTCCGGAGTCGCACCACTTGGTTTCGAGCAATCCCAAACAGCTCGCCGCGTTGCAAAATTTTTGCCGGCTCATGCAGCAGAACTGGGCGACGCCGAAAACCCATGTGAATTACCAGCGGGAAGCCTGGATGAGCCCGGCGGACAATTCCGTGCGGGTGACTTTTGACCGGGAGGTTCGGATCAATCCGCATTTCGAGCCGCTCATCACCACCGCGATGGAGCAGCCCGTGCTGCCGTGGGGGGCGCAGGTGATTTTGGAACTGAAATTTACCGGCCGCTTTCCCAACTGGTTCCTTGAAATGGTCCGAGTGTTTCATGTGATGCAATGCGGCGTGGCCAAGTACGCCGAAGGCGTGGCGGTGCTGGGGGATGAGCGGTTGAATCCCTTGGATCAGCATCCGGAACGCGCCGATCTCATGGAACGCTTCATCCGGAAGCATCGCCAACCGCGCCGTAACAAGGGATCCGTTCCTGAGAGCAAAGCCTTGATATGGACGACCTCTTGAATGCGTTTTTCGGCGCCGACTATTCGGCGCAACCGATCAATGTTCCAGCCTTGCTGCTGGGACTGTGCCTGGCGTTTCTCGGCGGCATGGCCATCTCCGCCACCTACATGGCGACGCACCGCGGGCTGTCTTATTCCCGCGCGTTTGTGAATTCACTGGTCGTCATCCCGATGGTGGTCACCGTGGTGATGATGGTGTTGAACAATAACCTCGTCACCGCCTTCGGCTTGATGGCGGTGTTTGCGGTCGTCCGGTTTCGCAACGTCCTGCGGGACACGCTCGACACCAGTTACGTTTTGTGCGTGCTGGTCGTGGGCATGGCTTGTGGCACCCAGCGATTCTCCCTGGCGGTCGTGGCCGCAGTGACAATCATGGCCACCATGTTTTTCCTCTGGTACACCAACTATGGCAGCCGGCATCGCTTTGACATCATTGTGAATTTGCACTGGGAGCGACCGTTGGCCGAGTTGGATCTCGTTCGGCGCGTGTTGCAGCGGCACAGCCACACGATGCAATGCGCCAGTCAACGCTCCAGTGATGCGGCTGGCGGCACGGATTTGTCCTACCGCCTCCTCCTGCGGAATCCGGACATTTCCGATGACCTGTTAAGCGAGTTGCGCGACGTCACCGGGGTTTCGCGCCTCACCACCCTCAAAGCCCAGGAGGAATCCGAACTGTGAAATCCGAAGCTTTACCTCCCGTTCCGTGTGCGCCCGAACATTACTGGCGTCAATTCCGGATGCGAGTCCTTCCCAGTTTGGGGTTTCTAGGCGTGCTGGCGGTTACTCTCTGGCTCTGGGGAAAGAACCTCACCAATCCGCTGGTTGTCGGCCAGGCGGAGTCGCTCCAGGTCGAAGTTGCCAGTCCCAAGCCGGGCCGGATTTCAACGTTGAACGTGAAACTCTTTCAGGACGTGAAGGCCGGGGATGCCCTGGCCGTAATCGAGATTGCGGACCCTTTGGTGGCAAGCAACACCATCGCAAAAGTTCTGGCGGAGATGAATTTACTCCGTGTCAGTGCCGGGTTGGATGCCGCCGGCCGGATCCGGCTCGCAGATTTCCGTTTAAGCTGGATGATTCGGCGGGCCGAACTTGCGGTCGCGCAGGCACGGCTCAAATGGGCGCAGTCCGAATATGACCGCGTCAACAGCCTTGCCGTGGAGAAATTCGCCAGCCAATTCGATCTGGATGTCGCCCGGCGTGACCGGGATCAAGAGGCGATGGAGATCGAAAAACAAACCTTGGCAGTTGAAGCGGCGGCGGAAGCCGCGCGCGACCTTGATCCCGCCACGGCCGATCTGGAATCGCCCGTGATGAAGGCAACGCTCGCCTTGGCCGAACAAGAGCTTCGGCTTGCGGAATCCCAGTTGGCTCCGGTCATCCTCACGGCACCCATCAGCGGGCGCGTCAGCAAACTGGACCCGCCGGTCGGTTCAATCATGGCGGCGGGGGTTCCGATCATTGCCATTTCCAGTTCCAACCCGGATCGGATCACGGGTTTTCTCAGCCAGCCTTTGCGCATTGAGCCCAAGATCGGAATGAAAGTCGAGGTGCGGAGTCGTGGGCTTGTGCGACGGACCGGCGAGGCCCGGGTCCTGGATATCGGGCCGCGCATCGTCATGTTCGATGCGCCCCTGCGCGTTCGGGGAATGGGCGCCGTCCAGGAACGCGGCCTGCCGGTCGTAATGAACGTGCCGGCGAACATGTTTCTTCGCCCTGGTGAATTGGTGGAACTGCGGCTAATCGTGAACTGAGGATCGCTTCCAACGGTGGTACAAGCTCTTCGCGCATCGTTTCTCCGGGTCCTACAGATGGTTCGGGCAGCGGCTCTCGCCAGAGCGTTTGCGGCTATGTGAAGATTCCGCGCGGGCGAAGCTGGTCAAGGTGGCCCAGCCCTCAAAGCGTCTTGCCGGGAGCAGTTGGCCGGTGTAACTGCTGGCGCGGTCGCAGCACCCGGCGTGGCACGCAATGAGAACAACCTTGCCCGGCAACGCCGCGAATTCCCGGGCGGTGGCTTCGAGGTTTTCCAGCTTGCGGCTGGCGATGACCACGTTGGCCCCGGCGGCGGCCAACCGGTGGGTGACGGCCTTGCCGAGGCCCCGTCCGCCACCGGTAACGAGGACGGCTTTGCCTTGCAGACTCGGGCTGGTGCTCAATGGTTGGTGGCATTGGCGGGGCGGGGCGTGCTTGCGAGGTTCCGAGCCTGCGTTCCAAGGGGCAATGGCAATCAAGGCCTGGCGGTCAATCCACCCTCCCGATTCCTGGCGGCAACGAATGGGACACCCGCGCGCCGGTTGGTGAACTGGCAGCCAGTCAAACCGGGTTTTAACTGCCATTGAATGCAACCCAACGAAGCCGACTGGGGCGGAACCGGAGAAAAGCCGACGCCCGCTGAAGGCGAGGCAACTGGATGGCGGGTTGGGCCTGGGCGCGGCGTGAACCGACTGGCAAACAGCATTTGAGCTTTGAATTTCGGAGGCGTATTGTGACGGGGAAAATAAAGTCAAAAACCAAGTCAATCACACCTGTATGAAAACAAGCGAACAGGACTTATCGGAGGCTCGGTTTGGTAAGCGCCGTTTCGCGTTCACCTTGATCGAACTTCTGGTGGTCATTGCGATCATCGCCATTCTGGCTGCGATGCTATTGCCGGCGCTCTCCAAAGCCAAGATTCGAGCGCAATCCATTTCCTGCATGAGTAACGGACGGCAACTTGGCCTCGCGTGGTTAATGTATGCGGATGACCAGGAATCCAGGATCGCCAACGCCTTTGACTGGGTGCATGGAGGGCTGGCTTACGACGGCCATCCCGATAACACAAATATTACCTACTTGTTGGATGGCCTGTTAGGGCCGTATTTGAAAAGCGCCGCAGTTTACAAGTGTCCCGCCGACATGAGCCTGAGTCGTGGCCGGACAGGGTTACCCCGCGTTCGTAGCATCTCCATGAGCCAGGCCTTCAGGGGGATGGATCGTCAGAATGAACATTGGCCAGCTCCACCGTGGCAGATTTTCCAAAAAACCTCAGACATGGTCAAACCAGCACCCGCCAACCTGTGGGTTATCATTGATGAAAATCCGGACAGCGTAAATGATGCGGCGTTTGCGGTGGCCATGGGTTTGCCAAGCCGTGCCGTTACAACCTGGCAGGATGGTCCCGCCACGTATCACGGGGGCGGTTGTGGATTTAGTTTTGCCGATGGACACTCCGAAATTAAGAAGTGGAGAGACGGGCGCACACTTGGGCGTGCGATGACGACCTCGTACGTCAATCGATTCATGTACGGTCAAACCCAACCCAACAATCTTGATATTCTCTGGGTGATGGAACGCACGACGGCAGTGAAGTGATGCTGCAGACCGCTGCTAAAAAAGTTCTTGCAACTTGGGCGCAAGTTGTTCTTACTAGCATCAATAAATCCCCAACGGCCACTGAACGTGACCAACCCAAAAAAGAACAAAAACAACGTATGAAACACAAATTCTCATGGGCCAGTGCAGTGACACTGGCTGTAACACTCACCTCCCAATTGGAAACGATTGCCGCCACAAATGGTGTGATTTTAATCACTACGCGCAAGGAACAAGACCTCACTTGGGGTGCTGCGGATTCGGGTAACATCAAGGGGCCTGGCCAAACCTCGCACGGTGATGTGGCAATGGGAGCACTGCTCGGAGACCATGGCTATTCCAGTCGCCTTCTGCTCGACGCCGAGCTCAATCCAACTCAGCTTAACCCGTTTACTGGATTAGCGGGTGATCAGAACTTCTACCTTTTTCCTGCTGCGGATGCGAATTTTAACGCGATCCTCGTAATAAACTCTGGCACCAGCGGCTCGGCCAACGTCGGAGCGCCAAACACCAACGGCATCCCTATCATGATGGGTGAGCATTCGTGCATAAGTGACGTCATCCGCGCTTCAGCCAATAGCCTTTATATGTACTCCGGCACAGGTAGTGACGACGTCAAGGACACGGAACCGGCTCAGGGTGCGAGTCAGTACATGGTGGTCAGTGCTCCCAATCATCCCATCATGCAGGGCATCCCCTTGGATGCGGAGGGACGCGTCAAGATCTTCCGCGACCCTTATCCGGGAGAAAATAATGTTCCCCTCACTGGCAAACCGAATTACGAGTACGCGTGGACGACCATAAACGCCTCCCAAGCGGCCTCAGGCACAACTGTGATTGGGTTGCTGGGGGGCAACACGAACAGGGCATGCTTCGCCGTCGCCGATGTTGGTGCCCAACTCGCCGATTACAGTAACGACCCTAACCATCCGTGGCAGGTCGCGTTCGCCGACAACAAAGCTCACCAACGCTTGGTTCACTGGATCATAAATGACCAGGGCTCCGGCGGTTCGCGCCGTTGCTTCAACGCGCTAACTGACCTTGGCCGCGTGATTTTCATTCGAACCGTGAAGTGGGCGTTGGGCGAGACGCTCACCCCGTATCAGCCCTTGAAAATCAATATTTCCGCCTTGAGCGGCACGAGCCTCCAGCTTTCGTGGACCGCCTCGGCGGAAAAAAACTACAAGATTCT
The DNA here is from genome assembly GCA_964355895.1 of uncultured Bifidobacterium sp. GTDB lineage: Bacteria > Verrucomicrobiota > Verrucomicrobiia > Limisphaerales > JADLHS01 > JADLHS01. The sequence goes on along the minus strand of CAYHFK010000026.1, from coordinate 8,420 downwards.
TGGCAGCGCTGATATCACTACCCCACTTTTCAACTGGGAGACCTTGAAGCAGGACATTCCTGGAGTTGATGGGACGATCGTGAAGACCGTTGACATTGCTGCTGCACCTCAGGTTGCATTCTTGCAGGTTGCGGCAGTGCCTTAGGCGGCAAATCGCCAAGACACGTTGGAAGGCGGAATGGTTGGTGGAACCTCTTGCGAGGTTACCCCGGACGGGAAAGACGTTATTTCAGTCGAAGTTGAATCTGTTGACACGGCTTGGCCGGGCAAAACCGGCCAAGCCGTTTTTTGTTTCAGGTCACAGTTTGTGTTTGCAGAACGCAGCCGCCTGGATGATGCGGCGCAAACTGATGGCTGCTGTGGCAAGGCGCGGCGTACACTGTCATGCAACTGCCGGCCGATCCAAATCATCAAGCGAATAAGTCATTCCCGTATGCGGTCTGTTGGTGACAACCGATCCGAGCCCCGTCATTTTCTGCGGCCACAACTGCTATGAAAAACCTGCGCCTCACGTTTTGCCTGATTCTTGCCTTGGCCCTGCCCCGCCTGACGCCCGCCCAGCAACCGGATACCAATTCGCCGGCCCGGCTGCTGACCGGCGCCATGACGCGGGTCGCCCAAATCTTCGAGACCCCGAACAACGAGACACCCCGCACGTTCACGGCCACCTTGAAAATCCTCAAAGCGGATGGCTTGCCCAAAGAGTTTGTCGGCCGCGAGGTGACCCTCGCCTTTCAAGCGCCGGATCACTTGCGCGTCGCTACCCAATGGGACGGCCAAGATATCGTGGCGGGCCGGGATCAGCAGGAACTCTGGGTCCACGTTCCCGCCAAGAAATTCGGGATCGTCGGCTCGCCCGATGTGCCGCCGTTCTCCGCCGCACCGGAACGGAAGGACCCGTCCCGGTTGGACCCGATCAAACTCCCGGTCGCCGCCGATCAACTCGTCATGCTGCCCGTGTTGCTGCGGACGGAGGCCCTGCCCAATGCGAGCGTCGGCGGCGTGCCGTGCCGCGTTTTCAAAGCGACGCCCACGCCGGAGGCCATTGATGCCTTCAACCTGCCGAACGGCACGCTCCAGTTCGCGGTGCGGGAAAGTGATTTGCTGCCCCTGCGCATCAGCTATCGCGAGGGCAAAACCGACGTGCAACTCGAAGTTGTCAATCCCCAGTTTGAAACGGCCTGGCCCGCCGGGCGGTGGAAACTCAAGCCGGGCGCCGGCGATAAAATTGAAACGGTGGCGCAGTCGCATTTGACGCGCTTCCTCTCGGTGGCGGTGGGCATGTTGATGAGCGATAAAATCCCAACGCTCGGGCCCGTCACCGGTGAGCGCCGCGTCGTGGCCCGGGAAGGCAACGGCCGCCTGGAGATGATTGACGGCACGCGCGTCCTGTTCCTCAAGGGCACGCCCGAGGAAATGGGCCGGCAGCACGGTACGCTGATGAAGAAGGAAGTCCGCCACCTCGTGGACCAGATGCTTTACGGCGTCGGCGTTGGCAGTTCGTTCGACAAGGGCGCCTGGTTCTTCGGCGAAATCGAGTCCGCCCAGAAGCGGGTTGCCCCGTTCACGGACGCGCGTTATTTCCGCGAGATGGATGCGCTGGCCAGCGCCGCCGGACTCACGCGCGAGGAAGTGCGCATCGCGAATTTCTTTCCCGAGCTGTTTCATTGCAGCGGCTTCGCGCTGTTCGGCCAAGCCACCGTGGGGGGCAAGATGTACCACGGGCGCATTCTCGATTACCTGCGCGGCATGGGCCTTGAGCAGAACGCCACGGTCATCATCACCCAACCCGACCAAGGCAACGCCTGGGTCAATGTCGGCTACGCCGGCTTCGTTGGCTCGGTGACCGCCATGAATGAAAAGCATGTGGCGATCGGCGAAATGGGCGGGCGCGGGGAAGGCAATTGGGATGGCAAGCCGATGGCTGAACTCGTGCGCGAAGTCATGGAAAAAGCCAGCACGATCGAGGAGGCCGTGGCCATCATGCGCAAGGGGCCGCGCACCTGTGAATATTACTATGTGATCTCGGATGCGAAATCGCAGCGCGCCGTCGGCATCGCCGCCACGCCGGACAAATTCGAGACGATCTGGCCCGGCAAGAACCACCCGCTCCTGCCGCACGGCATCCCGGACACCGTCCTGATGTCCGCCGGCGACCGTTACGAGGAACTCGCCCAGCGGGTGAAGGCAGGTTACGGAAAGTTCGATGCCCAAGGCGCGCGCGATCTCATGAAGCGGCCCGTCTGCATGACTTCCAATATCCACTCCGCGCTGTTCGAGCCGGAGACGCTGGATTTCTGGGTGGCCAATGCCGACTCGGAGAATCCCGCCGCCCATACCCGCTACACGCATTACAACCTTGGCGAATTGCTGCAGCCGGAAAAAGCGCCCCAGGCGGCGGCGCGCTAGGCAGGGCATTTTTGCTGCTTGTGTTGTCAGGGCAGTTTTGGATGATGCGCCCGATGAAATTACCACGACTGGTTCGAGTTTTTCTAAAAATAGTGGCGGCGGTTCTACTCGTCGCGATCATTTCCGTCGGCTCCATCTGGATTTACTTCCACCCCAGTTTCGAGCGCACGGACGGATTGGTGTACGGTCAGCGCCATGGCCGGGACCTGACGATTGATGTTGTCCGTCCCGCCAAATCCAACGGCCTCGGAATCGCGCTCATGGTCAGCGGCGGTTGGAAGTCGGGGGCCGGCTCGTTTCGTCCATGGATGATGGCGCCGCTGTTGCGGAGTGGCTACACGGTGTTCGCAGTATTCCACATCTCCCAACCCGAGGCGACGGTGATGGAAATCACCGAGGACGTGAACCGGGCGGTGCGTTACATCCGGCATAACGCCCGCCAGTACGGAGTGGACCCCGAGCGGTTGGGTGTCACGGGGGGCAGCGCCGGCGGACACCTCAGTCTCATGCTGGCGACCCGCGGCGGCCCGGGCCCGGCCGGCACGAGCGACCCGATTGATAGCGAAAGTAGCGCGGTTCAAGCGGTCGCTATTTTTTATCCCGTCACTGATTTGTTGAATCTCGGCGAGTCCACCGAGAATCTCCACGATGGCGGTCCCCCCAAGAGTTTTTTGAAAAGTTTCGGCCCGAACGCCACCAACCCGGCCGTTTGGAAGGTCATCGGGCGCGAGCTGTCGCCGATCTTTTATGTGAACTCCAATCTGCCACCGACGTTGATCTACCACGGCGACGCCGACACTCTCGTGCCGCTGGATCAGTCCGAGCGATTTCAGGCGGAGGCACGCAAGTTGGGGCGCACCGTCGAAGTGGTCGTCCATCACGGCGGACAACACGGCTGGTTGAGCATGGTGTGGGACACCCGGCAATTAGCCAAATGGTTTGATCGGTATTTACGCCCGCCGGCGAAGTGAGTTTTTTTCAATCCCTCAATCTCAATGAAACCAATCAAGCTGGCCGTAATCACCGCGTGGCTCACGCTCGTGGCGGCGGCGTGTGCAATCGCCCAAGACTCATCCGCCCTTCCCTACGACCAAAAGGTGGACGTGGTTTATGGGGAAGTCCATGGCACGGGCCTGCTGATGGATGTCTTCACGCCGAAGGAAAAAGCCAACGGGCTGGCCATCGTGGACGTGGTCAGTGGCGCGTGGCATTCCGACCGCAGCAAAATTCGGGATCACACCCTGGCGCAGTTGTACCGGATTTTCTGCTCCCACGGTTATACGGTCTTTGCGATCCGCCCCGGCTCGCGCACGCGCTACCCGGGTTCGGAGATGGTAACGCACGTGAAGATGGGAATCCGCTACGTCAAACTGCACGCGGCGGAATATAAGATTGATCCGGAACGGCTCGGACTCACCGGCGCTTCGGCGGGGGGCCACCTCGCGACGCTGGTAGCGGTCACGCCCGAGGAGGGAAATCCCGAGGCCAGCCAACCTTTGCTGCGCCACAGCACGCACGTCCGAGCCGCCGCCGTTTTCTTTCCGCCCACCGACTTTCTGGATTGGAACGGCAAGCCCGCCAATTCCCAGTTGTTGGCTGATTTATTGTTTCTCGGCGGGATCAAGGGCCATTCCGAAGAGGAAATCCAGGAGCGCGCCCGGCAAATCTCCCCCGCACGACTGGTAAAAGGGCCGCCGATTCCGTTTCTGCTGATCCACGGCGATGCCGATCCCTTGGTACCGTTGCAACAGTCGCAGACCATGGTTGCGGCGCTTAAGGCGGCGGGCGGTTCCGCCGAACTGATTGTAAAGAAGGGCGGCGGGCATCCTTGGCTGACCCTCCCCGAGGAAGTCAAGATCATGGCCGACTGGTTTGATCAAAATCTGCCTGAAACCAAAGCCAGTCCGCCGGTGACGCCGAAATGAGCTCAGTATCTTGCGGTTGGCCGCCGGTAAGCTTCACGCCGAAGTCGGCGGCGTAACTTGCACTGCCATCGTTAGAGTTCCGCCTTCAGCCGGCTTCAACGTAATTTTGGCCCACTGGCCGCCCGTAGCCGGAACTCTACGGAACTCCAAACGAAATGCGCTTTGAGTCTTTGATAATACTGGCAAGTTCCGCCCGAGTCTCGCAAGCAACCGAAACATTGGATGCGGGGAATGCACTTTTACCTCTTAGAGCCTGTTTGAAAACTCGAAACTGGCGGCACGGATGCCGCCCGAACCCGCAGGCAAGGATGCCCGCGCTACGTCGTAGCGCGGGCATCCTTGCCCGCGGGTTCACGGAGCTTCCCAGCTCCGTGCTCCCAACCGGACTTTTCAAACAGGCTCTTACACCGCAACCGGCCCACTTCCCGACAGGAGCAGTTTGGGTCGCGGTTGAACCCGGGCTCGGACGCATGCGGTTTAGCCAGTCACTCTGGACGCTTGGCCACGAACTTGTGAGGCAACACATCCGGCACCACGCGAACCTGGGTGGTGAATTTGAAAGGCTCCGGATTGCCGGTCGGGAAAGTGAGTTCGATGAAGAAAGCTGTCCAGCCCTTGGCCGGCTCGGAAACTTTTCCCACATATTCTCCCCCACCCTTGTCGCTGAGAACCGAACTCTGCCATTTTGGCCCCAGCGTCTCGATGCGGAAATCGCGGGCATCCGGATTCGTCGCCTGCCAGAGCTTGACTTCGGCGGGCTTGTCCTGCGTGGTCACCCGCATGGAGCCGTCCTTTTCCAACGTCCACGCAAACTGCGGCAAGGGACGATGGTAGAGGACCGCGTTGTAGCAAGCCTGCAACGTCTGATAGGCGTCGGAGCCCTTGAGCGAGTGATCCGCGTTGGGCACGTAGCGCAGGTATTTCACCCCGGGCAGGTCGTTGAAATAAAACTGGGAGGAATCCGGCAGGAAAAACTGGTCGCCGGAAGCATTGACGATGAACTTGGGCATCGTGAGCCGCTGGCGGTATTCGTACGGATCCTCGATTTTCATCAGGGCCCGGTCCTCCGGCGTGCCGTTCCAGTCCATGATGCGAAACGCCGTGTAATCGCCCACCGACGGCGCCCAGAAGCCGTAGGCGCCGTAATGGTGCCGCATGGAGGGCTCGAGGTTCAGCACGTCAATCACGATGGGCACAACCGCGACCACCCGCTTGTCCACCGCCGCCGTCATCCACGTCGTCCAACCCCGCTTCGAGCCGCCCGCCACCACAAAACCATCCACCTTCACGTTCCCGCCGGCAGCACTGCCGCAGACCGCGGTGACCGTGTCCATGGCGCGAACGGCGGACTTGGTCATCGGCAGCCGGGCCGGCCACTTCTTGTCGCCCGTGCGGAGAAATTTGTCCCATGTATAAGCGATCAGGGAATCCTCTTTGCGTCCCTCGGTTTCCCCCGCAAAAACCAGGGGTTGATTGGGCACCATCTTCAACTCGCTCACGACGGATTTGGTGGCGAGGGCGATCTTGACCAGGTTTCCCTCGGCGCCGGCTGGCGGGTTGCCGCCATTGCCACCGCCGCCGATGAACAGCAGCGACTTCGAGCTTGCCACGTTGTTGGGTTTGACGATGACCATCCAATGCTTCCACAGGGGACGATCCACTTCGTTCGTCGTCAGCCAGGCCTGGGAGGTCATGTCCACGATGAAAGTGGTGTGGTCCTTGCCGGGCACCGTGGTCACGACGCGGAAACTGTAGTTCGTGTCCGGCGTGGCCACGTACTCATCCAGCGCCGTGCGGTCGTCCTGAACTTTCTGCGGTTCAGCGGCGGCGTTCGGCTTCGGCGCCCCGTCTTTTTCAACGCGCGAACAGCCAACGACGACCAGCGCGACCAGCAGGAACAAGAGCGGACGGCGCAGGTAGGTTTCAAATTTTTCCATTAAACGTGCGATCATAGTTTTGCGATAAAGCGTTCGTCCCGCCCAAAACGGGATGCAGAGGGATAAACGTTTCACCTTCCAAGTCAACCGTTTTCACCCATTCCGACCCAACTGGCAATGTGATCGCCGGTCAATAATTTCCCGTGTTAAAAATTTTAATGGCCGCGGCCGTTGGACTGCTGTAGGGTTGTCCTCGAAACCGTAAGCACCAAACAAAAAAATATGAAACGTACCTCAATCATTCTGGCCGGCACGATCGGCCTGTTCATCCTGGCGTTGGCAATTCCGGCCTTCGCCGAAGACAAGGACAAGGAAATCACCATCACCGGGGACGCCAAGTGCGGCAAATGCGCACTGAAAGAAACCGACAAATGCCAAAACGTGATCCAGGTCGAGAAGGACGGCAAGAAGTCCACGTACTACTTTGTGAAAAACGACGTGAGCGAGAAGTTTCACAAAAACGTTTGCTCGGAAACCAAGAAAGCCACCGCCACCGGCACGTGCAAGAAGGTGGAGGGCAAACTGCAATTCACCGCCACGAAGGTTGAGTTGGCCAAGTAGTCTGGCTCTCGCCAAATCTCAGAACACCCGCTGCTTGATGCGAGTCGGCAGCGGGTCTTTTCTTGCCGACAATCTGGGCGTAACGCTCGGGGCGTGACCGCTGGGATACCCCTCAAGCAATTTTAGGGACTGACTCTTGCGACTGGCCGGGCCGCATTGGCTGGCGCATCGGGGATGTGCTCCAGCCTCGGCAACGCGGCTTCGATCACGGCGCCCTTCCTGGCGAACACCCGGTAGTTATCGCCGTCACGCCGCACTCCCTGGCAATTCCAAGCCGGCGTGCGCCCGCCGAAGTTGTCGCGGATCAACAAATCGCCGTCGCGCCCGGCCACGATGCGAAACCAGGTGGTCGCATTATTCTCGCGGCGCGCTGAAACCTTGTGTCCCCCTTCGGCGCGCAGGTTTTCAAACGCCACGTCATGCCAGCGCCACGGAACGGCGGGGAAAACGCGAACGACGTCCCGCCAGCTCTGCAGCAGCATCTCGTGCGTCGCGGCGGCGGCCAGCATGTTGCCTTCGAGCGTGAAGGGCCGATACGTCATGCTACTAAAGCCGGATTTCGTCTGGTCGCCGTTCGCGTGAAAACCATTCCGCAGCAAAAACGCCTGCACGAAGATGTCGAGGTTGCGCACCGCCGCCTCGCCGTCGCCAGTGCGGGCGCGGAGGGCGGACATCCAGGTGAAGCTGTAGCCGCACCACTGCTTCGTGCCGAACCGATCCCACTGATCAAGACTGGCGCGGATGATCTGCCGCTCGCGCGCGCCGTCCTCGACCGTGATCAGGTCGAACGGATAAAGCCCCATCAAGTTCGAGAGATGCCGGTGGCTCTCGGCGAGTTCTTCGTTGGCGTCGAGTTTGAGCGCGCCGTCGGCGTTCACATGCCAGTCGCCTAACGCCCGCGCCGTGCCGCGCCAATCCTTCGCTTCTCCGCTCTTTCCGCAGGCGTCCGCCATCTCGCCGAGCGAGACGAACAGCATTTTCAAGCAGGCCAGATCGAAATTACTGTTCGGCTTGAGCCACGCGCTCAACCGGTTGTCATGAATTTCCGGCGACGACGACAGCGGCAACACCAGCACGCCCTTCTCGTCCGGCTTCAACAATCCCTTCAGGCAAATCCCGAGTTCACGGCACCACGGATAGGCCCGCGTCTTGAGAAACTTCGCGTCGCCGGTGTAGCGCCAGTGGAGATAGAACAAGTGCGCAATCCACGGCCCCATCGTCGGTGAGAGCGAGTATTGACCCCAGCCGGTGAGCGGTTCGCCGTCCAGTGACATGACGCCGGGCACGTTCGCGCCGTCCGTGCCGTAGAAGTTCCGGGCGAAGCGGCGGTAGGCGGGCAGCAGGTCCCAGTTGAAATCAAGGAAACTGCGGCCTTCGTCGAAGTGGCCCGCGCCCTGGTAACCCATGTAACTCATCTGGGTGTTGAGGTCGTTGTGATAATCGCCCTTCCACGGCGGAAGCGATCCGGCGTCCGCCGTCCACACGCCCTGCAACGGCATCGGCGGCGTGCCGCGTCGCGAGGTGGCGCCGTAAAAATAGCGGACGAGATAATAGTGCCGCAGGATGTCCGGCTCCGGAATCGTGACCG
>CAYHFK010000025.1:8701-23239 GCA_964355895.1 uncultured Bifidobacterium sp. | reverse complement strand
GGCACTCACCAGCTTGGGATTTACCCCCCCAAGGTGGTCGGATCGGTTACGTCGCCTTTGTTGTAGTCCACATAGGCTTCGGTCAGATCAGCGGCATACATGACGGCGCCGGATTGGCCGAGGTTCAGGTTGATGTGCAGCTCAAATTCATTGGGCGCGACGGCGAGGCAAAGCTCTTTGAAGGTTGCTCGCGTTGGTTGGCCGCGCTTCAAGCTCCACAAAATCTTCCGGCGGTTCGTCGAGCGATAACCAATGTCCACCTTGTCCTCGACGACGGTTGCCGGGCTGTAGCCGATGGCGTCAATGATGCGGCCCCAATTCGGGTCGCCGCCGTGCCAGCTTGTCTTTACCAACGCGCTGTTTGCCACGGCGCGGGCGGCGGCATCGGCCTCCTGAATCGTTTTTGCCCCGCTCACCCTCACGGTCACCACGCGATGCACGCCCTCGCCATCGCGCACGATCTGCTTCGCCAGTTCGAGACAGACGTGATTGAGCGCGGCTTGGAACTTCTTGAATTCCGCACTCCGCACTCCGCACTCCGCATTGCCTGCGAGTCCATTCGCCAGTACGAGCACGGTGTCGTTGGTGCTCATGTCGCCGTCCACCGTGATGCAATTAAAGCTGTGGGCCACGGCTTCCTGCAACGCCGCCTGCAACGCCGGCGCTTCGATGGCGGCGTCGGTGGTGATGAAGCAAAGCATCGTGGCATGCAGGCCAGCGTGCGGGAGCGCGGCGGGACGGGCGCCGGTGGCGCTCATGCCGGGTTGAATCATGCCGGCCCCTTTGCAGATGCCGCCGATGCGCACGTTCTTGCCACCCAGCTTGAACTCGACCGCAATCTGCTTCGGCTTGGTGTCGCTGGTCATGATGGCTTCCGCGGCGTGCCGGCCGTGGTCGGCACTGTCGCCCAGCAGGGTCGCGGCCTCGATGATGCCAGCGCGGACATGGTCCATCGGCATGGGGACGCCGATGCGGCCCGTGCTGCCGACGAGCGCGAGACCGGCGGAAAGCTTCAGCGCTTGCTCGGTGAAGCGCACCATGGCGAGCGCGTCCGCCATGCCTTGCCGGCCCGTGCAGGCGTTCGCGTTGCCGGAGTTCACGACCACGACCTGCGCCTCGCCGCGCTTCATTCGCGCGGCACACACCTTCACCGGCGCGGCGCAGACTTGATTGGTCGTGAACATGCCCGCGACCGTCGCCGGTCGTTCGGACACGATGAGCGCGAGGTCGCGCTTCCGGCCTTTCTGCGAGCCTTTGCCCGTGCCGAGGCGTTTGATGTCGCAGAACACGCCGCTGGCGCGAAAGCCCCGCGGGGCGATGATTGATCCTTCGACGAGTTTCAGTTTGGGTTTCATGAAAAAAATCCGGGGAGAGATTGCCAGCCGCGTAGAGCGGTGCCAACAGCGCGCAATGAGCCACTGGTTTACGCGGCCAGCGCGGGCGCGCGTCGCAATTCAATTTCTACCAAAGTTCGCAGCCGCAGCCGTTAGGGATGGACTTTCCTGAAGACTTGGATGAACGGCTTGTGGAACAAGTTGGATTTGTCACATCCTGACTGCCTGCCGAGGTAATCGCGGTAAATCGGATCGCACTTGAGCATCACCACCAGTCCGTCGGCGTGGACTTTGAGTTCCTCGGTGGGCAGCGGCGGCACCGGGTTGAACTCCGCGACGTAATTCCGGATGACTTGCAGGAAATGATTCCGCCCGACCACGGTCTGCGGGATGTTCTGCTTCGGCGCGCGGACGCGTTTCAGGAGCAACGATCCCCGTTCATGCGGCGCAACCCGTCCACCCGCGACGGCACGCGTGACGGCAAAACCCTTCTCAAGCAGCGCGGTCAGCGCGGAGAAGCGGTCGGTGCTGTCGAGCGGTTGTGCATCGGTCCCTTCGTAGAGGACGACGCGGAGGGTGGATCTGTTTGTCTGACGGCGGCGGCAGTACGACAGTCGGTTTGAATGGGTGTCGCGTTTTGACTGGTGTCTCCCCGTTCCCGGCTTAACATCACGCCTCAGCAAAACCAGTTCGCCATGAGTAATATGAGTCCTAAACGTCCCGCCGATACGAGCCTCCCTTTCACGCGCGCCGCCAGTTTGGCGGGCTTCGTCGGAATCCTTTGCGTCATCCTCGGGTTGTTGTTTCTGCGCAGCTTTGCTCCGGCGTGGGTCGTGTTCGCCAATGATGGTCCGCTGGGAGCAATGATGGCGGAACGCGGGCAAGTGCCGGAAGCGTTCACGGGTAGTTGGGCGGACTTGAATGGTTACGGGTCGCGGGACCCTGGAGCGTTGCCGAATCTCACTTCCGGTTTGTTATTGGTCTTGGGCCCATTGGGCTTTGCCAAGTTCTACGCGCCCATCACTTTGTTGTTTCTGGGCCTCTGCGCCTGGTTTCTCTGCCGTCAACTCGGCTTGGGTAATCTGGCCGCGATGCTGGGTGGGTTGGCCGCCGCGCTTTGTTCCGATTTTTTTGGCGTCGCCTGCTGGGGGGTTGGAACCCAGGCGATCTGTTTCGGACTCAACTACCTCGCGCTGGCAACGGTTGTTAGCCCGTATCCGCTGCGCTCGTGGCTTCGCTATCCCCTTGCCGGCTTGGCGGTGGGCATGGGCGTGATGGAAGCGTTCGATATCGGCGCCATTTTCAGTGTGGTAACGGCAATTTGTGTCGTGGTTCATGCGCTGTTGCCCGGGGGAAATCGGCTGAAGAACTTCATGCTAAGTATTGGGCGGGTGGTGGTCATTGGTCTCTTTGCGGCGCTGGTCGCAGGTTCTGCCCTCTCGAGTTTGATTGGTACTCAGATCCAAGGCGTGGTCGGTACCGAACAGGATCAGCGCACCAAGCAGGAACGCTGGGACTGGGCCACGCAATGGAGTTTCCCCAAAAGCGAGGCGTTGGGGATTGTGGTGCCGGGGCTGTTTGGATTCCGGATGGACACACCGGACGGCGGAAATTACTGGGGCAAAGGGGGACGGGATCCGGCCTGGGACCGTTATTTCGCTGCGGGGAAACCGGGGCCGCCGCCGCGGGGATTCATGCGTTATGGCGGGGGCGGCAGCTACACGGGAGTTCTCCTGACCTTGGTGGCGCTCTGGGCTGTGTTCCAATCCCTGCGCAAAGAGAATTCCGTTTTCTCCTCCGCCCAACGCAAGTTTATCTGGTTCTTGACCGGCGTGATCTTCGTCTCGCTCTTATTGAGTTTTGGGCGTTTCGCGCCGTTTTATCAATTCTTCTACGCGTTGCCCTATGCTTCCACGATTCGCAATCCGGGCAAGTTCATGCACGTGCTGCAGTGGGCGTTGTTGGTCATCTTCGCGCACGGCGTCTATGGCTTGAGCCGCCGGTACCTGGAGGCGCCGGCCGTGGCGACCCGCGACCTGGTGTCCCAGTTGCAATCCTGGTGGTCAAAGGTGTCGCCGTTTGACCGGAAGTGGGCGATCGGTTCGGCGCTCGCGTTGGGGGCCAGTCTGCTTGCGTGGCTCATTTACGCTTCCGCCCGCAGCCATCTGATAAATTATCTGCAAGCGGTTCAGTTTGACGAGACGATGGCCAATGCCATCGCCACTTTCAGCCTGCGGCAGGTGGGCTGGTTCATCCTGCTCCTGACGCTCGCCCTCGGACTCTTCACAGTAATTCTGAGCGGTTATTTCAACGGACGCCGGGCGCGAGTTGGCGCAGTTCTGCTGGGGTTGCTGCTGGTGGTTGATTTGGCGTGGGTGGACACCCGGTGGGTGGTCACTTACAACTGGAAGGAGAAATACCTTGAGGCGGCGGACAATCCGGTGATGGATTTTCTCCGGCAGAAGCCCTACGAGCGGCGCGTTACCATCATTCCCGAATGGCTCGCGCCAGCCGTCAGGGCCCCGCAACAACTGATCGGGGCGGAACAGATGCTCGAACAGGTTTATCGTATCGAATGGATGCAGCACCTGTTTCAATACAACAACATTCAATCGCTCGACATTGTTCAGATGTCGCGGGTGCCGACGGATATCGCCGCGTTTGAGGGGGCATTGCAGTTTGATGGGAATTCCCAGAATGTATCGCGCGTGTCACGCCGCTGGCAGTTGACCAATACCCGTTACGTGCTGGGCGCGGCGGGATTGCTGAATGCGGTCAAGCTGCTGGATCCGGAACAGCAACGGTTCCGGCCGGTGATGACGTTTGAATTTTACAAGGACCGCCCCGACGGTCCGATCCTGACGCGCACGAATGCGAACGGACCCTTTGCACTCTTCGAGTTCACCGGCGCGCTGCCGCGCGCCAAGCTCTACCCGAACTGGCAGGTCAGCACCAGCGACGCTGCCACGCTGAAGGAATTGGCGGCCAAGGAATTTGATCCGGCGAAGCTCGTACTCGTCGCGGAAAATTTGCCGCCGCCGGACCCGGCCAGCGCCACCAATGCGATCGCGGGCGCGGTGGAGTTTGTCAGCTACGCGCCCAAGCACATCGTGCTCCAAGCGCAAACTGCCGCGCCGGCCGTGCTGCTGCTGAACGACAAATATGATCCGAATTGGCAGGTCACCGTGGACGGCCAGCCCGCCGCCTTGTTGCGCTGCAATTACCTGATGCGCGGGGTGCAAGTACCCAAGGGGGAACACCGGGTGGAATTTCATTTCCGGCCGCCGATCAACAGCCTCTACGTCAGCCTCGCGGCCATTGCCCTGGGCGGGGTGCTGTTGGTCGTAGCCGGTTTTGTGAAGCGCGATTAGTTCTGAAACCAACCACGCTGGCGAGCCACCGGTTTCAGGTCGCGGCGGTGAGGGCAGGCGGCTTAATGCTTCGGCGGGATTTCCGCCGAGGCTTTGACCATGGCGTCGAGGATTTTTTTGAAGTCCTCCAGGCCCGGCGCGGGGATGATGATGGTGTCGCGCCGCCCGCCGACGTCCTCGGTGATGCGGAGGAACCGGCCGCGCGGGTTTTCCTTGAGCGTGAAATGAAACGTCTTGCGCTCAATCTGGATGATTTCGGATTTGAGGGTGTCCTCGGCGACCGGCGGCTTGGGTGGACTATAAGCCCGCTGGCCGTAAGGTGACGGACGTTCGTTGGAGATCATATCTTTCCCATGGCAGACGTTTTAATCCCGGTTTCCCGTTTCACTCAAAAGTTTAACGACAATCGTTGTTTGTCAACTTCGGAAATTGACCGGGCGCACGAAGCGCGGGGAATCGTCCGGCTGGGTGACCCGCCAAAAATAAACGATCACGCCGCCAATCATCAACCCGTTGACCGATTGAAACCCGCCATTCCACCACCGAAAACTCCGGCCCGCCAGGTCGCGATCTTCCGCCCGGACATTGAGCGCGTGCTGGGCGCGGTGCAGGCGCGTGAGTTTGGGGCCGAGCCACAACCCGCCCATCAAGTTCAGGGCGAAGAGCACCGTGAGCAACCTCACCCGCCAGGGCTGCGACCGGCGGCCCAGGTAAAGCCATTCGCCGAGCAGATGCAACCCGGCGAGCAGGGCGCAGGCGGTTTGCAGATGGAAAAGCCGGGCAAAAATGATTTGGGTCATCGCGCCGGAAACCTGGGCAAAATATTTCGCTCCGACCAGATTCACCATGTCGCGGGAGTTCAAGGCCGCCAGGACTGCGGTGGAGCAAAAGATCGTCGCGCCCAGCCAGATGGCCGCGTTCAGCATGCCCATGAATCGCAGAAACCCAATCACGCCGTCACCGTAAAAGTAAAATCGCCGGCTGCCAAGTCCTGATTCGACCGGATTCGGCCTGCGGGCGGCCGCCCCAGAAGGCAAAAAGCCCCGGCGGGCGCCGGGGCTTCAAACTGGATTGCGGCGACCGATTATTTCATCCGGTCGAAGTTCTTCTGGAGAATCTGCCAGTCTTTCAACCCCTTGAACTTTTCCATCATCGTCTGGTTGATCTCCGCTTCCTTGGTGTTCTTCGTCGGCTTGTTAACCTTGTAAAAAATGCCGAAGCTGCCGGGGAACGCCTCGCCCGCGAGTTTGTAGGCCGCGCCTTCATCGGTCACGTCGTGGGTCGGCGGGACGAGGTTGAACACGCCGCCTTTGCGCGGGTTGCTGGAATCGAACGCGCCCTCGTAAAACTCCACGCACTCGCTCAAACATTCGATGAAGCTGAAGCCGTCGTGATCCATCGCGGCTTCCATCATTTGCAGGACGTGATTCGGATTCGTGTGCGTGGTGCGCGCCACGAAGGTCGCACCGGCGGCGATGGCCTGCTTCATCGGGTTGATGGGATAATCCACCGCGCCCCATTGGTCGGTCTTGCTTTTGAAGCCGAGGGGCGACGTGGGCGAAGTCTGTTTCTTCGTCAGGCCGTAAACCCAGTTGTCCATGACGCAATAGGTCAGCTTGATGTTCTTGCGCGCGGTGTGGTTGAAGTGGTTGCCCCCGATGGAAAAGGCGTCGCCGTCGCCGCCGAACACGAAGACATGGAGGTCGGGGCGGGAAAGGGAAATGCCGCTGGCGAAGGGCAGGGCGCGGCCGTGGATGTAGTGCGCGCCGTGGGCCTGGACGAAATACGGGAACCGGCTGGAGCAGCCGATGCCCGCGACGGTGGTGACCTTCTCGTGCCAGATTTTGCGCTTCTCAATCAACTTGAAGTACAGCGCGAGTACGGAGAAATCGCCACAGCCGGGGCACCATGTCGGGTGATCGGCGGCGATTTCTTTTTTCGTCAGCCCCTTGCGTTCATCGGGCGCGGGCACGGGCGGTGCGGCGACGACGGCGGTGAGGTTGCCGGCGGTGCGCGGGGGGATTTCAGTGATGATATGGCTCATACAACTTGTGGGTCAGTCAGAATTAAAGTTTGCGCAGGCCGTCGGCCACGTTGGTCTTGGCGCGTTCGAGGATTTCCTTCACCTTGAACGTGAGGCCGTCGGTTTTGGTGATGCCGCGAATCTTCGGGTCGCAATAGCGCGAACGCAACAGACCGGCGAGCTGGCCGAAGCCATAAAGACCTTCGTCGTTCATCTCGACGACGAGGATGTGGTTGAAGCCGGAGAAAATATTTTCCAATCCCGGCGGCAGCGGATTGAGATGTTTAATGTGCAGTGACGAAACGCTGTCGCCGGCGGCGCGGGAACGGTCCACCGCTTCCTTGATCGGGCCTTGGGTCGAGCCCCAGCCCACGAGCAGGATGTTGCCTTCCGGGGGGCCATAAACTTTGGGGGTCGGCAACGTCGTGCCGAGCACCTGTAATTTTTTGCGCCGTTTGGCCATCATCTGCATGTGCAACTTCGGCGAGCCGGTCGGATGACCGAGTTCGTCGTGTTCGAGACCGGTGACGATGGGGTATTTCCCGCTCCCGATGCGGGTGCCGGGCGGCAGATGTTGCGTGATGCCGTCGGGCTTGGACAAATCGTAGGGCTTGTGCTCGGCCACCGGGGTGAAGTCCGGCGTGAGGTCCTGACAAACTTTTTCCAGGTTCGGCTCCGCGAAGGCTTCGATGCGCGTGGCGATACCCTGGTCAGTGATAATGAAGACGGGCACGCTGTATTTGCGCGCGATGTTGACGGCCTCAATCGCGGTGTAAAAGCAATCTTCCACGTCGGCGGGCGCGATGACGACCCGCGGGGCATCGCCATGGCTGCCGAAGCACGCGATGTTCAGGTCGGATTGTTCGATGCTGGTCGGCATGCCGGTCGAGGGCCCGCCGCGTTGCACGTCCACGATGACCAGCGGCATTTCCGCCATCACCGCCCAACCGAGGGCCTCGGTCTTCAGCGAAATGCCCGGTCCGCTCGAACCCGTCACCGCCACGCGCCCGGCGTAGCTCCCGCCAATGGCCATGGAGATGGCAGCAATTTCGTCCTCGGTCTGGATGAAGGAGCCGCCGTATTTCGGCAGTTCGCGCCGGAGCAATTCCATGATGTCCGACCACGGGGTGATGGGATAACCCGCGCCGAACCGCACGCCCGCGGCGATCAATCCGAAGCCCAGCGCCTCGTTGCCGTTCATGACGACCTGTTGGCCGTGCTTGCTCTGGCTGTCCACAAACTTGAAAGTTTCCAGCACGCCGCCGAGCGAGTGCGCGTAGCCCGCATGAAACGCGGCGAGTGCGTTCTTCACGATGCTCTGGTCCTTGCCGGTGAACCGTTCGGTGACGAGTTTTTCGAGCTTGGGCACGTTGAGATCAAACATCTTCGCGATCAGGCCGAGCGAATAAATATTTTTCCCCTTGTCCTTGGCCGTGCCGCCGATGGCTTCGACCGTGAGGCTGGAAATCGGAATCCCGATGTGATGATAATTTTTTTGCCACTCGGGATTCGCTTCCACGTGATCGGAATCGTAAAGCACGATGCCGCCCTTCCGGAGCGAGTTGAGGTGTTCTTCGTAGGAGTGCTGGTAAAACGCCAGCAACACGTCCGCCTCGTCGCCTGAGCTCAGAACTTCGCCCGAGCCAATGCGCACCTGGAAGATGGAGGGCCCGCCGGAGATCGTGGAGGGAATCGTCATGAACGTCATGACTTCCTGCTCGCTGCGACCGGCCAGCCGCGCGAGGAAACCGCCGATGGCCTGGATGCCGTCCTGGGAATTGCCGGCAATGCGGATGACGGCTTCGGAGATCTTGGAAATCTTCGGCGCGCCGCCATTGGTTTGCGCCACGACTGATGAATCACTCATGAAAAACTCTTTCAAATTGCGCCCGGCGTGGAACGGGGAGACACCCCGTCCGCTCCGCGCGGAAAACTGTCCTGTGCCACAGTACCAAGCGCCTTGGCGGTGTCAATTTCATATCGAACTAAAATCTGGTTGCGGCGCTGGTTTTCGCGCGCAACCGCACCCTGTCCCCCGATTTGTAGCGTCGGGCGTCCCGCCGCCCGGAATGTGCATTCGCTTTTTCGAGCGGCGATGGCCAGCAGCCGCGCGTCTGAGCTTTCTGGCTTGGATTCCCCTGGTCGACGGTGCTGGGGTAGTCGCGGCGGGCCGCTATTTTGCAAACCCGCGCCGTTTGAGCCAGAACTTGCGATCGTGGGTCCACGGATGCTGCTCGCCGCTGCCGTAGGGTTGCGAGCCGAGGCCGATGCCATGCCGGCCGGGTTCGTAGATGTGCAGATCGAACGACACGCCCGCCTGGCGCAGGGCGCCGGCAAACCGCAGCGCATTTTCCACCGGTATGGCCGCGTCTTCCGCCGTGTGGAAGATGAAACATGGCGGTGTGGCTTTGGTGACTTGCAATTCGTTGGAAAGGTCCTGGACCAGTTCCGGCGCCGAGTTTTCGCCGAGCAGATTTTTCTTCGACCCGCCATGCGTGAAATCGCCCATCGTGATGACGGGATAACGAAGGATGCCGAGGTCCGGCCGCGAGTTGACCCGCTCAATCGAGTCGGCGGCGTCCGGTTTGCCCGCGTCGAAATGCGTGACCAAGGTGGAGGCGAGATGCCCGCCCGCCGCCGAACCCATGATGCCGGTGCGTTTAACTTGGCGCAGGTAGGAATTCGCAACGCGCGGTGGCTGTTAAATGAGGGGACGGAACATGGAACTGACTCGCGGCGCACCGTTCGGTAAAGCGCTTGTTGCGTCAATTCGTGCGTCAATACTCGGCTTGACAAAGGAAAGGTTGGTGAGAGGATCCCTCGTAAGCGGTTTAGAATCCGCGGGCAGTCATGAAAACGCTCCTCGCTTCAGTAAGGCCGTTCATGCCCTTGGCAAAGTTGACCTTCACCACCCTCGCCGGAATTTTGCTGCCGGCGGTGGTTCAGGCGCAGGCACCGAGCCTTAGCTGGAGCACCAATCCAGGGGCAACATTGTTTGCCGTGGACTTGCAGACAAATGCCTACGCCAACGTGGGGGGAAAGGTGATCGTGATCAGCCCAGCCGGCCAGGCACTGCAAACGAATACGATTTGTCCTTTGCCCGGCATTGCGCGGCGGGACAACGCGGGGAATTTTTATTTCGCGGGGAGCTTTGACGGCACGCAAGACTTCGGCGGCATCACGCTTCTGGGAGGATATACGAACAGCTTGGGGCATTGGGGGGGAGGTTGGCCGAGCGCGTACCTGGCAAAGTACACGAGCGTTGGTAGCCTGCTGTGGGTCGTCCGATTCGGAGCGAACGGGTCCAGAAACGAAGTGGATGATTTGCTGTTGGACGCCGGCGGCGCGTGTTATGCCGCCTATCGGCGCTCGGGCCTGGCCGCCCTTGCTCGATTTGGCGATCTCGGAACCAATGCCTGGGAGCAGGCGGTGGGCTCTATCCCTGGCGAGAGCGTGGCTATCACTCTGGGCGGTCTGACCGCCACCAACTGTGCCTTCGTTGTGTATGACTACTTTATTTATGCCAGAGGTGGGCGGGTGGATCAAGCTGGCAACGGCAGTTGGTTGGGAACATATCCGATGCGATGGCGCTCGCAAGCAAGCATCAATGGGCGACCTGTGGTTGATGATCTCGGGCGGCCAGTGCAAGTCGGAACGTGCTTCGATCCCAATAACAACGATCCACCGTGTAGTGAGCAACATCTCCGCAAATACGGCGCCGGTTCCAGCATCGTGTGGAGCAAGGTCGTAATCCCAGAAGCCCACTGGACATTACAACGCGATGTGGAGGCCAACGTGTATCTCGCCGGAACCAACGGCATGCTTGCGAAGTTTGACAACGATGGCGCGTTGATTTGGAGCAATAACTTTTCGCGTCAAGCGGTCAGCATGGTTGTGGATGGCGCCGGCAATCGTTTTCTTTCATTTGCCGACGGCGGTGTGGCGCGGCTTGCCAATGAAGTCCCGCCGCAGGCACCGGCCATATTGGTGGACCCGCAACCGCAGACCGTCTTCGTGGGTGATTCGGTGAACTTCTCGGTCACCGCTTTCGGCACGCAACCGCTCCGTTACGCCTGGCGGCTCAATGGCACAAACATCGCCGGCGCGACCAACTCGACTTACAGTTTCAGCAGCGCCGCCTCAGCGCTGAGCGGGAATTACACCGTGCTGGTGACGAATGTCGTCAACGCCGTGACCAGCGCGCCGGCGCTGGTGCGGGTAAAGTCCGTTCAACTTTACCTCGGCAGCCAGTTGCTCACCAACGGCACTTACGTTTTCGCATCGCCGCCTATGTTGAGCGTTCATTCAGCTTTTTCGGGCGGTTCGTCGTTTTACACTTTGGACGGTTCGGCTCCCGGCTTCGGCTCCACGTTTTACTCCGGACCTTTCAGTTTGACGTACAGCGCCACCGTACGAGCACTGGGCTATAGCGCGGATTTCTTGCAATCTGAAGCTGCGGATACCGTGAACATGATCGTCATGGTGCCCCACAGGCTCGCTGCGTCCTCGATTGGCGGAGGCATCGTGACCACGAACCTCAGCGCCACCTTTGAGCCAACGAACTGTACTTCGCTGCCACCCGATGCGGTTGCGTGGTGGCGCGCTGAAGATAATGTTCAGGACGCGATCGGAAGCCACACGAGTACCGCCTACGGTGGCCTGGCTTACACGAGCGGATTGGTAGGCCGCGCGTTCGAGTTTAATGGAGCGAATGCCTTGGTCCGGAGTGCCGACTCGGCTGATTTGCATTTCAGCAACGCCATGACCCTCGAAGCCTGGGTGAAGCCGGAAGGAGCGGGCGCGATCATCGCGAAATGGGACTCGGTACAATTCCGGCAACAAAGCAGTTTTCGCCTACGATTGGGCAACTTCGCGAAGGCCTATTTCGCAATCAGCCAGAACGGGACCGGCGGCGGTGGCACGGCTGAATCCCCACCTTACTGCGCCAGCGTTTCAGCGATCCCAATCGGCGCGTGGACGTACTTGGCGGCAACCTATAATGGCAGCAGTTTGTGCCTGTACGTCAACGGCGTCTTGGAAGCACAGACACCCGCGACAGGCACAATTTTCCCTGGCGTTGACGATGTGGCGTTCGGCGCCATGGTCGGCGGCGAAGGTGCCGGTGGTGGTGGCGACCTGTTCAAGGGCCTCATTGATGAGCTGGCACTTTACCGGCGCGCTCTGACGGCGCGGGAAATTCTGGCGATTTATCAGGCCGGTGCCTGTGGCAAGAACGCCATCGACAACCAGCCCTTTACAGCGGGTCTGTTTGCCGCAACCGATTCCGTCGCGGTCAAAGCACTACCGCTGCCCGGTTACAGCTTTCTGTACTGGCTGGGCGACGCCACCGGCGCGAATCCGCTGATCAACGTTTCGATGGAACGGGACAAGGCCGTTCACGCCGTCTTCGGCACCACACTCGCGACCACCGTTGCTGGCGGTGGTTCGGTCCAGACCGCACCGTCCGGCCCAATCCATCCTTATGGCAGCACCGTTCAACTTACCGCCATTCCCGACGCAGGCAATTATTTCGGCTTCTGGGGCAACGCCGCCACCGGCAACTCCAATCCGCTTTACGTCACCCTTACCGCTCCGACTCAAACCGTCGCGTCCATCTTCGGCGCCATCCCCGGTGGCCAGGCGGCACTGACCGTTCTTGTGTATGGGCGTGGGCGGGTGAATCTGAACCCGCGAGCGAATGTGTACGCCTTGAACGCGACGGTCACTTTGACCGCCATCCCCGACAACGGGCAGGACTTCCTAAACTGGGGTGGTAATGCCAGCGGAATACAGAATCCATTGTCCGTCGCCACGACCACAACAAAGATCATTACTGCCAATTTCAGCACCCGCCCGGAGTTGCGCTCAACCCTGCCGGGCGTGGAGGGTTTCGGGTCGCATGGATTCCGCTTTACGCTGGTTGGGGAACCCGCGACCGCCTATCAAGTTCTCTGTTCTTCCAACCTTACCACTTGGGAATGTCTGACTTGGCTCACCAACAACTTCGGCGAAGTCCAGTTCACCGATCCAAGCGCGATGAATTACCCGCACAGATTCTACAAGATTGCACCCTGAGGCACTTGCCAACTCAGACTGGAGTAGGGGTAAGAATCATCGGGCGGGTAAGGCGGACATGTCCCGTGTAGCAAACGCGCGAAGGAGGCAGCCCGCTCCCTGCCGCTACTTCGCAAACCCGCGTTGTTCGAGCCAGAACTCGCAATCGCGCGTCCACGGATGCTGCGTGCCGCTGCCGTAGGGCTGCGAGCCGAGGCCGATGCCATGCTGGCCGCGTTCGTAGATATGCAAATCGAACGGTACGCCCGCCTGGCGAAGGGCGCCGGCAAACCGCAGCGCGTTTTCCACTGGCACGGCCGTGTCTTCCGCCGTGTGAAAGATGAAACACGGCGGCGTGGCTTTGGTGACTTGCAGTTCGTTGGAAAGTTCTTTGACCAGTTCCGGCGATGGGTTTTCGCCGAGCAGATTTTTCTTGGATCCGCCATGCGTGTATTCGCCCATCGTGATGACGGGATAACAGAGGATGCCGAGGTCCGGTCGCGAGCTGACCCGCTCAATCGCATCGGCGGCGTCCGCCTTGCCCGCGTCGAAATGTGTGACCAAGGTGGAGGCAAGATGCCCGCCGGCTGACGATCCCATGATGCCGATGCGTTTGGGGTCGAGTTTCCATTCCTCGGCCCGGGCGCGCACGGTGCGGACGGCGCGGGCGGCATCCTGCAACATCGCCGGATGATGATAGCCGCCGGGGGCGAGACGATATTTCAAGACGAAGCCGGCAACGCCTTGTTCGTTCAGCCAAAGCGCGTAGCTCTTGCCTTCATGTTGCGCGAGACCGGCATAGCCGCCGCCCGGGCAGATCACGATGGCCGCGCCCGTGGCTTTGGCCGGCGCGGGCAAATAGACGGTGAGCGTGGGGATGTCCTTGTCCGCGCTGCCCAGGGCGCCGGGAGCGCCGTCCGGCCAGAGGGCGAAGGAGTTCGAGGATTGAGCGTGCAGGGACAGACTTGTGGCTAACAGAAGGAGCAGGGCGAATCGTTTCATGCCGCGCAGCATAGGGTCAGCGATGGGGTAATTCAATCGTGCAAGCGTCCGACACGGCAAAATAACTTGCGCGTCCGGCGGGTGTTTTCTAATCTCTTATTTCCTTGGGCGCACCCATAGCTCAATTGGATAGAGCGGCTGACTACGGATCAGCAGGTTGTAGGTTCAACTCCTGCTGGGTGCACCATTTAATTCTCCCCGTTGATCTGCCGGCTGGTTGCCGTGCTCAACCCCCTCTGCTCGCAATGGCTTCCTTTGCGCCGGTGAAACAAGAAGCCAAAACTCCACAACCCGGCTACGGCGAAGCCAGGACGATCCGCAGGTTGCCCGGTGCTGTTGGCTTTGGCCGAACATTGAGTTGGAAGGTCCGGCTGGCGCTTCCGGTTCCGTCGCCGACGGTGATCGTGATGTTCGCGATCCCGGTCTGGCTGGGCAGCGGCGTGACGGTCACGGTGCGGCTGCTGCCCGCGCCGCCAAAGACGATGTCAGTGTTTCGGACCAGTGACAGGTTGGACGAACTGGCGGCCAGGGACAGGCTGGACACACTGGTTTCACTGTCGCCGATGGTGAAGGGAATCGGCGCGGTCGCCGAGTCAATGACGATGACCTGGTCGGTAATCGGGGAGATGGTGGGTAATTGATTAACCGTGACGATGAAGGAGCGGGTGACGATGTTGTTGCTGGCACCGCCGTCGTTGACGGTGACGGTGAGGGTGGCCGAACCGTAGGCCAGGGCGACCGGCGTGAAGGCGAT
>CAYHFK010000025.1:0-8601 GCA_964355895.1 uncultured Bifidobacterium sp. | reverse complement strand
TGGCCAGGGCGTTGAGCGTGGGCGACTGGTTGACGGCGTTGACGGTGACGGTGAAAGAGCGGGTGACGATGTTGTTGCTGGCACCGCCGTCGGTGACGGCGACGGTGAGCGTGGCCGAGCCAAACGCCAGGGCGACCGGCGTGAAGGCGATCGTGCCGGTGCTGTTCGGACTGGTGTAGCTGATGGTGGGATTGGGAATCAGACTCGGATTGCTGGACGTGGCGGTGACGGCAAGCGTTTGTGTTTCATTCGTCGCGCCGGAGGTGATGCCGGCGAGATTGACCGACTGCAAACCAGCGCTTTCATTGATCGTAACATTGGCCAGGGCGTTGAGCGTGGGCGACTGGTTGCCAACCGGAACGGGAATGGTGGAAAGTGTCTCGTTGGAAAAGTCGCTTTCGAATCCGGAGCTGTCGAGGGCCGTGGCCCCAAAATAATAAGTTGCCCCGTCAACCAGACCAACAATGCTGGCATTGGTTACATTGCCGACTTGGAGGGAGTTGGTGTAACCGCGGCTGGTTGGACCGTAGTAAACTTTGTAGGCCACAACACTGGCATCAGGGGATGGATCCCAAGCCAGGGTAACACTGCCCGCGTGCAAGCTGGAAAATGATGTGAGGGTTGCAAGAATTCCGCACAGAATTGAACTGAGAGCTGTGGTCCTCTCCCGAATAAAATTTCCATGATACAACATACTGCGGTCCCATAACGCAGAAAGATTGCCAACTAAACCTCAGCCGATTTCAAGCCGGCGACCTTTGAGGCGATCGTGAGACCGATGGGTGTTTCCGCCGCTTGACACCAAAGGTTAATGCCGGGCTTCCCGTTAAATTGCGCGCGAGAATCACGGCAACGGTTCCAGGGGATTATCTTGGGGATGCGACTCGTGAACGGACAAGTTGTCCAAAACAATGCCCTGATTTGCAGCGGAAATAGAAAAGCAGGCTCGTTCCACAGTCATCTCTGCAATCGCACGAGCCGAAAAGCATTTTTTCAAACCAATGAGTTCTCGCAATTCTCAAGAATCGATTCTTCTGTACGCGGGATGACCGTCGGCGTTCGGCATAAGCGTCGGGCCTGCGCCGCGCGGTTGGGTTGTGCGTCGTTGGAAAAATAAACCTTCCCCTTCTTTGTCCGCATTTGACACAGCGCGGTGCACGCGGTTACTCTGCGCCGAGTTTCCACGCGCAAACTCCGTGGAGCTATAAATATTGTGGCTGAGAAAGACGATTATCTGGTAGATATGCTGACCGACCTGGGGTTCGTGAACCCGGAGCAGGTCGCGCAGGCACAGCAGGAAGCGCAATCCGCCGGCGTGGGCGTAGTGGATTACATGGTCGCCAACAAAATGGTGCGCCCCGCCGATGTGACGCAGGCCAAGGCCGCGCATTTCGGCGCGGAGGTGGTGCAACTCTCCGGGATGAAGATCGAGGATGAAGTGATCGCCGCCATCCCGCGCCACATCGCCAAGAAATACCGCGTCGTTCCCGTTTACAAGCATGACGGCACCCTCACCGTTGCCATCGCCGATCCCTCCGATCTCGCCACGATTGATTCGCTGACCCATCTGCTGCATACGGAAATTGTTTTGCAGGTGGCGTCCGAGCCGGATATCGAGGCGGCCCTGGGCAAATACTACGGCGGGCGGGGCGACTCCGTGGTGGATCACATGATCCAGGAGATCACCAAGGGGGAAGTCGAGATTGCCCTGCCCCAGGGGGACATCGCCACGGGCGGGGATGCCGCCACCGTGGAAGGCGATGCGCCGCTGATCCGCCTGGTGAACCAGATCATCACGGACGCGTTCAAGATGCGCGCGTCGGACATTCACCTCGAACCGCTCGCGAAACGATTTCGCATGCGCTACCGCATTGACGGGATGCTGCACGAGATGAAAAGTCCGCCCAAGCGGCTGCAGCCTTCGATTATCGCGCGGCTGAAAATTCAATCGAACATGTCCATCGCGGAACATCGCATTCCGCAGGACGGACGCATCCAGACCAGCGTGGGCAACAACAAGCTGATTGATTTGCGCGTGTCGTGTCTGCCGACGAATCACGGCGAGTCCATCGTCATGCGTATTTTGGACAAGGAAGGGTTGCGCGTCGGTTTGGCGGAACTGGGCTTTTTGTCGGATGACCAACAAGTGATTGAAAAGCTGATCAGTCTGCCCGACGGCCTTTTTCTCGTCACCGGGCCCACCGGCTCCGGCAAAACGACGACGCTTTATTCGTGTCTGCATTTCATCAACCGGCCGGATCGCAAGATCATCACCGTCGAGGATCCGGTCGAATACGTTCTGGCCGGCATCAATCAGGTGCAGGTCAGCGAAGCGGTAGGCCTGACGTTTTCCGGAGCGTTGCGGGCGATTCTGCGGCAGGCGCCCAACATCATCATGATCGGGGAAATTCGCGACATGGAGACGGCATCCATTGCCATCAACGCCTCGCTGACCGGTCACCTGGTTTTCTCCACCCTGCACACCAACGATGCGCCGGGGGCCGTGACGCGCTTGATTGACATCGGCGTGAAGCCGTTCCTCGTGGCGTCGTCCACCCGTGCGTTGTTGGCGCAGCGGCTGGTGCGGAAAATTTGCAAAAAGTGCGGCGCCGCCTGGGTGCCGCCCGACGCGGAGCTTAAAGCGCTGGGGATTGATCCGGCGAACACCCCGGAAGCGACGTACCGGAAGGGCAAGGGGTGCGAGCATTGTTCGAATACCGGCTGCCGCGGGCGCATGGGCATTTTTGAGGTGTTCGTCATTGATGACGATGCCCGGAAGTTGATTTACGACAAGGTCCCGACCTCCGTCCTGCGGGCGCGGGCCCGCGAGATGGGCATGCGCACCTTGCGCGAGGACGGCGTGCGGAAAGTCCTCGCCGGGTTGACCACGCCCGATGAAGTAATTCGCGCGACCGTGGGTGACGATAATTAAGTGACTTTGTCCAATCGAGAGAACCGGAGATTTTAAGCATGGCATATTCGATGTCCGATTTGTTGCAGTTGGTGGTTTCGGAGGGTGCTTCCGACTTGCACATCCGCGTGGGGGTGCCGCCGACGATCCGGGTGCATGGCATTCTGCATCGCGTGGAAGGGCCGCTGTGCCGGCCGGAAGACACGGAGGAGTTGATGCGCAGCATCACGTCCGAGGATCACATCCAGCATGTGCGCGAGCGGGGCGGGGCGGATTTTGGTTTCGCGTTCGGCGAGATGGCGCGGTTCCGGGTGAGTGTGTTCAAGGCGAAAGGGGATTTCGGGATGGTGTTGCGACAAATTCCCAGCAAGCTGCTCACGATGGAGCAAATCGGCATTCCGCCCTCCGCGAAGGAACTGCTCTACTTGCCGCGCGGTTTGGTGTTGGTGACGGGGCCGACCGGATCGGGCAAGACCACGACGCTGGCCTCGATGCTCAACATCATCAACGAGGAGCGCGATGAGGCGCACATCATCACCATTGAAGACCCGATCGAGTATTACCACAAACACAAGAAGGCGCTGGTGACGCAGCGTGAGATTGGCGTGGACGTGCCGAACTTCGCCGAGGGTTTGCGGCGGGCGTTGCGGCAGGACCCGGACGTGGTGCTGGTCGGCGAAATGCGCGACCTGGAAACCATCGAAGCCGCCGTCACCGCCGCCGAAACCGGCCACTTGGTCTTCGGCACCCTGCACACCACCGGGGCCGCCAAGACGATTGACCGGCTGGTGAACGCCTTTCCGGCGAACCAGCAGGAAACGATTCGCATCCAGCTTTCCACCGTGTTGCGGGCGGTGATTTCGCAGTTATTGCTTCCCCGCGTGGACAAGCCGGGGCGCGTCGCTATTTTTGAAATCATGATCAACACGCCATCCATCGCCGCGTTGATTCGGGACAACAAAACCTTCCGTCTCCAGTCGGACATCCAGACCGGGGCCAAGTACGGCATGGTGACGTTGGACAGTTTCCTGTTGGAAAAATACATGGCCGGAATGATCGCGCGCGAGGAAGTCATCACCAAGGCGCAGGACGCGGTGACGATCCAGCAGAAGCTGCAGGAATTGGAACTGGCCGCGGCGGTCGGCACGGACGACGGCAAGGCTTGACGCGAAACGAATATGTCCGAAGAAATTTCAAACCCACTGTTGTCGCTCGTCAAGGAGCAGGGGCTGATTGATGACCTGCAATACGAGGAAGTCGCAGGGGAAGTGAAGCGGAGCGGTACGCCGGTCTTCCAGGCGCTGCAAAACTTCGGGATCATGGACGCGGATGCCATTTTGCAGGCGATGGCAAATCACCTCGGCACGGAGGTGGTGGCGCTGCGCAACGTCGAGTTGCCGAAGGATGCGTTGGCGGCGGTGCCGGCGAGCACGGCCAAGATGTATCGGTGTCTGCCGGTAGAATTGCGCGCCGGCACGTTGCGCGTGGCCTTTGAAGATCCGCTCGACCCGGGGCGTGTGGATGAACTCAGTTTTGTCGCCAAGCGGGAAATCCAGGTCGTCGTCGCCCACCCGACGGAAATCCAGGCGGGCTTGGACAAGTATTACGGCGAGGAAATGGGCGGCGACGTCGCGGAAATCCTCAAGGAGCTGGGCGGGGACGAGAAGATCGCCGAAGAATCCATCGTGGCGACGGAAACGGACGACGAGACGCTCATTGCGGGCCTCGCGAACGAAGCGCCGATCGTGCGCTTCGTGAATCTGGTGCTGTTCCAGGCGGTCAAGGATCGCGCGAGCGACATTCACTTCGAGCCGTTCGAGACGGAGTTTCGCATCCGTTATCGGGTGGACGGCGCCCTTTACGAAATGTCGCCGCCGCCGAAACATCTCGCGTTGCCGGTGATCTCCCGCATCAAGGTCATGGCGAATCTGAACATTTCCGAGCGGCGCTTGCCGCAAGACGGACGCATCAATCACAAGCTCGGCAATAAGGAGATTGACCTGCGCGTGTCCACGTTGCCCACGCAATTTGGCGAGTCCGTCGTGCTGCGCGTGCTGGATCGCAGCTCGGTGAATCTGGAACTGGAGTCGCTGGGCTTTCCGAAATACGTTCACGACTTCGTGTCGGAGGTCATCCAGCGGCCCAACGGCATTTTTGTCGTGACCGGTCCGACCGGTTGCGGCAAGACCACCACGCTTTACTCCTGTTTGCGCCGGGTCAACGCGATCGACTCGAAACTGCTGACGGCGGAGGATCCGGTGGAGTTCGACATTGAAGGCATCATGCAGGTGGCCATTAACGAAGGCGTGGGCATGACGTTCGGCAAGGCGTTGCGCTCCTTTCTGCGCCAGGACCCGGACATCATCATGGTCGGGGAAATGCGCGACTTGGAAACGGCGCAGATTGCGATTCAGGCCTCGCTCACGGGGCACTTGGTGTTAAGCACCCTGCACACGAACGACGCCCCCGGCGCTGTGACCCGGTTGGTGGACATGGGCTCCGAGCCATTCCTGGTTTCTTCGACATTGATGGCGGTGCTGGGCCAACGGTTGGTGCGGAAGGTCTGCATCGATTGCCGGACACCGTTCGAGCCGACGGAGGCGCAACTGGCGTTGCTCAACCTTTCGCCCCATGACCTGGGCGACAAAGTTTTTTATTACGGGCGCGGCTGTTCCACCTGCAACGACACGGGCTACAAGGGCCGCAAAGGCATTTATGAGTTACTCGTTTGCAGCGACGCCATCCGCTCGATGATCACCGAGCGGGCGCCGACCATTGTATTGCGCCAGAAGGCCGTTGAACTCGGCATGGTCACGCTGCGTGAGGACGGCTTGCGCAGCATCTTCGACGGTGATACAACTATCGAAGAAGTGATCAAATACACTTAAGCCGAAACCGTTATGCCTAAATACAGTTACGTGGCGATGGATCAGAAGGGGAAGGAGCAGAAGGGGACCATCGAAGTCGCCAGCCAAAATGAGGCGATTGGCCGCGTCAAAGAGATGGGTTTGTTCCCGACCAAGATTGTCGAAGTGGACAAAGCGAAGGAAAAGTCCCAGAAGAAAAGCCCCGCCGGAGGCCGGCCCGCCGCCAAAAAGAAAAAGGGCATCAATCTCAATATCAAGATCCCCGGTTTCGGGGGCGGCGTTAAGTCCAAGGTGCTCACCACGTTCACCCGGCAGTTGGCCACGCTGGTGGACGCCGGGTTGCCTTTGCTGCGCGGTATGCGGGTATTGCAAAAACAGGAGCGCAGCCCGGTGCTCAAATCCATCCTCGACGACCTCTCACTCGCCATCGAAGGCGGCAGCACCTTTTCCGAGGCGCTGGCGCAGCATCCCAAAGTTTTTAACCGGTTGTACGTGAACATGGTCAAGGCGGGTGAACTCGGCGGTGTGCTGGAGGTGGTGCTCAACCGCCTCTCCGAGTTTCAGGAAAAGGCGCAGAAGATCAAGGGCAAGGTTGTCGCCGCCATGTTTTATCCCGTGGCCGTGATGGTGGTCGCGGTGGCCATCATGGGGGTGCTGGTCGTGATCGTGATTCCAAAATTCAAGGAAGTCTTCGCCGGCTTGGGCGAAGGGCGACCGCTGCCGGCGTTCACCCGGTTCGTCATGGCCATCAGTGACGGGGTCCGAGGCAATATTGTTGTTACCATGATCTCCGTTGCCGCAGTGGTGATCGTCTTCCTCCTGTTCATCAAAACCAAATTCGGGCGGTACGTCTGGGACAAATTCAAGCTTAAAGTGCCCGTGATCGGCCCGGTGGTCAGCAAAGTGGCCATCTCCCGCTTCACGCGCACGCTGGGCACCCTCGTCAGCAGTGGCGTTCCGATCTTGCAGGCGTTGACCATCGTTCGTGAAACGGCGGGCAATGTCATCATCGCCAACGCTGTGAATGCCGTTCACGAAAGCGTGAAAGAGGGCGAAACCATCACGGCGCCGTTGGAAGCCTCTGGGGTGTTTCCGCCGATGGTGATCTCGATGGTGGACGTCGGCGAGCAGACTGGCGCGCTCCCGGAAATGATGATGAAGATCGCCGACAACTTTGACGAGGAGGTGGACAACGCCGTGGCCGCCATGACTTCCCTCTTGGAACCGATCATGATCGTCTTCCTGGCCGTCATCGTCGGCAGCATCGTTATTGCGATGTTTCTTCCGTTGATTGACCTGATGAATGGCATGGGTGGTGATGGCGGCGGAGACAAGGAATAGTGCTTTCTGCCCTGGTTTGATCAGTGAGGGTTCAACCACCTAGCTGAACCAATTCGTTGGTTCATGCAAAAATTTCAATAAAATTATTGACGCTTGACCATGCGATGGTGTAAATACATTGTAGTTACATTGCATGGGCGAATTATTTACAACTGACTCGACATGGAGTTCGATTGGAACAATCCGCCCTTTGAATTGGGCAGTTCTTTGACTCAGCGGGAGATAGAAGAGTCTTTTGAAGATCCGTTTGCGATTCGGTTGCTGCCGGACTCGCAAAGGTTTGCGGTTCAGGCGCGGTTCTTCAATCTGGGCGCGGCGGCCGGCGGTGATGGTTTTTTCAGCGTT
Organism: uncultured Bifidobacterium sp.; assembly: GCA_964355895.1. Taxonomy (GTDB): domain Bacteria; phylum Verrucomicrobiota; class Verrucomicrobiia; order Limisphaerales; family JADLHS01; genus JADLHS01. The sequence continues at coordinate 1,137 of CAYHFK010000025.1, read as the reverse complement.
TACCGCACGAATGGGAAGCAGATCCGCGTGATTCACTCGCGGCCATTCCAGCCCGAAGAACGATTTTTCTATCAACGGAAGATGGATCAAACCTTGACGCCCTAGGTGGGCCGACGGGTGGCGGTTGAGTCAGGCGGCCATGTGGAAAACTGAAGATGCGCACCATCGCAAATTGGGAAGAAGTGCCGATCTTCGACAGCGAAGCATCCGAGGCCGATTTCTGGTCGGAGAACCGTCCGGACTTGCGGTTGATGGAAGCGGCGGTGGCGAGCGGCAGCGAGGTTTCCGAGTCGGTGACCATTACGCTGCGGATTGATCCGCGCATGTTGGCGCGCATCAAGCGCCTCGCGCGGGCCCGGTATTTGAATTATCAGAGCATGATTAAACAGTGGTTGAGCGAACGAATGGAAAACGAATTGCGCGAGCGCTGACCACTCGGAAAAAATGAAAACAGCCAATATCCTCTCCACCGCCGGTCGCCCGCCTTCGCTCCGAAGCTACGGCGTGACAAGGCGGGCCTGCCGCGCCGTAGCCTCCCAGCGTAGGCGGGCCTTCACGCTCGTGGAAATGCTCGTGGTCATCGCTGTCATCGCCACGCTCGCGGCGATGATTTTTCCGGCGTTCGGCATGCTCAAGCGCCGGGCGACCATCCAGAAGGTGCAAACCGAGTTGAAACTGGTGGCCTCGGCGATCACGGACTACAAACACCAATACGGTCATTACCCGCCGGACAATCCTACCAATGCCGCCGTCAACGGTCTTTATTTTGAACTCCTCGGCACCGTGCAGAAAGGAGCGAACTTCGAAACGCAGAACGGCGATGCCAGAATCCTCGCCACATCCGTTTCCGGCACATTTGGGCAGGGTGGTTTTGTCAATTGCACCAAGGGCGGTGGTGACGACAATGCCCAGGCCGCCAAGAAGTTCCTAGTCGAGTTGAAGCCAGCCCAATATGGGGAAATTCCTCCGGGTATTCGACTGCTGGCCTGTTCGGTTACCTGGCCGGAGAAGCTTGGGAACGGAGCGGCCGGGGTTCCTGCGCTTAATCCTTGGCGCTACGTCTCGTCGAATCCAACCAACAACCCTGGCGAATTCGATCTTTGGGTGGACATCATCGTTGGGAAGCAAACCAATCGC
>CAYHFK010000024.1:0-23638 GCA_964355895.1 uncultured Bifidobacterium sp. | reverse complement strand
GGGGTAGTGCGAGGAGACAAGGACATCAGTTGGATGAGCTATCGTGGCGGGCGCGTGAAGAGTCAGTCCTATTGAGCGCCCACCTAGCGCAAACCGGACATAAACCCAACTCGCTGCAAAGCGTCGCTTTGCGCGCGGGGCGGAATTAGGTGGCTCGCCCAAGAACGTAATCATCGCCATTTCAAGGTGGGAATCAGCCAAGGTCGGGTCATTGGTAATCGTCTCAACCGTCTTCGGCGAGCCGACTCGTAAACGGCGCGGTCACTTCTAAATCTATCCATGCATTTCCTGCGTTCTTCTCACTCGCTGATCGTTTTGCTTGCGCTCCAGGCGGCGCGGCTGTTTGCCGCCGCCCCTGAAGTCACCCGGATTGAACCGCCGAACTGGTGGCCCGGCCATTCGCTCAATCCGGTGCGCCTGCTTATTTCCGGCACCAACCTTACCCGCGCCCGCGTCGAGTCGCCCGCCGGTTTTGTTGCGGCGAATCTGCGCGTCAACGACAATGGCACGTATCTGTTCCTGGACCTGGACATTCCCACCAACGCCTCCGTCGGGACCATCTTGCTTCGCATCGTTACACCGGACGGTGCAACGCCGGTGACTTTTTCCCTGCTCAATCCCTTGCCGTGCGCCGATCGCTTTGGCGGTTTCTCGCCGGACGACGTGATTTACCTGCTGATCCCCGATCGTTTCGCCAATGGCGACCGGACTAACGACGACCCGCCGTCGTCGCGTGGTTTGCTCGACCGCACGAAACCGCGCTACTACCACGGCGGCGACTTGGCGGGCGTTCGCGCTCACTTGCCCTACCTGCGCGAACTCGGGGTCACCGCGCTCTGGACCACGCCGTGGTATGACAACGTCAATCACCTGAACCAGCTCGAAAAATACACCACCGACAACCGCCGCGCCGCCGCCGGCGAGCCGTCCACCGACTATCATGGCTATGGCGCGGTGGATTTTTACGGCGTGGAGGAACACTTCGGCAACCTCGCTACCCTTCGCGCGCTGGTGGAAGCCGCCCACTCCAACGGCCTCAAAGTGATCCACGACCAGGTGGCCAATCACACCGGCCCCTATCATCCGTGGGTGACGAATTCGCCCACGCCGACCTGGTTCAACGGCACGGTGGCGAACCATCGCGACAACTCGTGGCAGACCTGGACCATCGCCGCAACTAATCCGCCCGCCGACAAACTCCGCTCCACGCTGGACGGCTGGTTCATCAACCTTCTCCCGGACCTCAATCAAAACGATCCCGAAACCGCCGCGTATCTGATTCAAAATTCCCTCTGGTGGATTGGCATGACGGGCCTCGATGCCGTGCGGCAGGACACGCTGCCCTACGTGCCCCGCACCTACTGGTCGCGCTGGACGACCGCCCTGAAACGCGAGTATCCCCGCCTCACGATCCTGGGCGAGATGTGGGACGGCAACCCGCAACTCGTTTCGTTTTTTCAGGGCGGCCGCGTGCGGTTCGACGGGGTGGATTCCGGGGTGGAGACGCTCTTCGATTTTCCGCTCTATTACGCCGTGCGCGACGTGTTCGCCAAGGGTCAGCCCATGACGCGCCTCGCTCAAACTTTGGCGGCGGACACGAACTACGTGAACCCGCGCGTCCTCGTCACCTTTCTCGGTCTGCACGACACGGCGCGCTTCATGAGCGAGCCGGGGGCGACGACGGATGGGCTGAAAAACGCCTTCACCTTCCTGCTCACCACGCGCGGCACGCCGCTCATCTATTACGGCGACGAAATCGCCATGCCGGGCGGTGGCGACCCGGACAACCGCCGCGACTTTCCCGGCGGCTGGTCGGAGGATGCGCGCAATGCTTTTGAAACATCCTGTCGGACCCCGGAGGAGGAATCCGTCCATGCCCACGTCCAAAAAATGCTGCACCTCCGCCAAGTGTTTACCCCCTTGCGGCGCGGGGATTTCGTGGAACTTGCCGCCGACGCGAAGCACTACGTTTTTGCCCGCGTCACGCCACAAGCGTCGGTCATCATGGCGTTCAACAACTCAGAGCGGCCGTTGACCTTGGAACTGCCGCTCGCGCGAGTCAATCTCACGGCGGCAACAACTCTGACCGACCGTTTGGGAAAGCTTGGGACAGTCCTGGTGACGGAGGGAAAGGTGAAACTCACCCTCGCTGCTCGCAGTGCCGCAGTGCTGACGCCGTAGCTCGGCTATCGCGTTTCGCCAATCTGGCGCGCTACAGGATTTGGAATCCACGCCCGGTCGGAGACCGGCTTTTCAGTCAAAACATCGTATAGATGAACGGGGCAAGCCCGGTCCCGGACAAGAGCACCAGCAGGCCAAGGAGCAGCAGGAGGACGATGATCGGCAGCATCCACCACTTCTTGTTCGATTTCAGAAACGCCCACAGTTCGCTGAGAAATCCCCCGCCGGATTGCTCGGCGGCGGTTTCGAATTCGCTCCGTTTGTGTTTCTTCATGGTTCGAGGGTGGCTGGCACATCGCCGCTAAAATTGTTTCAGGTATCGGCCCGGCTCGGTTCGTTCGGGGCGCTGCTGCCAAAGACTGACGTTATCCGGCGGTCGTTTCAATTGCAGAATGTCACGCCCTCGGAGGCGCAGGAACAGGGCGACGGGGGTGATCACCAGGAGAAACATCAAGAGCAACACGAGTTGAGAAATGATCCAGCCGATGGGAAACGTGATGACCGTCGCCCCGATGAACAGCCAGCGCATCCGAGCCGGTCGCACCAACCCGATCAAGCCCAGCAAAGCCACCGCGCCCAAAACCAGCGCCGCGCCGGGATCATGGCGCACCAACGCGCGATGGCCGGCCAGTCCGGCGAAAACGACCAGCCCCGCGCCCGAAAATTGCCGGAGCATTCGGGGCGTGGGGTTGAGGGGAAGAGCGGACCATTTCATGGCGGGCAATTCAGTCGGGAGAAAACGTGGAGAGATGTTTTTGCTTTTCGGCTTCGGAGGGCGCGTCCTTCAGGTCTTCCTTGAGCAATAAGAAATCCTCCAGCACGAGCGCATCCATGTCCGTCCAGCGGAAACAGCGATACGCGTCGGCGGGCGATTCGACGATCGGTTCGCCGCGCACATTGAAACTGGTGTTCACGAGGACCGGGCAGCCCGTCGCTTTATCAAAAGCCTGCAGCAGCCGGTAAAACCGTCCGTGCCGGGCGGCATCCACGGTTTGAATCCGCGCGCTGTAATCCACATGCGTGATCGCCGGCAAGGTGGAACGCACCACATTCACGCGCTTCCGCAAATCGCCATCGCTGGTCATCGTTCGCGTCTCCGCCTCGGTCAGGCTTTTTCGATGCTGCGCATTGACCGGCGCAACGATGAGCATGTAGGGGCTTTCCGTTTGCGGCGGCAAACCGAAATACTCCGCCGCGCGTTCCTGCAACACGCACGGCGCAAACGGGCGAAAACTCTCGCGGTATTTGATCTTGAGATTCATCACCGCCTGCATCGCGACATTCCGCGGGTCGCCCAAAATGCTGCGCGCCCCCAGGGCCCGCGGACCAAACTCCATCCGGCCGCAAAACCAGCCGACGATCTTGCCTTGCGCGAGCAGCCGGGCCACTTCCGCCAGCAGTTGCTCCTCGTCGGGAAAGCGCCGGGAGGTCGCCGCCTGGGTGCGGAGAAAAACTTCAATCTCCTCATTGGAATAGCGCGGACCCAACAGGCTGCCTTGCTGCGAATCCTGGCCCGTTGCCGCGCGCGGTTTTTCGAGCAGTTGATGCCAGGTGAACAAAGCGGCGCCCAGGGCGCCGCCCGCGTCGCCAGCGGCGGGTTGAACCCACAAATCCTGGAACGGCCCCTCGCGAAGCAGCCGGCCATTCGCGACGCAATTCAACGCCACGCCTCCGGCCAGCACGAGGTGCGGCAACTTGGTTTGCCGATGGGCTTCCTGCGCCATTCGCATTACAACTTCCTCGGTCACCTGCTGGACGCTCGCCGCCAAATCCATGTGGCGTTGTTCAATCTGCGCCTCGGGCGCGCGCGGGGGACCGCCAAAAAGCTGGTCGAACCGCCCGTTGGTCATCGTCAACCCCTGGCAATAATCGAAATACTTCAGGTTCATCCAGAAGCTTCCGTCGCGCCGCACGTCAATCAAGCGCTGGCGAATCGTGTCGGCGTAGAGGGGTTTGCCGTACGGCGCCAGCCCCATCAACTTGTACTCGCCGCTGTTCACCTTGAATCCGCAATAGTAAGTGAAGGCCGAGTAGAGCAGGCCGAGCGAGTGCGGAAACGACATTTCACGCAACAGCCGGATTCGGTTCCCTTCGCCGATGCCGAGGGTGGCGGTGCTCCATTCGCCCACGCCGTCCACCGTCAGAATGGCCGCCCGCTCAAACGGGCTGGGAAAAAATGCGCTGGCAGCGTGGCTCTCGTGGTGTTCCGTGAAGACGAACCGCGCGCGGCGGGCCGCCGCCAATTCGCGTTTCAACAACCGGCGCAGATGAATCTTGTCCTTCAGCCAGACCGGCATCGCCTGTCGGAAACTGCGGAAACCGCGGGGCGCGAACGCGAGGTAAGTTTCCAGCAACCGATCAAACTTGAGCAGCGGCTTGTCGTAGAAGGCCACGTAGTTCAACTCCGCCAGCGGAATGCCCCCGGCCTTGAGGCAATAGGCAACGGCGCTGGTAGGAAAAGCGGGGTCATGCTTTTTGCGCGTGAACCGCTCCTCCTGCGCCGCCGCGACGATGCGGCCATCTACCACCAACGCCGCCGCGCTATCGTGGTAAAATGCCGAAATGCCCAGGATGCTCGTCATGCGCGGATTTCAGGCGGCGATCATGGCGGCGCGGCGCAGGTTCACACAGGCTGCCCCGAGTGGGGATCGTTCAGCCTGTGGGCCGGAAGTTTCCTGAACCCGGATGAAATCATGGTGGCGATGCAACAAGTGTGGCGTTGGGATGGACTTTTCGGCGCGACGCGTCAAGACGCCAGTTTGATCCGGCATTGGCCCCAACGCGCGCACAGGTTCTCGCTCCGAAGCAAATCCGCGCCGCCAAAAAAACGACTTGAATCATCCGCCCGACCGGCCAACCTCGGCTCCGTCATGCCACAACCCGCTCATATTTCCCCAGCCCGGCGGACTCATTCTGGCGGTGAACCAAAATGAAACCACCCCGCGTTCGTGATCTGGCGGCGTTGCGCCGCGCGGCGGAGACGCGGTTGCAAGCGCGTTCCGCGACTCGGCCGTCGCCTACCGAAGCCGATGAGCGGCGGCTCCAGCACGAATTGGAAGTCCACCAGATCGAGCTGGAGTTGCAAAACGAGGAACTCCACGCGGCGCACGCGGCGAGCGTCGCCGCGCTGGAACGCTTTACCGACCACTTCGACTTTGCGCCGGTGGGCTACTTCAACCTCACTGCCGCCGGCACCATTCGCCTGGTGAACCTCACTGGGGCGAGCATGGTGGGCGGCGAGCGCGGTCGGTTGCTGGGTCAGCGCTTCGGGTTGCTCGTCGCCGCGCCTGACCGGCCCACCTTCAGCGAGTTTCTCGCGCGGGTCTTTGCGACCGAGGCGAAGCAGACGTGTGAGCTTGCGTTCGAGCCTGCCGGTCGGCCGCCGCTGGCCGGCCTTTTGGAAGCTACGCGTGCGCCCGACGGTCAGGAATGTCGCGCCGTGTTGGTGGACATCACCGCGCGCAAGCGGGCGGACGACGCCTGGCATCAAAGCGAAGACCGCTACCGCTTGCTGGTGGAAGAATCGCCCGATGGCATTGGCATTTATCAGGAAGGGAAACTCGTCTTCGTCAACGCCGCCGGCGTTCGCCAAGTTGGCGCGAAGAGCAAAGAGGAATTATTGGGTCGGAGCATTGAACAGATCGTCCATCCCGACGATCAGGCGGCCGCCCTGGACCGTCTGCGCCGCCGGTTGGCGGGAGAAACGGGCGTTTACCCGACGGAGGCTCGTTACATGCGTCTGGATGGCACCGTCCTCCCGGTGGAGGTCGGCGCCACGCCGATCCGCTACCGCGGGAAACCTGCCGTGCAGTTCCTGGTCCGCGACATCACCGCGCGCAAGGCGGCGGAGGCGGTCCGGCGGGAGCGGGAGGAGTGGCACCGAACCATTCTTCGCACGGCCACGGACGGATACTGGCGGGTGGACCGGCAAGGCCGTTTGCTGGAAGTCAACGAGGCCTATTGCCGGATGAGCGGCTATGGCGAATCGGAACTGCTGACCCTGAGCATTTCCGACCTGGAGGCCGCTGAGACCCCCGCTGATACGGCCGCGCACCTGAAAAAAATCCTGGCGCAAGGCGAAGACCGCTTTGAGAGTCAACACCGGCGCAAGGACGGGAGCGTTTATCCGGTGGAAGTCAGTGTCCAATACCAGCCGACTGGCGGCGGGGGGTTGGTTGTCTTTCTGCGCGACATCACCGCCCGCAAGTCGGCGGAGGTGGAACTCCGCAAACTGAACCGCGCGCTCCGGGCCATCGGTGCTTGCAACCAATGCCTGATTCACGCCACCGACGAAACGGAATTGTTGAACCAGATCTGCCACATCGTCGTGACCGTGGGCGGCTACCGCATGGCGTGGGTTGGTTTCGCTGAACAGGACGAAGCCCGGACGGTGCGGCCCGTGGCCCAGGCCGGCTATGAGGCGGGTTATTTGGAAACGGCCCAGATCACCTGGGCCGACCGCGAACGCGGGCGCGGTCCGGTCGGCACTGCCATTCGGACCGCCCAACCGTGCCTGGCACCGGGCGTTCGTGACGACCCTCTGTTCGCCCCCTGGCGTGCCGAGGCGCTTAAACGTGGCTACACCGCCGTGCTCGCGCTGCCGTTGAAAACCGCCGACCGGGTATTGGGCGCGCTGAACATTTACTCCGCCGCGCTGGGCACTTTCGACGCCGGGGAAATCGAACTGCTCACCCAATTGGCCGACGACCTTTCCTTTGGCCTCCAGACCTTGCGCCTCCGCCGGGAGCGGGCGAAGAGCGAGGCGGCATTGTGGGAAAGCGAAGCCCGCTACCGCCGCATCGTGGAGACGGCCGAGGAAGGCATCTGGAAAATTGATGCCGCGGCCCGGACTACGTTCGTCAATCCGAAGATGGCGCAACTGCTGGGGTACACCGTCGCGGAAATGCAGGGGCGGGCGTTGCAGGACTTCATGGACGAAGCGGGGCGGGCCATTGCGGCGGCGAATCTGGAGCGCCGCCAACAGGGCATTGCCGAGCAACACGATTTCAGGTTCCGCCGGAAGGACGGTTCCACGCTGTGGGCTTTGTTAGCCACCAACCCGATTACCGACGCCACCGGGGCGTATGCCGGCGCGCTGGCAATGGTCACCGACATCACCGCACGCAAGGCGGCGGAGATGGCCTTGCGCGCGAGCGAATCTTCCCTCAAAGAATCCCAGAAGATCGCGGGTTTGGGCAGTTATGTCCTGGATATTCCCACCGGGCAGTGGCGCAGTTCGGACGTGCTGGATCAGGTGTTGGGGATAGACGGAGCCTACGACCACTCGGTCGCCGGCTGGGTGGCGCTGATCCATCCCGACGATCGGACCATGATGGCTGACTACTTTGCCAACGAAGTGCTGGGCCGGGGTCAGCCGTTCGACAAGGAATACCGTATCATCCGCCTCGCCGACCAGGCGGAGCGCTGGGTGGGCGGTTTGGGCCGGCTGGAATTCGATGCCCAAGGTCGCCCCCGAATGATGCGCGGCACGATTCAAGACATCACCGCGCGCAAGGCGGCGGAACAAAAATTGGCGGAATCGCGGGAACAATTGCGGGCGCTGCTCACGCGGTTGCAGCGGGCGCAGGAGGCGGAACGCATCCAGGTGGCGCGCGAGATTCACGATGAGCTGGGGCAATTGCTCACGGGGCTGAAAATGGACGTGCGTTGGTTGGAGCGAAAGCTCGCGGACCCGAGTCTGCCGCCGGCGTGCCATCCGTTGCTGGACCGCGCCGTGGCCGCCTCGGAACTGGCGGATCAAACCCTCCTCGTCGTGCAAAAGATCGCCGCCGAGTTGCGGCCGGGCGCGCTGGATCGTCTGGGCTTGGGGGCCGCCCTCCAGCAGAAGGGGCGGCATTTCCACGAGCGGACGGGCATTCAATGCCAGGTCGTGGTGGCGGAGTCCGCACCGGCGTTGCCAACGGAGTTGGTCACCGAGTTGTATTACATCTGCCAGGAGGCGTTGACGAATGTGGCACGCCACGCCCAGGCCACCGAGGTGCGTCTCCGCCTGGAAACGAACGCCGCCGGCCTTGTGCTCGAAGTGTGCGACAACGGCGGCGGCATGGCGGCGGCCGATTTCACCGCGCCGCAATCGCTGGGTTTGCTGGGCATGCGGGAACGGGCGGCGCACTGTGGCGGCACGATTACCTGGGAGCGCGGCGAGCCGCGGGGCACGCGGGTGACCGTGCGCGTGCCGCGCAGCGGGGCGTTCGCGCCAACGGGGGACCAGCCTTGAGGGGCCAGCCCGGAAAAGCCATTTGCCATTGCCATGACAACCAAATCCGAGCCAAAGCCGGACCCAACCAGTTTTCCCTTCGTGAAACCGGAGGTTGCGGAGCGCCCGGGGATGCGAATCCTCCTGGTGGATGATCACGAAATTTTCCGGCGCGGGCTTAAGGCGCTCCTCGCCGAGGAGTTTCCGCAGGCCGAATTCGGCGCGGCGGGCAATGTGCCGCAGGCGCGGCAATTGATTGTGCCGCAGGAATGGAATCTGGTGTTGCTCGACATCAATCTCCCGGGCGGCAGCGGGCTGGAGCTGCTGCCGGAGTTGCAGCGATTGCGCCCGGCGGCGGCAGTGTTGGTGCTGAGTTCCTATCCGGAGGAGGAGTTTGCCGTGCGCGCCTTCAAGCTGGGCGCCGCCGGTTATCTGACCAAGGCCAGCGTGGCGGACGAAATGTTGATCGCCGTGCGCAAGGTGCTCGCCGGCGGCAAATACGTGAGCGCGGTGCTGGCGGAGAAACTGGCCACGGCCTTGGGCAGCGGGCGGGCGACCGCGCCGCATGAGACGCTTTCCGCCCGCGAACTGGAGGTGTTGCGGCTGGTGGCCACGGGCCGGACCCTCAAGGAAATCGCGGCCGATCTTTCCTTGAGCGCGAAGACTATCGGCACGTATCGCAGCCGCGTCTCCGAGAAGCTGGGGCTGGCTACCAATGTGGAACTGGCGCGTTACGCCCTGAAGCATCGGCTGGTGGAATAGCCGCGCGGCGCCCGGCCGCGGCGGGAGAGGGTTCGGGGACTTAATCCGTAACATTCAGAGGCAGTTTCAAAACCCCGTAGCCGCGGACGTGAGTCGGCTCAAATGGTTTGGAAATTAGAGCGGACTCACGTCCGCTGCTACAGTTTGGAAAGAAGCTCTTCAGTTGAAAGTCTTCGGCACGGTTCCGGTTTAGCCGGCACAGGACCAAACGGTTTGTCAGGCCTTCACCTGACACGCCGCTGCCAGCGGGACGGACACCGGTTTCAGTTTTTTCCACCTTCCGCCGGAGCGCCGCCCCGGCCAGAATGACGGCATGAAGAATCTGACCAGTCCGCCAACCGTCCGCGTCCTGCTGGTGGAGGATTCGCTGCCCATCCGCCAGCGGGTCCGCAGTTTGATCGAAGAATCCGGGGTCGCCACGATTGTGGGCGAAGCCGGGACGGTGGCGACGGCGCTCGCGCGCTTTTACGAACTGCAACCGGACGCCGTGGTGCTGGATTTGCATCTGGTGGAAGGCTCCGGTTATGTCGTGCTGAAGGCGATCAAGAAGTCGCGGCCCGCCTGCACAGTGATCGTGCTCACCAACTTTTCCACCCCCGAAAACGAGGCGCATTGCCGCTTTCTGGGCGCGGACCACTTCTTTGAGAAATCCAAGGAGTTTGAACGCGTGCCCGAAATCCTCGCCGGGCTGGGCCGCGCGGGCCCGCGCGCGGGCCCGCGCGCGGGCCCGCATCCTGATTGCCGACGATGAAGTCATGGTGGGCAAGGCGCTCGAAGAATTCCTCGCGGCCGCCGGCTACGATTGCACCTGGGTGCCGAATGCGGCGGAAACCCTCCAGGCCCTGCGCCGGGCCCGGTTTGATCTGCTGATTGCGGATATCAACATGCCGGGCAACCGGCAACTGGAGCTGATGGCGGAGCTGCCGTCGGTGGCGCCCGGCCTGCCGGTGATTCTAATGACCGGGGATCCGACCGTGGGTTCGGCGGCGGCGGCGGTGTGGCTGCATGCGACGGTTTACCTGCCTAACCCCCCCGACTTGGCCGAGTTGAAACGCCTGGTGCAGGAAGCCATCGCCAACTACCGGGTGCATCAAGCGGTGCAAACTCAATGGGAGCATTTTCAAACGCTCTTTCATGATTTGAACCTGCACCGCGCGGTGGCCCACCAGACCGGGGCGGAGGATGCGGGCGAAGTTCAGGAACTCGAACGCCTTTTTCACGCGGTGAGCGGGGTTGTACGGGCCGGGGGTGTGAAGCCCGCACCCGAGGTCATTCAGGTGGTCCAGCAGCAGGAACTGGTCAGGGCGGTGCGCGCGAGAGTGCGGTGCTGGCGCAAAGCAACTGATTTTATTGGCTGTTTTATTGGTGCATCCGGAGGGACTCGAACCCCCAACCTTCTGATCCGAAGTCTCGCTCTTGACGGTAAAGCGGTGTTGCGGCATGTTTAGCGGTGACGACAGAAACACCGATAAACAAAGGCTATTCAGCACGAAAGACGACAACATGAAAAAACATCCCTCAACATCGCTAGACTCAGAAAGTGGCGCAGAAGTGGCGCAGAAGAAATCCGCGCCACTTTCCGCCGCCTCGAAATTCACCCCCGCACACTGGCGCGAACGGGTATTTCGTCGCACCTATGACCACGCGGGGCAGACCGCCGAGATTCAAGAATTCCGGGCGCGAATCCAACACGCGGGACGGCGCGAGGAAATCGCGCTGGGCACGAATGACAAAGAACAAGCCGCCCGCACCGCCGCCAAACTTTACACCCGCGTCAAAGCCGCAGGTTGGGCGATTGCGCTTGCTGAGTTTGACCCAGACCGCAACACCGCCAAGGGCGTGCCTACCGTGGGCGAGGTTGTCGCCGCCGCGAGCCTGTCCGCCGATGTTAGCCCACGCTCGTTGCGTGGGTATGTCTGTGCCTTCCGCAAGCTCGCTGCTGAAACCTACGGAGTGAGGGCAACCGCCGCGCGCTATGATTACAAGACGGGCGGACACGATGCCTGGCTGAAGCGGATTGATTCAATCCGCCTCGACAAACTCACACCCAAACGGCTTCAAGCGACCCTCGACAAACGCATTGCCGCCGCCAAAGGCAATCCGCTCACCGAACGCAAAGCTAGAATCACCGCCGCCTCGACGTTGCGCCAAGCCAAGGCTTTGATTGCACCAAGCCGCAAGTTGCCGTTTGAATCACTGCCGAATCCGTTTGCTGGCGTGAAGATCGAAGTGGGCACACCGCCCCGTTATATCTCGACGGTGAAGGCTGGCGGGCTTCTGCGCGATGCCAAGGCCGAATTAGCACCGACACAACCCGAGGCTTACAAAGCCTTCCTGCTGGCTCTTGGTGCGGGCTTGCGGTGTGCCGAGATTGATAACCTGCAATGGCAGCATATTGACGCCAAGGAAAACACCGTTTGCGTTATGACGACGGCGACCTTTGCGGCGAAAACGGATTCAAGCGAGCGAGAGGTATTCGTGGACGCCGGCTTGATTGCCGAGCTTGAACAATTCCGCGACAAGGCAACCGCTCTTTATGTCCTCGAAAGCACCCGCCAGCCCGCGCCGAACGCCGCTGTTACCACCTACCGCGCCGAGGTTACGTTTGACGCTCTGATTAAGTGGCTCCGCGCCCACGGCATCAACACCAACAAACCGATTCACACACTGCGGAAAGAGTTTGGTTCTCTCATCTGCGAAGCCGCCGACATTTACACCGCCAGCCGACAGCTAGGACATTCCAGCATCGCCGTTACTGCTGCTTATTACACCGAAAACCGCCGCCGCGTTGCTCCGCAGATCGGCGCGATGTTGAACCCGCAACCCGAAGCCGGAAAAGAAAAGGTGAAGCCATGAAAAAGCACAAGAGAAAGACAATCAAATCGCATTGGTGGCGAGAAAAACAAACCGCGTTCACGTTCATTCAAGGCAAGGGATACGGCACAACAAAAGTCCCTGAAGGCAACGCTAGTTTTTTTCTGGACGCATTTTGGAAGGACGGCCAAGAGGGCGCAGCGCACGCTTACGAATTGGCGCGCAGGCATGGCAACGTCAAACTGCCAACATTCGTTGACCTCGACTCCCGCGAACGAGCTTTCCTCAGAGAGCTTTTCCCCAGGTCTGAATCAACTTGGGTTTATGAACAGTCGCCCGAGCGGATCAAGTTCAAAGCGGGCCACACTTGGCCGTCCGTCTGGCGACTCGATTTGCCGGACAACACATTGGTTGAAGCGTTCCGAAACTTTATTGATGAACAGCGCGCAATTCAGAATATCAAGCCCGGTCGCAACCGGAGCAGCAAAGGGCCATCGTGGCCGCAGGTTGAAATTCTTGACGGCGTGGTTCCCGCAGGAAGTATTGACCCGGAGCGATTGAGACGGAAGGCCGCATCCATTGCTAAAGCCAATCACAAGCTACTTGTTTCCGCGCTCACCAAACATCCCTCTGCCTTGCCCAACTTGACACGATTACTTTCCAAGTAATGAGCCTTTAGCTTAGTCGCAACGCATGGCGCAACTTTGCGCCATGAAGAAAAACACTTCGCTACCGGAAGCAGCAGCGCCCGCTGCAACTCTGCCCATTGAGCCACCGCTCACCGTCGAAGCCTTTGCGGCTTTGATTGCCTATCACCGCGGCTCTGTCCTTCGTGCAATCCATGACGGGCGAATTCGCGCCCTGCAATTCGGACAAGGATGGAGAATTCCAGCCGCCGAAGCCCGGCGAATCCTCGCCACCGGACTGCCCTACCGCAGCAACGCGAAAGGCGCGGCGTGAAATCCGCCGCGATGCTCTGCCCGAGGTGGGACGGTTGCTCCGTGAACGCCTGCCCGCTGGATCCCCACCCGCCGCACCCGCTGGACAAAGAACCGCGTTGCACGATGGAGAAGAACGTCCGCGTCCGAATCGCCGCGCAGTTCCCCGGCATGATCCCCCGAGGTGGGTTGAGTGTGCGGGAATACACCGCCGCGCAAAGTTATGCCCGTTTGCCCTTGCCCACAAAGTTGATGATGGCAGAACGGGGTAAAGTAGCCCTCGCGAAACACGCCAACCAGAAAGGCATCCGGTGAACGCGCCCCGCACCGAACTGCCGCCATGCCCGCCGGCAAAGTCTGGCGTCCATTCGTGGCAGATGTCCGCAGCGCATCATTGCCGACGATGCGGGATGACAGAGGACGCCGCTGTTCAATTCATCGCCGCGAGAATCACCCGGCCACCCAGCCCGGCGAACGAAATCGAAGTGGCGGTGGCAAAAGTGTATCAGCAAACGACGTTCAACAGCACTCCGCGAAAATACCCGAACGCACCGCGCCCTGTTTCACTGGCTGAAATCAAATACGACGAAGCCCGGCTTCGCGCCACCGCTGCCAAGATCACCATGCCGGCGAACTGGCGGCATTGGTTGTGGGAGAGATCGCCAATGCGACCGGAAACACAAAATGCACTTTCGTTTCTCTCCCGACTTTATCAGCCCGGCGAAATCGTCCAGACGTTCGACGTGTTCAAGACGAAGAATCCACGATGGACCGTCACGGTAACAAACCCGATGGACTGCCGCGTCCCCGATGCGATGCGCGACGGTGGCGACTTTCAATCGGGTATCTGGTTTCTCTGCAATCCGGTGGACGGTTTATGGCATCCGAATCCGCGCCGGAATAACGAGCCATCATGCCGCAGCGAAGAATCCTTGACCGCTTTCCGTTACATCGTTTTGGAATCCGATGTTGCCCCCGCTCATTTGTGGCTGGCCTTCGTGGCGCAAATCCCGACCAAGATTGCCGCCATCACCCCGGAGCAGATCGTTGAACATAACTTGCCCACGCGACCCATGAAGAAAAATGACAAGCGCGGCAAGGAGTGGATTGGCGGTTGCGTCGAGGTTGACACCATGCCGCCAGCGGTCTTGAAGGGCATCGTGCGCGATTGCATCACGCAACATATTGACCCGTATCAATGGCAGCAAACCAAGCTTATTGAAGCTGAGGAACGCGAGACGCTGCGCCAATACGCAGAGACATGGAGGGCCGCATGAAACCGCACCTCCGTTTTCCCGCCCCGGCGCGCACCGGCAATCATTCAACCGCGCTCAACGGTTCGGAATCCATCGTGCTCGGGAGCATCATCGAAAACGCCGGGCAGAATCTCCCCCCGCACCTCGCCCGGTTGCTCGATTACGCGCCGGAGAGTTTCGATGACCAGCGGCACGCCTCCACCGCCGTCGCCATCCGCAAGTTGCTCCGCGACCGCAAGCCGGTTCACCAAGTCAGTGTCATGCAGGCGGTGAGCTTCAATGACTCATCCGCGTTTGTCTTGGAACTAATCCAAAGCGCGCTCGATATTTCCATTGCCGAGCAAGAGGCGATTGAATTGTGCAAAGCGTTTCAGCAACGCGAAACAATCCAGATCATCGGCGAGGCGCATCAGGAATTGCAGGATCATCCCGAAGCGGTTCACGCCGTCGCCCGGAACTTGATTCAGACACTTGAAGGTATCGCCGGAGAGTCATCGGGCATGGAATCTCAAATTGAGGCGCGGACGTTCGACGCCGCGAAGATCATTGAGCAGCCCGCCCCCAGGTTCACGCTGGCCGGCGTCCCAGTCTCGACGCCGGGAAATCTCACCAGTGTTTCAGCGCCACCAAAGGCAGCGAAATCTTCATTTATTGCCGCCGGAATGTCATCAGTCATGACGCACTCGGAGATGGCCGATTGCCTTGGCTGGCGTTCATCCAACCATGCCGGGGGAGCATTGATTCACCTCGACACGGAGCAGAGTGAATACGATCACCATGCACTCATCCAGCGCACCTTACTCCGCGCACAGTCACCCGCGCCGACTTGGTTGCGTTCCTCGTTCATCACCGGATTCAGCGTGAATCAATGCCGGGAGGCAATCCGCCACGCGCTCAAATCCGGTGCGGACAAGTGCGGTTCAATTCACAGCATGATCCTCGACGGCATAGGCGACTTTGTTTGTGACGTGAACGACCCAGCCGAGTGTAACGACTTCGTGGCCGAGCTTCATGCGCTCGCCATAAAGTTTCATTGCCCGATTCTTGGGGTGATTCATTTCAACCCCGGCACAGAGAAAACCCGAGGGCATCTCGGCTCGCAGTTTGAACGCAAGGCCGAAACGAATCTGCGCTTGGACAAAGACGGCGAGGCAACCGTTGTTTGGTCTGAGAAGAACCGCCGCGCACCGATCACCAAAGACCGGGGGCCGCGGTTTGCGTGGAGTGAAGAACACCAGATGCACGTCAGCATTGAATCCGCCCTCGCCGCCAAACTGGAATCCGAGCGCAGCCTCTACCGTGCAGACGCCGAGTCAGTGTTCCAAGAGTCAGGCAAATCGGCTCTGCGGCATGGCGAATTTACTACGCTACTCGGCGAAATTTGCGGTTTGAAGGAATCCGGCGCACGCCGTCGCATGGAAAAAATGAGAGTAGCGTGCGTCATTCAGAAACAAGCCCTTGGATTCTGGAGTCTTACACCATGAACGCTACTACGCTACTGCAACGCTATTCCGACGCTACTCTAACGCAACGCTATTACGCTACTCGCCTATATGTAAGGCGAGGAGCAGTAGCGTAGTCGCTTTGTAGCCCAAAATTATGACTACCCAACCCGAACTCATTCAGCCCCGCGCCGCATCTTTGACCCTCGCGGAGCAACCGGACGCCACAGCGACGCCACCGCACGCCGCGCCGCGCTGCCAGTGCGACCTTTGCCGGGAGCGCGTAGACACAACTTCCTTTAGTGAATGGCTCTCACCAACGACGAAAGAAAAACCCGCGCCTTGGCAGTCATCAAAAACGGAAAACGCACCGGACGCCTCGATTCAAAAAAAATGACGGACGCGCTGCAAACACTCAGCGACCTATCTCCAGGTTACTACGCGCACGGCGAAACCGAGCGCCGCGAGAATTGGCACGCCGAGACTTCGCACCGCCCGGTTCACCACGCCCCAGACCTAAATGGTTTTACCGTCAATGGCGAACTGGTCGCCATCGCCTTTCCGCCCGCCGCCGAGACGCATGACCGCGCTCTAGGTTGGGAAGAACCCTCCACGCCAGAGAGCCGGGCCCGCGCCGAGCACGACGCGAAGTTCGCCACCGCGGGCGGCTTGCTCGCCGATGTTGTGCGCTGGCTTGTGGGTTCATCGCCGAGCCTTGAAACCATCGGGTTGCGTGGCATTGCGTTGGCCGCGACATTGCAACCGCATCTTTTCGATGATTGCACAGGCTCGCAAGCGGCCATCGCACGGCGCTTTGGTTTAACCAGATCCGCGCTGCAACAGCGTTGCAACGAACTTCGCGACCTCACCAACGGAGTATTCCAAGGACGCAACATGCGAAACCAAGAGCACCGCCAAGCCGCGAGGTTGCGCGCGATTCAACAACACAAGCGAGCCGGCCACACGATGCACGCATGAGACATGAACCGTGCCACAGTGAATTTTCGGGTCCTTCCGGGGGTCGTACACGCCTCGGGTAGACGCGGGAGGGCCCTGCCATGGTGGCAGACTCCCGGCGCCGTTTCACTGCACGGGCAAGGTTCAATCTTTATGACCAAACCGCACCGCAAACAGGTCTAAGAAACCCGACGCCGCCAGCGCCAACCTACGCGCGGCGCGGGCCGTGCCAACTTCCGGCAAAGCTGAAAAGATATTTCAGAAAATTATCAGCACCGCCGAGATTGAACAGCTTTCCGGGCTGGGTTCACGCCGGCTCAGGCAACTTTCCGATTCTGGCAAAATCCCGACGCCGCGTGCCGGGAAATGGCAGCTTGGCCCGTGCGTTCGCGGATTGATCCAGCACTACCGCGACGCATCGCAGCCGGATGAACTTGACGCCGCGCGTTTGGAAAAGCTGCTGGCGGAAACCGCCATCCTCGAAATGGAAGGCGCGGAGATGGACGGGCGACTTGTGAACTTCAACGACGCCTTGGAAGTTTTGCTTCGTGGTTTGGCCGCGATGACCAGCACGGTCATGGGGATGACGCATCTTTCGGTTGAAGACCGCGAAACCGTCATCAACAAACTCAACGAAGCCGGGACAATGTTCGGCGCACAACTCAAAAAGGAGATCACCAATGAAACCAAAAGCTAAACGCATCCCCCGGTTGACCGCAGATGGATTTGCAAACCCGGCCTGGCTCTGGCGTAAAGCCATGCTCGTCGTCAAGGTGCCGAGGAAGTCTCGTTGACGACCGGCCAAAGTTGAAGGGCGGAACGGCATCCCTTGGATGGGGCCGGGACAATCTTCCGTTAGAAGCTCGCGACAAACTTCCGCAAAACTGGCAAGCCTGACGGCGAGCCGAGTTTTCTTAATCCGAAGCCCCGGAAGGGCTGACGTTTTTGGCGCAGACGGGCAACACGGGAGCCCGGCTTCAACGCACCAATTTTTCCCAACAGTTAAGAGACCCAACCAGGGCAGTTATGGAATTATCGCATCGCAGTTTTGAGATAGAAACCCGGGCCGCAGGCAATCGCACCGTTGAACTTTCGTTTTCCTCGGAGCAGCCGGTTGACCGTGGCGACTTTATCGAAATTCTTTCGCACGACCCCGCCGACGTGGATTTGTCCCGCCTCAATGACGGGCATCCGTTGCTCCTGAATCACGACCCCGACCAGCAAGTCGGCGTTATCGAGTCAGCCCGCATCAGCGGCGGCAAGGGGCGGGCGAAAGTGCGTTTCGGTAACTCGCAAAAAGCGCAAGAGGTATTCGCGGACGTGAAGGATGGCATCCGAAAACTCGTTTCCGTTGGGTATCGAATTGTGAAGCAACTTAGCGAGACCCGCGACGAGATGAACAATCGAGTCCTGCGGTTTTCCTGGCAGCCTTACGAAGTTTCATTGGTCAGCATCCCCGCCGACACATCCGTTGGCGTTGGCCGCTCCGTTAATCATTCAACATCTATCAAAATTATGTCAGACAACTTTACAACCACATCCGGCGGGGAAATCCGCGCAATCGCCAAGGGTCTTGCCGACAAAATCCCCAACGTAGGAGTCATGGCCGAACGCGCCATTGCCAACGGTCACAGCATCGAGCAGTTCCGCGCCGAGGCGTTCAGCTACCTCCCGCAATCCGCTCCGATCACCAACTACGTCACGCCGCTCTCCGACGTGAAGCCGAGGGACTGGCAGAATTATTCCATCAGCCGCGCCATCCTGGGACAATTGTCCGGGAAGCAAGACGGCATCGAAGGCGAATTCAACCGTGAAATCAGCTTGAAGCACGGGCGGAAACCAGAGGGCATCTTCATCCCCGATCAAGCGTTCCGTAATCACGTTGCCGGCACGGCAACCCTCGGCGGTTTCCTCGTGCAGAACACGGTCGCCGGAAACGAGTTTATTGAACTACTCCGCAATCGTTCCCAAGTGATAAACCTTGGCGCACGCGTTCTGCAATTGAACGGGCCGACTTTCATCCCGCGGCAGAGCGGTGCGGGCACGGCGAACTGGGTAGCCGAAACCACGGCCAGTACATTGACCGCAGTCAACTTCACCAACCTGACGTTGACCCCGAAAGCGATCACGAGCGTTCAGCAATATTCCAAACAGCTGCTTTTGACCGGAAATCCGAGCATTGATTCCATTGTCAGAGATGACATGACGCAGAGCCTCGCCCTGGCCATAGATTTGGCCGCTCTCCACGGGGGCGGCGGCACCGAACCAACCGGCATTGCCGGCACAACGGGTATCGGCACAGTGAACGCCGCGACCGATGGCATCGCGCTCGCCACGTTGGGCATCACCGCATACGCGAAACTTGTCGCACTGGAAACGGCGATCGCCGGAGCCAATGTCGATGATTCGAGCCTCGCGTATTTGATGAGAAGCTCACACCGTGGCGCGCTCCGCACCTCGGCGAGATTTGCTAGCACAGACACGCCGATTTGGAATCCGACCGATAACAAGGTCAACGGTTATAGGTCGGAGTGCTCAAATCAGATAAGTACGCTGCTCACGACGGGCACAGCCACCACGCAAACTTCCTGTATTTTCATGGGGGCGTGGAACGATTGCATTATTGCGAGTTTCGGAAGTACCGATCTTGTCGTTGATGAAATCACCTTGGCCGCAAACCGAGTGGTCAAGCTCTACGCGCACCGCTTCGTTGATTTTGGTGTCAGGAGAAGCGCATCATTTGCGTGCCTTGGCGGATTACTCTGATCGTAGTTTCAGCGATGGTCTTACCCGTCGAGGTTCTCAAGACTCCTTGGCGGGATTCTCCCATCGCCGCGGCTCCAACCACATCGGGAAACCGATGGTGAGTCGCACACGGGCGGTTTGGGTTTCACTCCCCAAGCCGCCTTCATTCTCACCGCGGGCCGTCAGTGGCAAACCGCTGGCGGCTCTTTTTTGTCCCGCACCGTTCACCCTCAGAGAAAATCAAAGCGCCTGTAATCGCATCCAGCGAAGCCGATTTCTACCAATAGGCCGCGCCGCGCGCTGTTTGAGGCACAACAAGGCCGTTGACCATGTTCCTTGGCATCGCACCGGGATAAACAAAATGCCGTGGTGGGCATCGTGGCGCCTCGGCCAGCTTCTCGGCCAGTTCACACCGATCGCGCCAACCAGCTTGGCCGGCGCAACCTGACGCCCGATGCCTTCAAGCTGCTCCTGGGCAGAAGGTATAACCGGGCGAAGAAAACCAAAGCGGAAGCCGGAGCAAAAGGCGGCGCAAGCAAAGTGCAAATTGACCCTTGCTTGCCATCTACCGCCGCCAAGTTCGCGGTGCAACACGCGGTCAGTGAAAATACGGTGAAGCGAGCCGGGAAGTTTGCGGAGCAAGTCGAGCGCACGCCCGCGCTGGCGCGGGCCGTGGCGGAGCGCCGGCTGGGGGAGTTGCTCCGTGCAACGCCCAAGGCGAAACCTCCGAATCCAAAACCACCAAAGGATCGTCGGTGCAAAAACGGAACCGACGATCACCAACCAACCCTCTCTAAATTGCACATTGGCGAGACTGCGACACCGTGGCGGGCATCGTGGCTCTTGAAGGCGTCGCTTGTGGCAAAGTGGCAAAGGAGTGGCAAAGCACGGACTCACCCGTCAGAAGTGGCGCAGAAGTGGCGCAGACGATTTATTTTAACGCTTTCTTCTCAGGGTGGAAACCTCACGAAACCGTTGAATCTATTGGCTGTTTTATTGGTGCATCCGGAGGGACTCGAACCCACAACCTTCTGATCCGAAGTCAGAAGCTCTATCCAATTGAGCTACGGATGCTTTTAAAAGTGATTGGTTTGGCGCTGCTTACGAAGCCGCATTTTTCGATGCTGCATCCTCCGGCATGCTGATGAAGTGCCGAGGTGGTATGAAAGTGGCGACCAAAATCCGCGCAAGCTTCCCTTAAAAAACCGGAGGTTTTTTGGCTTCCAAATTGGCGCTGTGCGAACATCACGAAGGAACCCTACTCGGAGCCCCGGAGGAGGTCAACTCCGCCATGGCAGCCCGCAGATTCGCCAGCGTCCCGGGAAACCGGGAGACGAGTTTTTCTGTCACGACATGAGGCCCACCTCGGCACACCCGCATGGCTACTCGTTCCTCTGATAAGACCGGATGACCACCGGCGACCTCGGATAGGCGTGAAGAACTGCCACGGCATCAAGCGTGATGGACAAACAGCCGCGGTTTCAAATCCGTGGAAATTCGCAAACACTCCTGCCCGGTGACGACGCTGGAACTTGAACCGGAGTGCTGGCGTTTTTGGCCGAACCGTTGCCTTGAAAGTTGCCTTGGAAGTTGCTTGCCACGCCAAGGTCACGGGCCTAATCCTGATCTGGCTTGGGAAGAACCGAAGCGAAAGGGAACGACATGAGAAGACTAGCGTTACTTCTGGCATTGGGAACCGCGCTTTTGCCATCGGCTTCAGCGCAGCAAAAGTTCACCTATCCTGACCTCGTAAGTCGGCTCACCGACCTTGAGCATCTCGCGACCCTGCCCGCGCCGGGCGAGACGACCCGACAATGGTCGAGCTACGACCGCGCCAGCCAATACGACGAGCCGACGGGCAAATATGTCCGCTGGGATGCCAACGGCGACGGCGGCGGGATCATCCGCAAAGAGGGCGACCAGTCCGTCTTCGCCGAGATGGAAGGGCCGGGCTGCCTCTGGCGCATCTGGTCGGCCACGGTTAAGGAAGGCCACGTGCGCATTTACCTCGACGGCGCGACGGCGCCAGCGGTGGACTTGCCGTTCACCGGCTATTTCGACGGCCAGCACGCCCCCTTCACGCGCCCGATGCTCGTTCACACCACCGCCGCCAATGGCTACAACAACTACACGCCCATCCCCTATCAGAAATCCTGCAAGATCGTCGCCGATCCCGGCTGGGGCCAGTACTACCAGTTTGTTTACACCACCTTCCCCAAAGAAACGCAGGTGACCACGTTCAAAAGGGAGTTGTCACCGGAAGAAAACGCTGCGCTCGATGAAGCGGACAGACGGTTGCGCAACTCCGGCCCCCGCGCCACAAGCAATCGTTACGCGAAGACGGGCGTCAACGAACGGATCGGTGCAGCCGGCAGTGTGATCGCCGACAAACTGGACGGCCCCCGCGCCATTACCATGATTCGCGCAAAGGTTGATCTGCCTGCTTCCCCGGCGGATCGGGATGCGTTGCGCGAGTTGACGCTTCAAATTCGTTGGGATGGCGAAGCGTCCCCGAGCGTCTGGGTGCCGTTCGGCGATTTCTTTGGCACCGCGCCGGGTGCGAATCCATCCCGCGCCTTTCCCTGCGGCCTGACGGAGGACGGCTGGTGGTATGCCAACTGGTACATGCCCTTTGGCCAGAGTGCCGAAGTGAAAGTCATCAACGACGGCAAGGAGTCTCGCAAGCTGGAACTGGAAATCTACCACGAGCCACTCAAAGGCGATGCCGCCAAGCTCGCCCGCTTCCACGCCAAATGGCACCGCGACCAATTCCTGCCCACGGAAAAAGAGCGGGCCATTGACTGGCCGCTACTCAAGACCACCGGGCGCGGGCGGTTCGTCGGCGTGATGCTGCACGTCTGGAGTCCACGCGGGGGCTGGTGGGGGGAGGGCGACGAGAAGTTTTTTGTGGACGGCGAGAAGTTTCCCTCCACGTTCGGCACTGGCTCGGAGGATTATTTCGGTTACGCGTGGAGCAGCCCGGCGCTGTTTTTCCATCCCCTGCACAACCAGACCTTCAACTCCGGCAACTGCAAGGGGCACATCTCCGTCAACCGGTTTCACATCGCCGATCAGATTCCGTTTCAGAAGTCGTTCGAGGGGGACATCGAAAAGTACTACGCGAACGCGAAGCCTGCCCTGTATGCCTCGACGGTTTATTGGTATCTCGAAGCGGGCGGCAGCGATCCATACATGGCCGTGCCGGTGGCGGAGCGGGCGAATTATTACGTGCAACCGGTGGTGCCGAAAATCCCCGGCGTGATCGAGGGCGAAGCGCTGAAGGTGCTTGCCAAGACCGGCGGCAACCCGCAGGAACAGGACATGACCGGCTTTGGCGGCCAGTGGAGCGGCGACGCGCATCTTTGGTGGACGGACGCCAAGCCCGGCGACCGGCTCGAACTCGCCCTGCCCGTCGAAACTTCGGCCCGATACGAAGTCTCGGCCCAACTGACCAAGGCGAGAGATTACGGGATCGTGCAGCTATGGCTCGACGGAAAGAAGCTCGGCGAACCGATTGACCTTTACGACCCGAATGTCGTCCCCTTGAGCGGGGTGAAGCTCGGCCTCCATGAGTTGGCGGCGGGCCAGCACAAACTCGCCGTCGAAATCACCGGCGCAAACGCGAAAGCCGTCCAGAGCTACATGTTCGGATTGGACTATGTGAAGCTGGTCACGGTGAAGTAGCCGTGGGCAACTAAAAAATGCTTACAGTTGATCTGTCGCGACGGCGGCAGCATTTGGCTTGAGGCGGGCCGGGCGAAGCGCACACGGGTTCAATCGGTCAGGATTCGCGCACACGCCTGCCCGCGCCGCAGTTGTCGCCGCCCGCCACGCTCACTCTGGCAATCATCGACTGGGCGAATGAGCCGGTTGTTTTTTTCGATTAACATCTGAGTTGCTGGCGATCACCCGCACGACTCAATCCATCCGCTGAATTGTCCTACTGGCTCGCCTGCCGCGGGAGCTTCGGTTGATGCCAGAGCGATTCCCAATACTTCGACTCGACGGCGTAAACGTCGGTGACGTCGCCGGGCTTAACCTCGTCGGGCAGCACGCCGTAGCGTTTCAGCTCGCGAACCCAGTCGGTGCGGGGCACGAACCCGGGCATGTCGAACCGCTTGTGCTCCGTCAGGAAATCCGTGCCAGCGGTGACCATGGCCAGGAGCGCCTGGTAGTCCGCATCGCTGCGATTGGCGAAAACCTTCGCGCTCGTTCCAGTCTTCGGATCGCGGCACAATTCCCATCCGCCGGCTTCCTTGGCGAGCGGTGCGAGGAGGAGCACGGATTTCTCGGGACGGGAAAGGTTGAAGACGATGTGGCGGCTGG
>CAYHFK010000023.1:18414-23916 GCA_964355895.1 uncultured Bifidobacterium sp. | reverse complement strand
CGTTCTAAAGCAAATTTTCCTGCCGCGTCCGACCCGCTTCCAGTTCTGCCCGCAGGGAGCGAAAGCCCCACTCCCCGAACAGTTCCGCGAGCCGCCCGGCGTTTACCGGTTGTTCCGCCAGCGCCGCCGGCGAAAACTCACAGTCCAAATCATCCTGCAACCGCACCAGTTTCTGATTGCGGCGCACGTCGGCGGCCGCCGCCTGAAGGGCCGCGCGAATCCGCGCCGACTTCACTTCGTCCAACCGCCGATACAGTTCCGCGACCGATCCAAACTGCCGCAACAATTCCGTCGCCGTCTTCGACCCCACCCCCGGCACGCCCGGAATGTTATCCACACTGTCGCCCACCAGACTCAACCAATCCACGATCTGTTCCGGTTCCACGCCGGTCTTGGCGCGCACCTGCGCCGCCGTCCAGATCGTTTCCGATTTGTCATTCGGATTCAGCAACCCGATCCCCGGCGCGACCAGTTGCATAAAATCTTTGTCCGCGCTGGCGATCACCACTTCCCAACCCGCCGCGTCAACCCTGTCCGGCCCAGCGCTGGTTGCTTCCGGTATCGCGCCCGCCACCGCGACCCCGCTCACCACTTGTTCTACGCGGCCCGCCTGCCTCGCCGCGCGCGTCACGCATGCGATATAATCGTCCGCCTCAACTCCGGCCCGACAGAACGAGGCCACATTCGCCGCCGCCAGGTACCGCCCGATCTCATCCAACTGCGACTCCAAGTCCGCCGGCATTTCGGGCCGCTGCGCCTTGTATTCCGGCAGCGCCGCCCGCCGCTCCGCACTCAACCCGCCGTCCCACACCACGACTGCGTGCGTGGGCTTCACGGTCGCCCGCATCTTCGCGAGCATTTTGATGAACCCGTAAACCGCATTCGTCGGCCGGCCCGCCGGCGAACTCAGACTGCGGATCGCATAAAACGCCCGATACGCATAGGCGTGACCGTCAACGACCAGGAGGCGGAAACAATGCAAAATTACAAATTAAAAAGCCGGTTGCGGTGCGGCCTTCTTTATTTTGCACTGGCCTCGATGGCCACGCGGCCCGGTTGCTGGGCAAACGGCAACTCATCTTCCGCGTGCGCCCGGTTGCCCGCCGGATCAATAATCGTCGGCGTGACAAAGATCACCAGATTCTTCCGATTGTTCACCGAAGATTCGCTCCGGAAAAGTTTCCCAACGAGCGGCAGGTCGCCCAGGATCGGCACCTTGTCCTTGGTCTTGGTAATCTCCGAGATGATCAACCCGCCCAGGACGACGGTCTGGCCGTCCCAGACGATGCAACTGGTGGTGACCTGGCGCAGCCGGAATTTCGGCAACGGCAGCACGGAGGTAATGGGAACGCCGCCCCCGGTGACGGCAGTGGGGACGAACGGGCCGGGATCGTCATAACCGGCAAACTCGCTCAAGGTCGGAATGATCGTCATCTGGATCGTGCAACCGTCGGACGAAACGTACGGCACCACATCAATCGTCGGGCCGAACGGCATGATCTGGGTGAGCGGGGTGGCAAATACCGCCTGATTAGGCAGCGTGGTGTTGCCCGTGCCGGTGTTGCCCGTCGAGCCGGATTGGCCGCCTGTATTCTGGCTCGTGCCGGTTACAATCGTCCGGAGTTCCGTGGTTTGAATCTGGCACTGCCGACCACTGAGCGTGGTGACATCCCCCTCACTTAAAAGGTCAACGCCACTGCGCTGGTCAATCGCCTTGATGACGACGCGGAACTGTGGATCGGTCAGGATGCCGGTGAACGTCGCCAGGGCCGGCGCGTTAGCGGCATTGCGAAGACCGCCGGTCAAAAGCGCATCGGAGCCCGAGGCGGGAATGGAGGTGCCATTCACAAAGCTTCCCGGAAAGGAACCCTCGGGATTGGCCACACTCGGCACTCCGACATAACTCGGTGCAGAGCCGGCCTGAAGGCCGGTGCCATTCCGATTGCCCATGAGCAGATTGCCCAGAAACCAATCGAACCCGAGCGCCCGCGAGTCGCTCTGCGTAATCTCAGTGAACTTGACTTTGATGTTAACCTGCGGCGGGGCCACATTCAGCACTTGGATCACTTGCTCGATCCGGTCCAAGTCCTCCATCGTCGCATACACGATCAACTGACCCTTGCGGTCATTCCAGAACACACTCTTGGGCGGAGTCCGCAAATCCACGCCCATGGTGGTGAAAAAGTTCTGCACGGCCGCGCTAACGGATTCCATCGCGTTCGTGGTCGTGAGGCCGGCAATACCACCACCAGTACTACCACCGCCCCCTTGAGCGCCCCCTTGACCACCGCCGCCACCCTGCGCGGAACCACCGGCTACACTGACGCGGGGAATGAACAAAGTACTACTGCCGCCCTGGCCGCCACCCTGACCGCCGCCGCCGCTGCTGCTACCGCCGCCGCCGCCGCTGCTACCGCCGCCGCCGCCGCCGGAGGAAGTCTGGATGTCGCCAAAACTGGCGCCACCCACGCCCTGCAGTCCCTGTTGGAAGGTGTTCGGGTCCACATTGAAAATCCGCATGGCCAGCGGCGTGATCTCCTGACCTTTGAGCGAAACCACCACCGCAAAGTCTTGGATGGAAAATTTAATCGGTTTTTCCGCCACCTGCTCCACCGCGTTGAGCACGTCGCCGAATCGGATATCCGTCAACGGATAATTCAGCTTAATGGAGATGGCGCCCACGTCCACGGCTTCCGTCGGCGGCGCCGCCACCTGGAGACCGGTCGCGGGATCAATCGCCACGGGAGCGCCCGCCCCCGCTGCGGGGGCGTTGGGATTGATGATAAAATTGATCCCTTTCTTTTCGGGATCCCGTTTGCGAGCCTCCTCGCTCAGGAGGCGAATTACCTCACTGAGCGGCAAGCCGTCGTATTGCACGGTGTCAAATTTGATCGTATTGAGTTTGTGAACGATCGCCTGGCGACCCTTGCCCGTGTAAATCGTATTGGTGCCATTGTAGGGATTGGGTACCGGCAGCAAGCCACCCTTGGTGGGTCGTTCCCAGGCATCGGCCACTTCGAGCATCGCCTTCCGGCTGTCCTGGTTCTGCTTGTTCTGACTCACCTGGTAGCGGTATTCCTTGACGAGCTCCTTGTAATAGAACGCCCCACGATTCGACGGATCGAGCTTGAGCGCGGCGTTGAGCTTGGCGTCGGCCGCGTCCAACTTGCCCGCCTCCAGCAAAACGCGTCCGTCCTGGACGAGGGTGTTCGCATCCACCTTCTCCTTCTTCGCGACGGCCACCTGTTCCAAGGCAGCGGGGGAAGGATCCAGCCCGCGGCGTTCCGCGAGGGTTCGATCATTGACGGCTTTGGCAGCGATCGCGACCGGATTTTGGGAATCTACTTTGAGAACGCGCGCCAACTGCGTCTCCACTTCCTGGTAATCGCCGCGCTTGCGGGCTTGCTCGGCCAGTTCGAGCCGCACGGTCACCAAGCCTTGAACCGCCTCGACCCCATCCGGGCCGGCTTTGGGGCCGATCTTGACGGCCAACTCAACTGATTGGTCGTAAAGCTTGGCCGCAGCAACCAGATCGTGGCGGGCCATCGCTTCCCGGGCGTCGGCCACTTTTTGGTGGAGGGTGATCTGGTCCGCCTGCCGGCGAACCGCGACGTTGATTGCATCGTCAACGGCCGCCGGCTGGGTTTGGGCGATGGCGGTGGCCGCCAATAGAATGACGATGCCGAGGGAGGCTGCTGCTTTTGTCATGGGGTGACTTTGTTACTTGCTGCTAATTATTTTGTGGCTTCGATCGCGATCGGAACGGGCGTCTTTTTTTGATTCGATTTTGCCAACACTACAAGTTCGCGCTTGGTGATGGCAACGATATTGTAATCTTCGCCGCCTAATTTTAGCGCGCCGCCGACCCGCTGGTTCGTCCACTTTTTGTTTTCGGGATCGTATTTCAGATCCACCGTGTAACCGTCCTCGCGCTTGAACGGTTTGTCCTTGAAAAGGCTCACCGTCTCGCCCGTGTCGGTCAGGTCCAGCACGAGTTCCATCCCGCCGTCCGCCGCGGCTTTAACTTCGCGCAACTGGAAGGCGTCGTTCTTGTCGCCGACATTGGCGAAGTATTGCTTCTTCCGGCGTTTGGCAACTTCCAACGAGGCCGGCCGCTCCACCCCGATGCCGTAGCGCACCACGCCCGCATCGTTGGTGGAAGCGGAATCCCAAGTGACGGTGAAATAGAGCGGCGTCTGCTTCGTGACATCAAGCGCCCGCGGCCCGACTTCTTCGCCGGTCTGAACTTTGATCAGGCGGCCATCCGGCATTTTTTGCCAGAGAACCGGATTGAAGACCTTGTTCGTGGTGGCCAGATCAATTCGGAGGCCGGCTTCCAATTGACGCAAAGTCACCTCCTGGGTGGAAAGGTTGAGTGGCGGCAATGCCTTGGGCGGAAGGTTGATGATCGCATCCGCCTTCGAGCGCAGATCGTCCCGTTCGCCGGAGATCATCACGGGCAACAACGCCGCGCTGACCGCCAGAATCAGCAGCACGCCGCCCAGGAGGATTTTTTCGTAATGTTTCTTGAGCAAGTCCATGCGGGCTATTTGGGGGGCAGGAGCTTTACCACGTGGATGAGCATAGTGACCTTGAGCTGCCGCTCTTTGACCAGCGTCTGGACGGTTGGCTTGGCCACCGGTGCGGCCATGGGTGCCGCCGGCGCTGCGGGCGCCACACTTGGGCCGTAGCGATCTTTGCCCGCCAAACCGTAACGACCTCTGAAGGCCTGATCTTGATCCCGCCCGAGCACCGGCGCCGCGGTCGGGGCCGCATAGTAAACCGGCGCCACCGCGGCCGCCACCGACTCCGACAGCAGGGTTACCGCCGCCGGCTCCACGTTGATGCTTTTCACCAGCAACCCATGCGGCGAAGCGGCCAAGCCCGAAAGCACCGCCGCGAGTTCCGGGGTGAAGCAGTGAAACGTCACCTCGTACGGCGTGATCACCGCCAGCTCGTTGGTCGTGGATTTTGTGTCCAGATAATCCGTCGGCGGCCCGGCGTTGTCATCCACCGACACCCGTTCGCGCCGGATGCCATCGAGGGAGTTTATTTTGGCCAGATTCAAAATGCTGGCGATGATTTTCACCTCGCCCAATTGCACGGCCAGCGGCGCCAGGCTGCCGGCGGCGAACTGCACCCGGCCGAGATGGGCTTCGAAGGAAAACTTGTACTTGGGCGGCAGAATGACGCTGTTGTTCGTCGCTTCGCGCTGCAACTGGTCAATGGTCTGCTGGAGGGCGGAAGAAAACTCCTTGCCCGACACGTTGGTCGAATCGGGGATGGCCGCGATCCGCGCGAAATGGCGCGCGGCCTTGGCAATAAAATCCCGCAATTCCTTCTGCTGCTCCCGGGCGAGTTTGATGTTGTCCACCTTGCCGCCACCGGGGTGCGGATTGAGCGTGTTCAGACGCTTCAGTTCCTCGTAGGCTGTATTGAGTTTCTCCCGTTCATCGGCGTTGTGCTTCCAGCCGGAAAAGTTGTAGAAACCCGCCACGCCCA
>CAYHFK010000023.1:14495-18314 GCA_964355895.1 uncultured Bifidobacterium sp. | reverse complement strand
TTGAGCTTCAACGTCAGCCCAAAGGTGAACGTGCCCGTCGCTTCGTCTTCGGTTACTTTCTGGGTCAATTGCGTTTCGGTGGCATCGAAGAGCGGGCTCTCTTTCAACGCCTCGGCGAACGCAAACGCGATCTCGGTATTGGCGGACGCCGCATTGCCCGACGACAGCGCCTGCGTCAGACTCACGCCCCGGCACACAAGGGTCACGGTTGCCACCTGATTGGAATTTCCCGCGGGCGTACCCGCAACCGGTGCGCCCGCCGCCGGTTCACCCATTGACGGGCGAAGTCCAGGAAAGCCGCCTTCGCCCCCGGGATACCGACCCCGCCCCTCCACCAAGCCATAGCGCGCCCGGAACGCGGGGGATTCCATCATATTACCTCCGGGCACCGGCGCCTCGGCCGAGGCGCCGCCCTGCAAATTGGGGTCAAAACTGCCGGAGCCCTGCGGCGCCAGAGAGTTCATCGTCTCAATCCACACCCCCGTGTCGTGGCCGAATTTGCGGCGCGTCGTGTCCTCCGCCCGAATCAAGGCGCCGCGCATTTCCCGCAGGATGTCCGCCCAAAAATATCGTTCCTCCAGCCACAACGATTCCTGTTCCAGATTGTCGCGCGTCCGCTTGAGTTCCCCATGAACTTTCTTGAACGAATTCTCCTTGGCCGTCAACTGCTCAATCGTCGGCTGAATTTTCTCCAGTTGATCCTTTTTGACACCGGCGAGTTTCTCAAACAAAAAGCCCACCGCCAGCGCCATCAGCACCAGACTGCCGAGGGTGGCCAGAAAATACGGCTTCTTCTGGTTGAAGCTCTGCCAGCGCAGGGTGCTGTCCGGCATCAAATTCAACTCCACCGGACAGTTCGCCATGTTCCGCAGACCGAGGCCGACCACTTCTCCCAGCGAATGCGCCACGCGCGCGAGTTCTTCCAGGTTCACCCCCGGATCAATCTGCACGCTGCGGAACGGATTCAAGTATTCAACCGGCACGTTCAGCTTTTCCGCAAAGAACTGGGCCGTATAGGGCATGATGGACGCGCCGCCGGACAGGAACAACCGCTGCGGCGCCGAGCCGCCCTGTTGCCCGCGATAAAACTGCATGGTCTGATTGACCTGGATGTGCAGCCGCGTCATGAACTGCCGCGCGATTTTGGCAATGGCCGCTTGATGCTGGTTTTCCGGCTCCTCGTACGCGCCGCCCAAACTCACGAAACCTTCGTCAATCTTGATTTTGTCCGCTTGATCGAACTTCAGCTTCGCCTCATTCGCAAAATCCTGCGTGATGGAGTTGGCGCCCAGATTAATGCTGCGGGAGAAAACCTTGCCCTTCTCGAAGAACAACAGGTTGCTCGTCTTCGCGCCGATGTCGAGCAACATGGTGCAATCCTCGAGCTCGCCGTAGTTGTAGCGAAACGCGTTGCACAGCGCCGCCGGCGAAACATCACAAATTTGCAACTGCAAACCCGCCGCCGTCGCCGTGCGGAACAAACCCTCGACGATGTCCGACTTGATCGCCACCAACAGCACTTCCAGTTCGCCGCTGGCCGTGGTTCCGATGATCTGGTAATCCCACACCACTTCCGCGAGCGGAAACGGCACGTTCTGCTGCGCTTCGTACTGGATGATCTGCGTGACCTTGCTGGCATCCACCGGCGGCAGTTTGACGAACTTGGAAAAAACGTGGAAGCCCGGCGCGCAAACGTTGATCTCCTTCGCCTTGATCCCTTTTTCCGCAATGGTCTCCTGCAGCGTCTTGAGGATCAGGGCTTCGCGCTTGGTTTCCTGCGAGCCTTCGAGGCCCAGCGGTTTGATGGCGTAATGCTTGAGCACCAGCCCGCCCGCCTCGTTCACTTCGAACTCGGCCAGCTTCAGGCTGCCTGCCCCAAAATCCACCGCCAAAAATGAATTGCCTTTCAGCATCTTGCTACTTGGTTTCAACGCCCCCTCTGCCACTCGCAAGAAGAAAGCTCGCTTGGGTTATCGCAAATCGCGGAGCCGGTCAAACAGAAAAGCTTTTTTTGCGAAAACATTTTTCCAAACCGGCGACGAAAAACCGACGGACAGGTTCCCGCCGGCGTTCCCGTTCGTCCTTGTTCGCAAATTGCCCATGAGATAAAGCGGATCGTGCGGAAGTGAATTGAGCGCCATCTTTCGCCGGCCCGATCAACCCTGTCACTCCAAATCCGCCGGCTTCACGCCCGGCTTGAATTTTCCGAAGCCGAAGCCGGTCGGCTTGTATTCGCCGACCCAATCCACATTGACCGGCTCGGAAAGATTTTGGTCGAGGCCGACCGCCCAGTAACAGGCGTTGACGATCAATCGCCGCAAGCCCGCGCTCTCCAAATCCGTCGCGGCGCCCATGGTCGTGGCCACAATCTTGTTCGGCTTGCCCGACTCGCCCGTGTAATCATTCAACCAAACCAACGGCATCATGGGATGATTCTTCGGGCCTTCGACCGGCGGATCGCCAGGCTGCATGCCGCTGAGCACCTGCCCCCGGACGAGCACTTGCGCGCTGGTCGGCAGATGGACGACGCCGTAAACATCGGTTGGCCCCCAAATATCCGTCACGCCGCGCAAGATCGGATGGGATTTGAACTCGTCGTTGATAATCCCGCGGGTGCTCTGCTTGCCGTGGTCGCCGTGATGATTAACCCACGTCTCGCCGAGCACTTGTTGGCCGAAACCGCCGGGCCACTCCTTGTTCTGCCAGTCGAATCGCGCATACGGACTCTGCTTGTTCCGTCCGTACGCAAATGCGTGCGTGCTGGTGCGCAGGGCGATGATGGGCTGCCCGCGATTGAGATAGTCCACAAAATGTTTCATGTCCGCGTCGGGCAGTTCGCGGAAGCGCAGCAGCAGCACGCACAGATCGGCGGAGTCGAGCGCCGCCAGGCCCGGGATGTTGGTCTGCGTGTTCGGATCAATCGTGCCGTCCTTCGGATTGATGGCAAACAGCACGGTGCATTTGAACCCGTGCCGCGTGGCGAGCAGTTTCGCCAGCATCAGCAGACCTTCCTCGGAACGATATTCCTCGTCGCCGCTCAGGAAAACAATGTGTTTGCCCTGGCCCGGGCCGCCGTGGCCTTGGTAAACGACCCGGTCTTTGGCGGACGCCAGGTTGGTAAAGACCAGCGCCAGGCCAATGCAAAATGCAAAATGCAAAATTAAAAAACGGCAGACCCCGGCCTTCGCCGGGCCGAAGCCACTGGCCGCGCCCCAGGGGACGGCTTCGGCCCGGCGAAGGCCGGCGAGCGGTGGCGTGGATTTGAGTTTTGAGTTTTGCATTTTTGGTTTTTAGTTCAATGGTTGCTGGAGTGTTGCGCTTGGATTGGGACGAGGCAATGCCAAAGCGATTGAAGTTTTTGCGGGAACTCCCGGAGCGTCAATGTTGATGCTCGTGCGGCTGGAGTTTGCCACCGGACTCCAGGTAGGCAAGAAGGTCGAAAATTTCCTCCTTCGAGAGCAGGTTGAGCAAACCGAGCGGCATCGGCGAGGAGGCTTGCGGTTGCTGCGTCTTGATGTCGGATTTCTTCAGCGTTTGAATCAGCGCATCGGACGGTCCCGACTGCACGGTCAAATTCTCGGCGTCCTCCTTGACGATCATGCCGAGCAATTCGTCGCCATTCTTCAGCTCGAACTGGACGCTGCGATAGCGGTTGCTGATGACGAGCGATGGTTCGAGAATCTGGCGCAGGACCTCGGCGCGGTTGTTCTGATACTGCTTGAGAATATCGGTCAAGTCGGGGCCGTAATTGATTCCCTCCGGGCCAAGCTTGTGGCACCCCGCACAAGCGAGCTTGGTAAAAAATTCCTTGCCGCGCGC
>CAYHFK010000023.1:3137-14395 GCA_964355895.1 uncultured Bifidobacterium sp. | reverse complement strand
GTGTAATGCCGGCCTTGCGCGTCCGGCTCGGGCGGCATTTTTTCGGCGACGGTGCCAATTTCCTCGACGGCTCCGGGCGTCACCACCACGAGATTATGCGGCATGGCGTCGTCGTTGATGAGCATGATCGCCACCGGCTTGCCCGCTTCGACGACGATGAGCGTCTTGTCGTAGAGCATCTGTTCGGGAATCGTCCGGACGACAAAGACGCTGACGCCGATCGCGCGCAAGGTCTTGCCAACGGCGCTGGCCTTGTCCGGTGGCAATAACGTGGCCAGGTCGGTGGCAAACTGAAACGCACTGATCACCTCCGGTTCCGTGCGTTTATCCACGGGCACGCTTTGCAGGTAAGCGACGAGGCTTGCGCTCAACGCTTCTGCCGGCTCCTGCGGCCACGACTTGCGCGGAAGCCGTTGCAGACTGGCGACCGCGGCGGCGCGTTCCGTTCCCGACTTCACCAATGCGGCGAGCGTGTTGAAAGTCTCTGCATCGTGGTCGGGCACCGTGGCGATGGCCGTGATGGCCGCGCGGCGCACTTCCGCCGGATCAGCTTTGTGAAGGAGCGGCTCGATTTTCGGATACAACCCGGCGCGCAGGTTGACATCGCGGAGCAACGGGATGGAAAGAAGCAAATCCGACAGCTTGGCGGGGTCTGATTCCACCTGCGGCCAGATCTTATCGGCTGAAGCGTCGGCTGTAATCAGCGCCCCGTAAGCCATCTGGCGGGTCAATGGTAATTGCGCTTCGCTGGCCAGTTTCTCCAGATCGCCTCGCCGGGCGGCAAGGTCAGCCGGTTTGGCTTGGAGCAGAATCACGGCGAGGTCGCGCAGCACCGGTTCCGATTCTTCACCCTTCTGATCGAGTTCCCGCAGCCCACCCAGCAACTCGGTCAACGGGTCCGTGCTGCGGGCTTTCGCGAGCCCCTCGAGCGCTTCAACGCGATACTTCCGTTCCAGCCCTTTGCGTTTGAGCAGGGCGACGTAAACAAACTCGCTGCGCGGCGCTTCGGTGAGTTCCTTGTTCGACAGCCGCCCGAGAACGTAAGCCGCCGCCGTTGGGCTTTTCGGGAGAAAAAATGCGCTCTTGGTTGACTCCTCAGCTGCGCGGACGGGGGGTGATGTCAGCGTAACAGCGAGCAGTAAGCCGAGGGCAACACCAAAGAGGCGAAACAACATGCACCCCGCCCTATCCCTTCGGACGGGGCGCATTCCCAATTGGGAGGCTGAATCGAAATTCACAAACTCACCAGGCAAAGCAACCACCTACTTCATATACTTGTCGAGCTGCTTCATGGTCTCGTCGAGGCAGTACTTGATGTAGTAATCCGGCTTGTTCGGATCGGCTTCCTTGTCAAGCACGGCCAACGCGACTTCCGCCGCCTTGGCCGTCGGGAAGAAGCTGCACGCGCGCACGGCTTCGAGGCGGACGCGCGGATGCTCATCCTTAACCTGAACTTCAAGCAGCGCGAGCGGGTCGTTAACCCGGTCGCGCCAGTAGCAGAGGACGCGGGTCGCGGCGGCGCGAGCGTTATGATCGGGCGAACGGAGCAGGCGCTTGAGCAGTTCCTCATCCACGACGTTGTGCCACTGATGCACCCAAAGCGCCTCGGTCAGGTGGTGCTCGTAGTCCTTGTCTTTCGGGTCGAGGGTCGCGGTCCATTTTTTTACCGCGGCGATGACCTTTGCGCTGTCGTGCTTGCTCAGTTCGGTTTTCGCGCGCGTGCGCACGTCGTTCTCCGGCACCTGGAGCAGATCGAGCAGCTTCGCGATGGGCTGGCCGTCAACTTTCGCCGGCGGGAGCAGCGGTCGGCCCTCGTAGGTCATGCGATAGATGCGGCCATGGGACTTGTCGCGATGCGGATCGCGGATGTGGTGTTGCATGTGGCCGATCAATTCCTTCGCCCAGTCGCAGAAATAGATCGAGCCGTCCGGCGCGACGCCGACCGCAGAGGGACGGAAGTTGGGGATCTTGTCGTTGTCGCCTTTGACCAGGTCTTCGATGGTCTCGCCCTTCAGACCGGAGCCTTCCTCGGTCATCTTGACGCGGAAAATCCCCTGAAAACCAATGACGTTGCAATTCAGGAAATTCCCCTGAAACTCCTCCGGGAAATGCCGGCTGGTGATGATGCTGGTGCCGGCGCACGGCCGCGAGGGCCGCTTCCAGAATTCCTGCAGGCCTTTGTGCTTGCCCGGATAGTCGAGGTGGCCGCTGAAGGCGGGGGCGAAGTAGTTCGCGTTGCCGGTTGCGTCGGTGATGATGTCGTTGCCCCAGTAATCAAACACGCGGCCGTGCGGATTGGCGAAGCCGTAGGGAGCGTAGCGCTCGAACTTCCCGGTGCGCGGCTCAAAACGGTAGATGCAACCGTCGTCGTTATGGATCGGCCCCATCGCGGTCTCCACCTGGGTGCGGTGGAAGACGCCGTCGCTCAGATACGTCGCGCCGCCGGGGTCGAGCACCATGGAGTTGGCCGTGTGATGCGAATCGGCGGAGTCCATGCCCATCAGCACGCGCTCTTTCCAGTCCGCCTTGCCGTCGCCGTTCGTGTCGCGCACGAACCACAAGTCGGGCGCCTGCATGACCAGCACGCCGTCCTTGTAAAACTGAAAGCCCGTCGGGCAGTTCAGGCCGTCGAGAAAAGTCGTGACCTTGTCGGCCTTGCCGTCCCCGTTGGTGTCCTCAAAGACGAGGAGCTTGTCGCCCACCGTGCTGGTCGGCGTGCGCTCCGGGTAGCTGGGCCAGGCGGCAACCCACAGGCGGCCTTTGGTGTCGAACGCCATTTGCACCGGGCTGACAAGCTCGGGGAATTGTTCTTCGCTGGCGAAGAGGGTCACCTTGCAACCCTTCGCCACGGTCATGTGTTGGATGGCCGCCTCACCGCTCAGAAACGGCGCAACCTCGGGCTTGTTCGACTGGAGCGTCTTCACCGGCGGTAGATTCGAATCGTCCACCTTGAGGTCGCCGCCCTTGGCCACGGCCCAGACGCGCAAGTCGCGATTGGCCGTCTTCACGTCGCGTTGGCTCATCTCCTCCTGCATCACCTCGTAGTTGGTAATCTTTGGCGAGTCTTTGCCGGCCACGGGAAATTCCAGCTTCGAGCGACCGCCATAAACATTGTAACCGTCCACCGTGCGGTAGCGGGCGTGCCACTCGGCATTCTTATCATTCACTGCGGCGCGGAGTTTTTCGAAATTACCCGTTGGCGGCTCAGAATTAAACAAAGCCTGGAAAATTTCCGGCGCGAGCGCCTTGTTGCCGGCTTCCGTGAGGTGGATTGTGTTAAACGTTAGCGGCTCTTTGCGCTTCTTCATCTGAATGAGAAATCGCCGAGTGATGTCGAACAGGTCCACGAACACCACGTCGTTCGCTTGGGCCACTGCGGCCATGGCTGCGGCATATTTCTGCAAGTTGGCGTTGTTCGCAGTCGGGTCCGGCATGCTCGGGTCGTTGAGTTTCTCGTTGGCAATCGGCGAGAACAAGACCAGGCGCGGGGCGCCCTTGCCACTGTAATTCCTGGCTTTGGTGTCCTTGACGAATTTGTCGAGGTCTTGCTTGAACTGGTCAAGCCCCGCCTCGCCCTTGAAAGATTCATTGAAGCCGAAGAACGCGAAGATCACGTCCGCCTTGGTCTTCGTGAGCCAATGGTCCGGCGAACCGAAATTTTCCGAACGATGGCGGAAGACGACCTCATCACCGGCCACCGCGAGGTTACGGAAGACCAGGTCATCCTTCGGAAATTTCGTGACGATGAGCGTTTCCAGCCAGCCGTCGTGCTGCATCCGGTCGGCCAGCGTGTTGCCAATGATAGCGATGTGGTCGCCCTTTTTGAGTTCGAGCGATGCGGCGGCGACCGGATTCGGCAGCACCGACGCAAAAGACAAAAAGAGGCACGGCAGTAACAAAAATGGCTTCATAGTGACAGTAGGCTCAGGAGAAAATCGCGTAACCGCAAGAAAAAATCCCGCACGGCTCCTCGTTTCGCATTCCGTCGGCGACTTTTCTGCTGCGGCGTCGAGGGAGAAAACGGGGCGCAGCCATTCGGGCCTGCGGCCTTGCCGGTCGTCAGCGGTCACGCCGCCATCAACTCAAGTTCCGCCGGCAAATCCTTGTTGTCGCAACGCCTCGAACAACACCAGCGCGGCACAGTTCGACAAATTCAGCGAGCGCGATTGCTCATTGAACATCGGGATGCGCAACCAACGCTCGCGGTTTTGTTCCAATAACAATTTTGGCAGACCCGCCGTCTCACGACCGAACACGAGGTAGTCGTCCGCCGCGAACTGCGCCTCGGTGTAGAGCTTCGGCCCGCCGGATTCGATGAACCAAAGCCGTGCAGTCGCCGGCAGTCTGTCCACAAACGCCCGCCAGTTCGCCCAGCGATGCCATTGGACGTGCCGCCAGTAATCCATCCCGGCGCGCTTGAGTTGTGCGTCGTCGAGCTTGAAGCCAAATGGCTCGATGAGATGGAGCGTGGTGCGGGTGGCGGCGCAGAGCCGGGCGACGTTGCCGGTGTTCGGCGGGATTTCAGGTTCGACGAGGACAATGTGCATGGTGCGGAGAGTATTCAGTGTTCAGTGTTCGGTCATTTGCGCCGCGGCCTGGTTTGCCGCCGATCCGTGCGGCACTGAAAACTGAATACTGAACACTGGCTACTTCCGTCGGCCATAAAAAACCTTCCACAACACCAATCCCTGCGCGGGCGCATTCACGCCGGCCACGCGGCGGTCCTTCGATGCGAGCATGTTCTTGATTTCGGTTGGGGGAAATTTTCCCTGACCCGCCTGCACCACCGTGCCCACAATGGCGCGGCACATCTTGTAGAGAAAACCGTCGCCCTCGATGATGAACGTAAATTGTGCTCCGCTACGCTTCACGTCGCACCGCGTCAGGGTGCGCACCGTGGTCCCGTGCGTGTAACCCTGATTCGCCGTGAACGATTGGAAATCGTGCCGCCCCACGAACAGTCGCGCGGCGACGCGCATCGCCGCCACGTCGAGGGGCCGTGGCACATGCCAGGCGGTCGCGCGGAGCAACGGATTCATCGCCGGGTGATTCCACACCACATAGCGGTATTGTTTGCCCTGCGCCTGGAAACGGGCGTGAAAATCCGGTGCCGCCCGGCGGGCGGACACCACGCGGATGTCCGCCGGCAGCCAGGCGTTGAGCGCGAGCCCGAGTTTGAGCAGGGACATCCGGGACTCAGCGCGGGGCACTTCAAAGTGCGCCACCATACCGAGCGCGTGGACGCCGGTGTCGGTGCGGCTGGAACTATGCAGGCGCGGACGGCTGGGAAATAATTTTGCGAGCGCGGTTTCAACTATTTCCTGAACGCCCGTGCCGGTCTTCTGCACCTGCCAGCCTTCGTAACCCGTACCGTCGTAGGCGATGATGAGTTTGAACTTGAGCGTCCCCTCCGCCCCGAGGGGTTGGCCGGTTGGCCGGTTGGCCGGTTGCTTTCCCATTACTTCAGCGCTCCCGCCGCCCCGCTGTCGAGATAGCTCTGCAGAAGAATCGCGGCCGCCGTCTTGTCCACCTTCTCTTTACGCTGGTCGCGACGAACGCCGCCTTGAATGAGAAACCGTTGCGCCTGGGTGGAAGTGAGCCGCTCGTCCCAAAGCTTGATCGGGATCGTCACGGCGTCCTTCAATACGGCCACGAACGCCTGCACCTTGAGCGCCGCAGGACCATAACTGCCGTCCATGTTCCGGGGCAGGCCAACGAGAATCTGGCCGACCTCCTTCTCGCCGATGATCTGCTTGAGGCGCGCGAGGAACGCCGCGAATGGCTCGGGCGCGATATACTCCAGCGGTTGAGCAATAATGTACATTTCATCGCTCACCGCCACACCGACGCGTTTTGTTCCGTGATCCAAAGCCAGGATGCGCATGGAGGAATTCTAGCCGGACCGAGGACGAAACCAAGCTTGGACTGGATGGATTGGGCCGGCGCAAACCGTCGCCGCCCGCAATTTCCGCCGGCCAAACCAGTCACCCAGGCTGACTGGGCGGAAAGAATTTCATTTCCATCCGGCAGGAAGCCCGCAAAATAGCCGCCCGTGATGCTATGAATTTGAACGAAGCCCAACAACAGACCGTCACTAGCTGGGTGGCCGACGGTTTAAAGATTTCCGAAGTCCAGAAGCGGCTCGCGGCCGAACTGGGCGTGCGGCTGACCTACATGGAGGTGCGGCTGCTGGTGGATGATCTGAAATTAAAGCTTAAGGACCCCGAAGTGCCCAAACCGGCCGCGCCCGCGGCCGCGCCGACCGCCGCGCCGAATCAACCAGTCGAATCGCCGGTGGCCACATCCACGCCGCTCCCGCTGGGAGCAACGGCGGGCAGTGTTTCCCTGTCGGTGGATCAACTCGCACGGCCCGGCGCGTTGGTCAGCGGCAAGGTGACTTTCAGCGACGGCATGAACGCCGACTGGTATCTGGATCAGTCGGGCCGACTGGGCGTGGTGCCGCAGCAGCAGGGTTACAAGCCATCCGCCGCCGACGTGCAACAGTTCCAGTTGGCGTTGGAGCGCGAAATGACAAAAATGGGGCTTTGAAAGTGAAGCGCTGGCGGCTGGGGTTCTGGACTTGCGACGGCGAGCGGAACTCGAATTTCTTCCCGGCTGAAAGCGAAAGCCCCCCGTCCGCGAAGCGCGCCACACAGCGGGCGTCATCTTGACCGACAGGGGACTTGTTTGTTTATGGCGTGCCGGCACCGCAAACGAATCGTCGGGGGGCCGGGCCATTATGGTCGTCCAAGACCGGACGAACAAAGGCAAGGTCCGCGGCAGCGGCGGAAATCAACTCGGGTTTTCGAGTTCGGCCAGTTTCCTGAACGACTCAATTCCAAAATGAAATCCGGCTTCGTCCTCATAACCGAAGGGGGCATGGTTGGCGGCGATCAATTCCGTGATCAAGCCCACCGCGGTGAGGGCGAAGGCCGTGAATAAAATTGTCATCATACCGCAACATTGAGCAGTCGCGGTACCAGAACTCAGCAACAATAAAAACGCCATCCCAGGGCGGGAATTTGTCCTGAAATCGGACCCAGTGTTTTGAGATGGGACACGAAACCGGAGCCCAGCGGGACGGCAAAACAAAACGGGCGCAGTGAGAGTTCACTGCGCCCGGGTGCGAGGAATCATTTATTTCTTGAGCCGGTTGCCGGCCGCGGCGGCCGCGTCCGTGGCGGCTTTGGAAGTTGGGCCGGGCAATTTGTCGATCTGGGCCCTGAGACTGTCCGCCAAGGCTTGTGACTCGGCGGAAAGGTTCTCGCCGTTCAACGCCTTCAGCTTGGCGAGCGCGTCCTGGAGTTTACCCTCACCGATGAGCCGCTTGGCCGAGTCCAGCAGTTCTTGCGCTTTGGCGTTGACGGGCGCGGCGACTTCCTTGGCCTTTTCGGCAACGTCATTCACCACCTTGGCACCCGTTTCCTGCACGGCGTCAGTCGTTTTCTTGAGAGCATCGCTGACTCCGTCGGCAGCGCTCTGCCCATGGTCTTGGACGGTCGCATCTTTCTTATTGTCGCAACCGGCGGTTCAGACGAGCAATGCAACGGTGACGAGGGGGAACAGTAGGTTTTGAGTTTTCATGTTTTCTTGATTGGGATAATACGTCTGGTAGACCCTGCGGCCGGTCAGCCTTGGTTTCTAGGTTTAATAAACCGTGGTGCTTTCTTCTTCTTCCACCGGCGTCTTCAGTTCTTCGCAGGTGAGAATGATCTTGTTGCGGGAGTCGCCGGGGCTGACACCCTTGACCAAGATGGTGTAGGTCAGGGTCTGCTTGGCCACCAGGATGGCCACGGCGGGAAAACTCACGATCTGGCCGCTGATGCGGCCGAGCGCCGTACTGAACGGCGTAACCTGATCGGCAAACCGGGCCACGATCTTCAAATTGTGAATATCAGCGGAGCCCTGGCTGGTAACCTTGATCGCGTAGGTCGTGCTTTCACCCACCTGGATTGGATCCGGATCGTCAACCACTTCGAACAAAACGCCCGCTATCCCCTTCCAAAACGTGCAAGCCTTGGCGGAATCGCTCAGGCCGCCACTGCTGGCGGTGACGTTGTTGCAGTAGGTGCCCGCGACCCGCGCGGTGAGCTTGATGGTGGCGGAATACTTTGCGCCGGGTTTCAACTCAGCGATGTTCCAGGTCGCTTTGTTACCGCTGATGGTCGCACCGGGCGCGGCCACGATGGAGGTTTCCGTCGGCGACCGGTCGCTCACGACCACATTGCGGAGCGTGGTGTCTCCCGGATTGGAAACCACGATCTCATAATCGGCATTCCGACCGAGGATCTGCTCCTTCGTGCCGGACTTCTCAACCTTCAGGCCCGGCGCGAGAATGATGGTGCAGGCGTTTTGGCTGACCTTGCCCGCGTTACTGCTGTTGGCCGTGGCGGTGTGGCACACCTGGCCGCGCTGGTTGGCCTTGAAGGTGACCGCCAGCGGTTTGGGCCGGTCGGGCGCGAGATCGCCCACGTCGAAGGACAGTTTCCGCTTGCCGCTGGCGTGGCTCATGCCGATCGGAACGAGATCGGTGACGACCACGTTGCGCGCGGTGCCAGTGCCGGTGTTCTTGATGAGCAGGTCGTAGGTGACGTCGGCGCCGAGCACGGCAGTTTCCGGACCGGACTGGTGAATGGCAATGACCGGCTTCCCCACCAGGGTCGTGCCGCAAACGCGCGCACCGGTGGAAACCGTTGCACAGTTGATGATCGCGCCTTCCTTCCCGGCTTTGAACCAAACCCTGGCGCTGAGGGTCTGGCCAGCGTCCAGGTTGCCAAGTTTCCAGACGAGGTGGTCGCCTTCCACCGTGGCGGCAGGTTCACTGCGAACATGGCTGGTGTTCACGGGCATCGTGTCGCGTACGACGACGTTCGCCGCGGAGCCTTGGGTGGTGAGACTCAACTCAACCACGAATTCGCCACCCAGCGTGACTTCGGCGGGCATCGCTTGGGTCATCCGAATCGGACCCGGGCCGTCGGAGCAACTTGTTTTTATCGTGGCAGCAAATATCGGGGAAGGTTTCTTCGGGGACTTGGATGGCGAAGCCACCTTCGGGGCCGGTGCGACCGTCATCGCCGGGGGCTTCACCAGGTTCCGCATATAGGGCGAGCGACCCGTGTAGATCTTTCCGGCGGGGACTTCAAACTCGGAACGATATTGTTCGTTCCATTCAGTTTGCGCACCTGATGGGGAGCGAATCGCTGTGGTACACGACATTGTGGTCACCGCCAGTGCCACCGCGGCAGCGATTATTATTGAGGTTTTCATGTAACCATTGGGGGAGCTTCTTAACGGTAAACGAAGCGCTTTCGTGTTTGTTAAGCGGTGGTTTAACCGGTTATCCCTTGACCCCCCCCACTTCGCTGACGACTGAATTCTCGCACGAACAAACCAACCCCCGATCCAACCCGCACCATGCTTTCGGTCGAAAAACCTTGAGGGATTAAACCCGCCGACATTCCCCAGCAATACTAGCAAGCGCGTTGCAAAGCGCAAGTTCATGCGGCGGCACTCTTACCTTATGCGGGGAGAACAGACTTTCAGTCGCCGCGCCGCTTCTGCGCCCGCCGCTTGGCTTCAAGCAGGCGGCTGGTGGTGCCGGTCAGTGGCTCGACGGCGGCTGGTTTCACCGGCGCGGTGGCTGGCCGTTCGCCGGGCGTCGGCGTTCGGCCCGCGTCCGCCCCGGTCAACTCCGTGGGCGCGACCGTCGCCTGCGGCTGGAACAATTCCGGGCGCGCTTCGCTGCCGGCAGCCGTACGAGTCGAGCGCACTTCACCGCGCTTGGCCAGCAAAGTGGCCAGCGATTCCTCGGCCTCCACGGGTCGCGGCGCGCTTTGCCAGAAGAAAACCCACTTGCGCAGCTTGGCCGTCACCTTGGCCCATTCATCGCGGTCGAGATCAATCCGCCGCACGCCCACGTCCAGCACGAAC
This sequence comes from uncultured Bifidobacterium sp., assembly GCA_964355895.1. Taxonomy (GTDB): domain Bacteria; phylum Verrucomicrobiota; class Verrucomicrobiia; order Limisphaerales; family JADLHS01; genus JADLHS01. The sequence continues at coordinate 4,465 of CAYHFK010000023.1, read as the reverse complement.
AAAATCACCGCCAATTTCAGCAGCCATTCCCACAAATCCAGTGGCCGCCTCGTCTTGATGCGGTCGTGCGTGAACGGGTTATTGTCCGGCTTGCCCGGATCCAGCAATCGTCCGCCCCCCGTCTCCGCAATCCGGCGCAGCAAATTCACATTTGGTTCACCGGCGGCGAACTCCGGCGAAAAATTCACGTTCGCACCCACGACCTGCCCCGCCACGGCTTGCCCATTCTCCACCTGCATCAGGTTCAACAAATACCCGCCCACTTCTTTCGTCGGGAACTTCGCTTCGTAATGGCCGGGGCCGGTCTGTTCGAGTCGCACCATCATGCGCTCGCCTTTCGGGCTAACCACCGCCGCTTGGAGGTTCATGAAATTCCGGTAGTTTCCTTTCTCGTCGAGCGCCTCGACGTTGATCACGCCTTCGCCCTTGTCCACGACTACTTCGCTCGTGAAATCCGCATTCTCCAGCCGCCGCAAACTCCACTGCGCAATCTGCGACCAGAACTGCCGATACCGTTCCCAGCCCAGCCAGTTTTTCCCCCACTTCGCCCGCGCGTCCGAAGTGAACGCCACCGCGCGTCCGAGTCCGTATTGCCAGTGTGCCAGCAATGGATCGCCCTTGGGCGTGAGCAACGGCGTCTCGGCGCGCGGCTTGAGCGAAGTCGCCACGTAGCCCAGCAATTGCGGGTACTCGGCGATACCGATCCCGCGGGTAACTTCGCTCGCCGACCGCAACTGCGGTTTGAACGGCTCCTCGTAGATCGCCGACTTCAGGATCACCGCCGTCTCCTTGATGAAAATCCGCGGCAGCATGGCCGGCGAGGTGACGTTGTAGAACCGTCCCCGCCCCTGCTCCGCAATCGCAATCATCGTTTGCGGCCCGACGTGGCCCGCAATCAACACCGTGCTCACAGTGATGCGGTCGGCTACGATCTTTTGCATCAACTCCGCCGACGGCGCGGCGGGATCGCCATCGCTGAACACAATGATGTGTTTCAAACTCGCCTTGGATTTTTGAAGCGCCTTATGAGCTTCCTCCAATACGCCTTGAAAACTGCCGAGGTCGCCCTGGTTCATTCCCGCAATGGCACGACCTGCCGCCTTTTTGTCACCGACCTTTTGCAGATCGTAAACCCACTGATCCGTGCCGTCCCAAAGTATCACCCCCAGCTCGTCCGCCGGCCCGAGCGCTCCAAGCACGCCCAGCGCGCAATCCCGCGCGACCTGATTGCCATTGGCGAACTCCATGCCGTGCATCACCAGCACCACGGCGCCCGGTGGCAAAACTTTTTTGCTGTCCAGTTCCATGCTCACCGGCAGCGTGGTTTC
>CAYHFK010000023.1:0-3037 GCA_964355895.1 uncultured Bifidobacterium sp. | reverse complement strand
TGCTCGTTGCGATACAACCGCACCGTCGCCGTCTGCGCTTGGTCCGCCTGCACAAAAATCTTCGCCTCAAACGGCTGACCCTTTTTCAACTTCGTCGGCACTTGAACCTTCTGCACGAACACATCATTCCCGCGCGTCACGCCCAGCGGCACCACATCAACCGTTGCCCCCTGCGAGCGCGCGCCCGCCACCGCTGCCATTGCGTCGCCGATGTTTTCATTGCCGTCAGACATCAGCACCAGCCGCTTTTGCCCCGTCTCCGCAAACGCCGCGGTCGCCAGTCGAATTGCCGACGCGAGATCCGACCGTTGTGTGTCCACGACCGCCTCGACCTTTTCCAGGTCAATGGCTTCGTTCGGCATCCGATCAATGCTCGCCTCCGTGCCGAAAATGATCACGCCCGCCTTGTCCTCCTTTTTCTTCTGCCCGGCCATCCGGTTGACCAGCGATTTCGCCGCGTCCTGTTGTGCCGACGGAACGCTGTCCGAACGATCCAGCACGAAGAACACGTTCATGCCCTCCACCGGCAACAGCGATTGCACGCCCGCGATGGCCAGCACCAGCGCGAGGCAGACGATGGTGCGCAGCGCCAGCGCCGCCCAGCGTCGCCACACCGCGATCTGCACATCCGTTTTCCACGCCAGCCAAACGATCCACGCCAGCGCCGGCAGCGCGAGCAGCAGATAGATGGGATGCGTGAATTGCATGGTTAGTTCGCGGCAGTCTGAAGGCTGAAGGCTGAAGTTTGAAGTCCCGAACGCGCGTCTGCCGGCGCCGACTTTAGACTTGAGCCTTTAGACTTAAGCCTTCTTCGCACCAGTTTCTGCAACCGATGATTCAACGCATCCGCTACAACGAGATTCCCGTGCGAGTCGAGCGCCACACCCCACGGATTCGCAAAGCGCCCCGGCGCCGCACCCGGCCCGCCGATGATTTCCACCGGCTGACAATTCGCATTAAACACCTGAATCCGGCTGTTCCCGAACTCGCAGACGAACTGGTAGCCGTCTGCGTCCACCGCGATGTCGTAGGGGTAACTCAATTCCCCCAAGCCTGAACCGGCTCTTCCATACTGGCGAATAAATTTCCCCTCCGCTGAAAAAATCTGGATGCGATGATTGCACGAATCCGCCACATAAAGACGGTCCTGCGCATCCACGCAAATTCCTTCCGCCCGATTGAACTCGCCCGGCCCCGTACCTGCCTTGCCAAGGACGCTCAACAAACGAGGCACGACCGGATTCACCAGCAAGGGCGAGCGATCCTCCCTCTCCCCCTCGGAAGGGGAGAGGGCCGGGGTGAGGGGACTCGTTCCACCATCTGACCGACTTTGGACTTTAGGCTTTAGACTTTGGACTGGAAGCGCGAAGCGCTGCACCCTTTCCGCGCCCATGTATTCGCTTACCAGGAACTCCCTGCGTGAATTCTGCGCGATCCCACGCGGCAGGATAAAACACCCCTCGTTCGTCCCGCGACAACCCCACTGCGCCACCAATTTCCCGCCCGGCGTGAAATGGTTTACCCGCTGATAATGCGGCTCGATTACGAGGATGTTTCCCTCACGATCACGCCCCATGCCCTTCGGCTTGCCAAGATCCGTCTGTGGCATTTGCCATGACAAAAGGAACTTTCCCTCTGGCGAGAACTTCTGCACGCGACCCGTCATGTCCGCGGCGTAAACATTGTCCTGCGAATCCACCGCCACCGAACGCGGTTTATTAAACTCACCGATGCCCACGCCACGCGAGCCGATGACCAGCGCCCGCTCGAATAATTTGCTCTGCAACGCGGCCTCGTTCTTTGAATCCGAAGGCGAACAACCAGCCACGAGCGCCACAGTCGTTATCGCGGCTGCGTTCGTTAGAGCGCGGCCAACTTCACCGCGCGAGTAGTTGGCCAGAAATTGCCGCGTTCTCACGTACGCAGCTACCACCACCAGCGGCAGCACCGCCAGTCCCAACAAAGTTAAACAAAGCGCATTGACCTGTGCTGCGTAGCCATAGTGCAACAGATTGAAAATGCGCAGTGCCAGCGTTTCACATCCCGGCGGCACGATGACCACCATGGACTCCACGTCCCACAAGCACAGCAAATACACCACATACCACGCTGCGAAAACCTGCGGTGCGATCTGCGGCCACACTACGTGGCGCAACAACTGCCAGCGCGACGCGCCTTCGAGCCGTGCGGCATCCGTCAAATCCGCATCCACGCCGCCAATCGCATGGCGTGCCGCCGTCCAGCCCACTGCGAAATAACGAATCACAAACGCCAGCACCACGATGCCCGCGCTCTGATAGATTGCTCCCAGCACGCGGTTGTTGAACAAATGAATCAGCGCGATGCCGAGCACCACGCCGGGAATGAAAAACGGCAACCACACCAGACTTAAACGCAGAGACGCAGAGAACGCGGAGAGTCGCAGAGTGGAAAAACTTCTCTGCGTTTTCTCTGCGTTCTCTGCAGTGCTATCTCCCAACTTCGTCGCGGCCTGCGAAGATTCTTGGAAGAGCCAACCAACCGCAGAGGCACGATGGACGCAGAGAAAAAACTTCAACGCAAAACCTCTGCGTCTCATCGTGCCTCTGCGGTTGGACTTCCTGGCCCTCTTTCGGTTGCGGCTGCGCCGCGCTGCGTCTCTGCGTTGAAAAACGACTGCCGCAGTTGCAAGCGCGACTGCAATCACCACGGTCGCCGCCAGCGCCGCGAACCAGAACGAATTCCAGATCGCGCCCGTGCCCGCCTCCACCGCGCCGGGCAGTTCCCTCCAGGTGCGTTTCGCCAACGCAATTTGCGCCAGCGGCAATCCGACGGACAGCACGCACAGCAGCGACGCAATCGCTCCGCAGCCGGTTTGCCAAGCCGAACCAAGCTGCCGGCGAAAGACGCGCGCGGCCACGGCGCCCTGTACTCGCGGCCAGCGCACCCCGCGCCGTGATGCCCAAGCCAGGAGGATCACTGGGGCGAGGACCAGCGGCAAACTGAGCTTCAGTGTGCCCAACGTGTCGAACTGCGTGTTAAACCGCACCCACATCTC
>CAYHFK010000022.1:3769-24245 GCA_964355895.1 uncultured Bifidobacterium sp. | reverse complement strand
ACCAACGGCGACAGGCGAGTTAATTATTGGAATCGGTGCGCGGGCAGGGTAAAGGGTTTTGTCATGAACACGATTTCTGGTGGCAATTTCCTCGTCCAATCGGGGAGGGTTGAAAGTCGTGCGACGAATGGCAGCAGAGTTGTGCGTTGGGGGCGGATGTTGTTGGCGTTAGGCGCGACGTTGGGGTTTGCGGCAACGGCGCAAGATTATTCCACCACCAACCGCGATGAACTCCGCCATTTCTGGACGGTCGCGGAACAGAAGCAACGCCCCGTGACGGTGGTTTCCTTCGGTGATTCGATGGCCGATTCCTATCGTTCGGTCACCTATCACCTCATGAACAAATTGATCGGTCGTTTCGGAACGGCGGGTTATTCGCTGAACAACTACCGCAACACCGCCTTGGTGAATATAGCGAACGGGGCCTTTCATGTGCCGGGCGGTGCATACTGGTATGCTTATTATACCGGGGTGCCGGCTGACGGAGCGGTTTGGTGGGAGAATCAGCCGACTCCCGGAGGCGTTTATTGTGACCAGGCGGGGATTTTTTACGTGGCCCAACCCGCCGGTGGGCAATTCCGACTTTCCGTTTCCACGAATGGCGGGCCTTGGACGACAAGCTTGTTGTTGGATGGCTTTAATTCCACTCCGGTCGGGCACTTTGCCAAGCTGACTTTGCCGCCTAACCATTACCGGCTCCGGGTGGACAGTGACGCGGGCACGAATTACATCCTCGGCCCGCACGCGCTGATGACCCAAACGAGCGGCGTTCATGTGGTCTTTATGGATCAAGGCGGAATCCCATTGAGCGCGGTAACCAACGTGCCGCTCGCCATCCGGGAGCCGATTTTTTCGGCGCTTCAGCCGGATTTGCTCGTGTGGCACATGAAAGAGCCGACGGATTCGAGTTCTGGCACGAGCAATCGCATGGTGGAGTGCGAATACTGGTGGACGAATTCCGCGCCGGACTGCGACATTCTTTATCTGGGCACGCCGTGGGTCGCCTTGGACACGAACTCGACCACCACGCTCGACCAGAATGCCATCGTCCGGAACATCGCCCTGAACCACCACCGGACTTACGTGGACTTGATGCAACCAACGATTAGCTATCCATGGCTGGTCAGCAACGGTTTCATGGCGGATGGGACGCACTTGAACTCCGCCGGCGGGCTGTTCTGCGCCAACCTGCTATGGGACGATCTGGGCTTCTTCGCGCTGGGATCGCCGCGGACGCTTTCGTTGAGCGCTGCCGGGCCGCAGTTGCAGTTGACCTACGACACTGCTGCCGGGGCCGTGTATCACTTGGAAGTTTCCACCAACTTGCAGACCTGGTCGGCGGTCTTCACGAACCTGGTCGGCGTCGCAACGTTTTCGACCAACTTCCTGCCCAATTCACCGCAATCCCTCTATCGTCTCCGGTTGACGTCCAATTAAATTCGCCTCCGGTCGCGCTTGAAGCTTGCGCGCCCCGGCGTCGCTCTGTTGAAATAGCCGGGTTCGTTGTTTCCATGGCGCGATGCAAAATTACCCCAAACATTACTGCGGCGTGTTCGGCATTTTCGGTCATCCGAATGCCGCCGAGTTGACTTACTACGGCCTGTACGCGCTCCAGCATCGCGGCCAGGAAAGCGCGGGCCTGGTGACCAGCGACGGCAAGCAATTCCGCGAGCACAAGGGCATGGGCCTCGTGTCGCAGATATTCAACGGCCAGGTTCTGCACGATCTCGTCGGGCACATGGCCGTGGGCCACACGCGCTATTCGACGACCGGCTCAAGTAATCTGCGCAATGCCCAGCCGCTCACGGGCAATTGTCTGCGCGGCCAGATCGCCGTGGCGCACAACGGCAATCTGATCAACGCCGCGCCGTTGCGCGACGAACTCGAAGCCCGGGGCGTGATGTTCCAGACCACGGTGGATAGCGAGGTGATTCTCAACCTGCTGGCGCAGCCCACTCCCGCCGGCGAGGACAACAATCTCGTCCACACCGTGCGCCGCATCGAGGGCGCGTACTCGCTGGTCATCATGACGGAGCAGGAATTGATCGGGGTGCGGGATCCGCATGGTTTCCGCCCGCTGTGCCTCGGGCGCGTGGACGATGCGTGGGTGCTGGCGAGCGAGACCTGCGCGCTGGATTTGATCCACGCCAAGTTTGTCCGCGACGTGGAGCCGGGCGAAATCGTGGTCATCAATCGTGACGGCGTGCATAGCATCCAAGCTTTTCCCAAACACGAGCGCCGGGCGTTCTGCATGTTTGAGTACGTCTATTTTGCCCGGCCCGACAGCACGCTGGCGGGGCGGAACGTGTACAAGGTGCGCGTCGAGATGGGCCGGCAACTCGCCCGCGCGCATCCGGTGGACGCCGATCTGGTGATTCCCGTGCCGGACAGCGGGGTTTATGCGGGGCTGGGCTACGCCGAGGAATCGAAAATCCCGTTCGAGCTGGCCTTCATCCGCAACCACTACGTGGGGCGCAGCTTCCTCCAGCCGTCGCAACTCATCCGCGACTTCAACGTGCGCGTGAAGTTGAACCTCATCGAGGAACTGGTGCGCGGAAAACGCGTCATCATCGTGGACGACTCCATCGTGCGCGGCACGACCTGCAAGGCGCGGGTGAAGACGCTCAAGGAGGCGGGCGCCAAGGAAGTCCATGTGCGGGTGAGTTGTCCGCCGCACATGCACCCGTGCGTTTATGGCATTGATTTTCCCGACCGCAGCAAGCTCATGGCGGCGAATCATTCCGTCGAAGCCATCCGCGATTACCTCAACGCCGATTCGCTGCACTATCTCTCGACCGAAGGCATAGTGGCGGCGACGGGCTTGCCGAAGGAAAATTTCTGTCTCGCATGTTGGGACGGTAATTATCCCGTGCCGTATGATCCGGCGACGGACAAGGAGATCATCGAGCGCCGCCGCAGTCGGGTGGAATCCCTGCGCGACTCGCTGCCGAAGGACGGAAAGCAAATCCGGCTTTTGTAGTCTGGCCGCCGCCAGCCTGAAAGGGTCGGAAAGGGAAAGGGGTCGGTTCTTGGTATTGACTACTCGCGGTTGGTTGGGCACTTTCCGAGTCATGGCGCGCAAGTTACGGGTGGAATATGCCGGCGCGATTTATCATGTGCTGAATCGCGGGGATCGGCGCGAGGAAATCTTCAAGGATGACCTGGATCGGGAACGGTTTTTGGAAACGCTCGGGGAGGTTTGCCTCAAGACGGGCTGGCAGGTTCATGCGTTGTGTTTGATGGGGAATCATTTTCATCTCGTCGTCGAAACGCCCGACGCCAATCTCGTCGCCGGGATGAAATGGTTTCTGGGCACTTGCACTGCGCGGTTCAATCGGCGGCACAAGTTGTTCGGGCCTCTGTTCAGTGGTCGTTACAAGGCATTGATCGTGGACGGCAGCGGGAACGGGTATTTGAAGACGGTGTGCGATTATGTGCATTTGAATCCGGCGCGGGCCAAGCTGCTGCCACCCGATGTGGCGTTGCACACGTATCGGTGGAGCAGTTGGCCGGAGTATTTGAAAGCACCGGGGAAACGGTGGTCGTGGTTGCGGGTGGATCGGTTGCTGGGCGAGTATCGCATTTCCAAGGACAGTGCGGCGGGGCGGCAGGAATTAGAGATGGCGGTGGAGGAGCGGCGGGCGGCTGAGTCTGGGGCCGATTACAAGGCGATCCGGCGGGGCTGGTGTCTCGGGGAGAAAACCTTTCGGCAAGAGTTGCTGCCGCAGATGACGGAGCGGTTGGGTGCGGAGCATTCCGGGGAGGAGCGGCTGGAAACGGCGGAGACGAAGGCGGAGCGAATCATCGCCGAGGAGTTGAAGCGGCGCCGGTGGAAAGCAAGCGACTTGGAGAAACGAGCCAAGGGCGAACCGGGCAAGGTGGAAATGGCGGGTCGCTTGCGCGAAGAAACGACGGTGACGGTGAAGTGGATCGCGGAGCGGATGGGGATGGGAACGGCAGGTTACCTGAACAATCGGCTGTATCGGTGGCGGAAGGGAAGTTTGGCGTGAAATCGCATGAGTGAACAATACCAAGAACCGACCCCTTTTAGGCTGCGGAAGCGCAGCAGAAGCTCCGGAAACTGGGTATCGACATCAACGACTTTAACAACGGCGTGGCGCTGCCAACGTCGTTCCACCAGAGTCTGCATAAGGACTCTTATTACACTATGGTGAATGTTGCATCTCGCGCGTGGAAATCAAAAGCCGATGCGATAGCGGGTCTAGAAAAGATTGCCGAAGATTTACTCAAACAGTCTGGTAAACTAAAGTGATTACGATGCGTTTCTTCAGCTTTTATCCGAACGGCAACGATTCATTGACGCTTCTGCAAGCGGAGGCCGAATACTTCGAGAACCACTTCGTTGGCAAGCCAATGGCAGCATCCTGGCGACAGCCGAAGCTTAGGATACTGGGGAAATCTAAGCCGTTGTATGACTTTGTTTCATTGGATCTCAGCGTGCTTGTTGTGACGGCGAAGGCGAAGAAAGCTATCGAGAGACTTGTCGCGCCGCATGTTGAGTTCCTCCCACTAGCCGAGGTGAAAGGGCATGAACTATTCGCGGTCAATGTGGTTGAAGTTTTGGACTGCCTTGATCGAAAAGCTTCGAATGTCACTTTCTCTCCCGACGATCCTAAGCGCGTGATTCACGTCGAGAAGTTCGTGTTCATGCCGCGACGGTTGAAAAGAGTCCCAATCTTCAAAGTGCCTGAGTGGCCTGGAGCAATTTTCGTGTCTGAGGAGTTCGCGCAAGTCGTGGTCGAGGCAAAACTCAAGGGTGCGGGCTTCGACAATCCTGAAGACATCCGTTACGTGAAGTCTCAATGGGACGGCACGATGTCCGGACTCCCCGCCGCCCGCGAATATGCGCTCTGATGCCGGACGTCCCGCACAAACGGTGTAAGGAATTTTGCGGCGCTCAAAAAGGTGTCAGTCAATAGTATTGACAACTTTTCTGTGGAGCACGCATGATGCGGCATGGCTTGCAAGCTGCACGTAGCGTATCGGCACGACCGAGCCGCGCAGAGTGATTCAATTCGAGGGCAAGTGGGAAATATGGCAATACCATTGACTGACACCTTTTCACTTGGAAAGCCGACGTCGTAGTCTATGATGTTTTGGGTTTTCAACCTGGCGATACCGGCTACTACTTATCCCTTGGCTTAAATCCCGGAAGAGGATTGATTCGCGCACGATGGACAATCGAAGGGTCGGGAGTCTGCTGCAAGAAGATCGGCAATTAAGTTGCTGTCAGAGTATGCAACTCACTCGAAAAACCTGCTTCACGCTTGCTTCAGTCGGAGCAGTATTGATCTTCCTGGCATTGCTGGTTACGGCTGCATTGTTGGCGCGTGATCGTCCCGAGAAGCTATTCGCGCGCTTTGTCGCCGATCCAGTTCCTCAAAGCGTAAGAGTCTTGGACAGCGATTATGTGTCTGGAAGAGAGTGGCGCGCTTTCTTTCACTTCCAAGTTTCATCGCAAGACTTTTCAGCCATCTTGGGAGCGAAGCAATACAAACGTCTCCAACAAAACTCGACATCATACAAAGCATTTATTGAAACGACATATCAACGCTTCAGGAACAAGTTGCCCACCGAAGCCACTCTGGCATCCTACGAACTCTATGAAGTTTGGAGCGACCCGGAGGGGACGGTGTCATATCTGATTGCCAATCCTGAACATTCCGAACTGTTTGCCTTTTCTGCACGCCTGTAGTGCGTAAAGGGGTCCTTACTTTTGACACAAATCCGGCGCAGTGGCTTTTAAGTTGGTTTGACGGCTCTTTCCAGATTAGCTTCATGAAGGTTCATAATGGGTAGAGGTCAAGTTTTCCGCAGAAGAACAGGATGCGCGTGCGGTAGTTTTTGAAGTTGCGAAACCCTCTGGCGGCGGATTTGAGGCTTTGGATTTTCGAGTTCAACCCTTCCGTGACCGCATTGGTGAGTAAGCGTCACGTGTGGGCCCACTGGCGGAAGGGGGTCATAAGCGTCATAGCATAGGGCTATGACGAATATGGAAAGTGCAGCGGTCGCCCCATTACTCAAGACGGATGCGGTGGGCCGCGTGCGGACGCCGGCGGCACGGCGGGAACATTTGCTTGATGAGTTTGAACGCAGCGGGATGAGCGGGGTGCAGTTTGCGGAGTTTGTCGGCATCAAATATCAGACCTTTGCGACTTGGGCCCAGCTCCGGCGACGAAGGCGCAAAACGCCCGCCAACCCCAAACCTCCGGTCAAGGCGGACGCTACCAAACAGGTGCGCTGGATGGAGGCGGTGCTTGAGCAGGCGCAATCGCCAACGGAGTCAAATACGTCTGCGCTCGTCGTGCATCTGCCGTGTGGCGCGTGCGTGGCGATCGGTGATGTGAAACAGGTGACCGTTGCCGTGGCGTTGGTGCGGGCGTTGGGCCTTCAGGCTCCCGGAGCGAGATTAGGTTTGCGGCTGCTCCGGCTCTTTCGTCATGCTCGGCTCATGCATAATCAATCGAAGGCCGGCGGACGCTGGGTCGGCTTGCTCGCGCTGACCGCGATTCTGGCCACGGGCTGTCGTGGGGAAAAGGGTTTTGAAGGGGTTGGGTCAACCACGGCGGCGGTTGGAAGGATAGGTGAAAACCGCTTTTACACCCCGGCGAATCAGATCCTCACGCCCGCCGGCATCCAGGTCGAATTACCCGATCTGCGCCCGCAGGCGCTCGCGCTCAGTCCCGACGGCAAACGTCTCGTCACCGCGGGCAAGACCCATGAGTTGGTCGTGATCGAACCCGCGACGGGAGCAATTCTCCAGCGCGTGACGCTGCCTTCGGACAGCGACAAAGACCCGGCGCCGGATGCGGTTTCCACCCATATCCTGAAACCGGATGACGAAGGGCAGCTCAGTTTCACCGGACTGGTGTTTGCGCCGGACGGCGCGCGGATTTATCTCGCGAACGTCAACGGCAGCATCAAGGTGTTTGGGGTCGAACGCGGCACGAACGTGGCCGGGCTGTTCTCCATCTCCCTGCCGCCGGCCAACGCGCCGGACCGCAAGCCGGAAATCCCTGCGGGCATCGCGGTGTCACCGGATGGCAAACGGCTTTATGTGTGCGGTAATCTCTCCAATCGCCTGCTCGAACTCGACGCCAGCAATGGTCGGTTGCTGCGAACTTGGGCGGTGGGCGTCGCGCCGTACGATGTCGTGCTGGTGGGCGGAAAAGCTTACGTGAGCAACTGGGGCGGGCGACGGCCCGACGCCCAGAGTGTCACTGGTCCGGCCGGGCGCGGCACGTTCGTGCGGGTGGACCCGGTGCGTCACATCGCCAGCGAAGGCTCGGTGTCGGTGATGGATCTGACCGCCGGCGGAACGTCCGCCGGGCCGCAAACCGAAATCCTCACCGGCCTGCATGCGTCGGCCCTGGCCTTGTCGCCGGACCCGCGCTGGCTCGTCGTTGCCAATGCCGGCAGCGACACGCTCAGCGTGCTGGACACGCGCACGGATCGGATCGTCGAAACGATCGGGATGCGCCAAAACCCGGCGGACTTGTTCGGCGCGCAACCCAACGCGCTGGCGTTCGACCCGTCCGGCAGAAAGCTGTTTGTCTGCAACGGCTCGCAAAACGCCGTGGCGGTGATTGATTTCAAACCGGGCCAATCAAAACCGCGCGGACTGATTCCGGTTGGCTGGTTTCCGGGTGCCATCACCGTCGCGCAGCGCGCGTCGGTCACCTCGCTTTTTGTCGCCAACATCAAAGGCATCGGCTCGACGAAGAAGTACCAACCGGGCCAGAAGGTCGAATACAACTCGCATCAATACTTCGGCACGTTGTCACTGGTGCCGGTGCCGGGCAAGCGGGAGTTGGCGCGGCTCACCCGGATCGCGCTGGGCAACATGCGCTACGGGCGGTTGCAGGAAGCACGGCTGCCCGCGCGACCGAACCAGCCCCCGCGCCCCGTGCCCGAACGCGTCGGCGAGCCGAGCGTGTTCAAACATGTCGTTTACATCATCAAGGAAAACCGCACCTACGATCAGGTGTTGGGCGACATCCCACAGGGCAACGGTGACCCGTCGCTCTGCATTTTCGGCGAGCGCGTCACGCCCAACCAACACAAGCTGGTCCGTGATTTCGTACTGCTCGACAATACCTATTGCTCCGGCATCCTCAGCGCGGACGGCCACCAATGGTCCGACACCGGCATCACCACCGATTACATGGAGAAATCCTTCGCCGGCTTCCCCCGCAGTTATCCCGACGGCATGGAGGATGACGACGTGGACGCGCTGGCGTATTCGCCCGCCGGGTTCATCTGGGACAACGTGCTCGCGCAGGGCCGGAGTTTGCGCATTTACGGCGAGTTTGCCGGGACGGAAAAACGCTGGACCGATCCCAACCGCAAGGGCGCCATCAAGTTTGCCGATCACTGGAAGGATTTCACAAGCGGCGCGGGTGAAATTCGCATCTGGAGCCGGCCGATGATTGAATCCATCCGTCCGTATCTCTGCACCAACACGGTGGGCTGGGACATGAATGTACCTGACGTGTTTCGCGCGCGGGAGTTCATCAAAGAACTGCGCAAATACGAAAAGGCGGGAAGCCTGCCGAACTTCATTGTCATCTGCCTCCCGAACGATCACACCAGCGGCACGAAGGCCGGCGTCCCGACACCGGCCGCGCAGGTGGCGGACAACGACCTGGCGTTCGGTCAAATCGTCGAGGCGATCAGCAAGAGTCCGTTCTGGAAGGAAACGTGCATCTTCGCCATCGAAGACGACCCACAAGCAGGCTGGGATCACGTGAGTGGTTACCGCACGACCGCCTACGTCATCAGTCCGTACACTAAGCGCGGGGCGGTGGTGAGCACGCAATACAATCAGACGAGCTTGCTGCGCACGATGGAATTGATGCTCGGGCTGCCGCCGATGAACCAGTTTGACGCGACGGCGACGCCGATGACTGATTGTTTCACGGCCCCGCCGGATTTCACGCCGTACAAGGCCTTGCCGAACAACGTGGCGCTCGACGAAATGAATCCCGAGCCCAAGAAGATTTCCGATCCGCTGCTGCGCAAACAAGCCTACGCTTCCGCACGCCTGCCGCTGGACAAGGTGGACGCCTGTCCCGAAGACCTTTTCAACCGCATCCTGTGGCACACGATGAAAGGTTCATCCGCGCCTTATCCGCAATGGGCGGTGAGCTTGGTGGATGACGATGACTGACGCGAAGGGTTGGGCGGAGCAAAGTCCGCGAGTCACGCGCAACGACTTAAAGCGGGCTGAAGCGGCGCTTGCAATTCGGTCGGCGCCGTCCCATGCTGGCAGCGTAACGATTTATCGAGTCCCATTACGGGGCTATTGTAATATATGAACATCAATCCGGAAACGGACCTTGACCTGGAAAAACTGTTCCTGCCCGCTTGGGCGCAGGGAACCTCCGACGCCAACCGCTACGCCAAATACACCGGCAACGAAGGCGCGCCCCGCGAACGCCGGGGCGACGATCGCAGTGGCCCGCGCCCGCCCCGGCGCGATGGCGGTCCGGGGGCACGCAATGATCGCCCCGGCGGCCCCCGCCGTGAAGGCGGCTTTGGGCGTCCGGCGCGCGATGACCGGGGTGGCCCGCAGCGGGATGATCGCCGGGGTCCGCCCGAACGCCGCGAAGCACCGCTGCCGTTGCCCCAGATTTCCGCCGCGTTGATTCCTGACGAACGAGGCGTCCAGTCCATGGCGCGCCAGGTGAAGATGACGGGCCGCGCGTTTCCGCTGTTTGACATCGCGTTTTTAATTCTACAAAAGCCGGAGCGCTATTCGATCCGCCTGGCCGTGGAGAAGAATGCGCAGGGCCAGCCGGCGCAACCGTTGTTCCTCTGCGCGCTCGATGACACGGTTTGGTTGAGCGAAGAGGAAGCCGTGGCGCAAGTGCTGCAAAAACATTTCGCGACGTTTTACCAGGCTGAGCGCACGGCGACCGAACCCCCCAAGGGCGTTTACACGTTTGTGGGGCAATGCGACCTGAGCGGCGTGGTGCTTGGCCCGCCGAACCATCACGATTACCAGAATCAGTTGCGCAAGCTACACGCGGAGCGCTTCAGCCGGATGCCGTTTGATGTTTACAAATCGCGCGTGAAGATCGTGCGCGATGAGGCGGTGGTAAAACAGTGGGTCGAGGAACAAAGCTGGAAGACCGAATACGTCTGCCTCAATGTCCCCGAACCGCTCACCCTGCCGAACCGCGAGGAGGTGGAGAAGCATTTCCGGGTAACGCACAAGGACACGATCATCAAAGCGGTCGAATCGCATGTCGTCAGCGGCGTGGCGTGCCGCTCGTTGCGTGGCGGCCTGAGCCGCGTGGTGATGCAGTTGCTGGCCGATCAGCGCCGCTTTCCCATGCAGATCGCCACGGCGCTGAGCCAGTCATTTGCCCATAGCGGCCTGCACTTTTTCAAAGTAAACAAGACGGTCACGCATGTGGCGGTCGCGCGGCCGACTTACCTGGATCTGGAAACCACGCCGGTTTCCGAAGGCGTACGACGCATCGTGGATTTTATTAACGCGCACCCGAAATGCAACCGGCGCAAACTTATCGAAGCCTTGGTGCCGTCCCCCGCGCCCGCACCGATCCCGGTCGCGCCGGCGGGAGGGGAGGCGAACCCGGCCGCGCCGGTGACTGCGGCAAGCGTAGCCGAGCCGACGACGGAGCAAGCGGCGATGGCTGGCGACCTGCACTGGCTGGTGCATCAGGGGCACGTCATCGAATTTGCCAATGGCATTCTGGAAACGGCGAAAAAGCCCGTGCCCAAACCGCCGAAGCCGGAAGCGAAACCGGTGGTTGCTGCGCCGACCACCGCGAGTGTTATCGTACCAGTCGAAGCACCGGGTGCTGAAGCCGTCGCCCCGGTCAGCCAACCTGTGGCGGAAGGTTCTTCCAGCCCGTCGGCGGAAACAGCCGCGCCAGCGCCCGCAGCAGAGGCAATGTAGGCCGCGCGTTATTCCGCAATAACAAAGGCTGATTCCGACGGGCGGAATCAGCCTTTCACTTTCCCAACCTATGAAGGCAACACTTGGGGGGGCGCGCTCAGGCGTTTCCGAATCGTTCGACCAGCCCGGCGAAGCCGGTTTTTGTCTCGGGCGATTGTTGGCGGACCTTGAGTTGGCCGAGGATGGCGTGCCAGCCGATGTAAATCTTGTGCCATTGATTCTCGAGATTGCGCAACGCGCCTTCACTCATCTCGCTCAGGTAACGGAGCGAGGGCGAGTTGCCGATGAGACTGTGAATTTCCTCCTTGGTCGGCGAGCTGACTTCCATGCCGGCGAGAATGCGTTCGAGTTCCTGCACCAGCACGCTCTTCATTTCGAGGAAATGGGTTTCGTCCTCGGCTCCAAATTTTTTGGCGCGAGCGAGGTTGATGAAGTGGTTGAATTGCTTCCAACATTCGATGTAGTTCTCGGTCTGTTGGATTAGCGGATGCATTTTCTGGTTGCTCATAGATCGGAGGTATTTGGTTTGTGAGTTGGGACGGAGGAAAACGGAGTCGTGAGAAAAACGAGGGCGCCGCCGCGCATTTCGCGGGCGGTGATGCTCAGGCCGGGGTAGTGAACGACGAGTTCAGCCAGGGTAAGTTGCGCGGCCTGCGCGTCGCGAAACGTGGTCACCACGCAACGACCGATCTCCAGGATCAGGGCTGGCGGAAAGCTCGACGGCAAGGTGGTCGCGAGGACGTGCCCACCACGATCCAAACTAAAACTGCCCGAATGCAGTTGCAACAGCGGTCGGGCCGGCTTTGAGAAAAAGCTCAGGAGTCCCATAAGGTTAAAATCTTTCTCATCCGGTTGCGGATTTCGCCCGCGCCGAGGGCTTGGTGCCAGCCCACGCACAAGGCCGCGTGGCCTTTTTGCGCGAGCGCGACATTGCGTTGCCCGCCCAGGCCGGTGACTTGTTCCAGTGTGCCCGCCTGGAGGGTTTCGCCGAGGTTACGGAATCGCTCGAGGCTCTGTCGCGCCCAGCCGGCCAAGCGGTCGGGGTTCTCCAGGCTGCGGGAATCCACCTTGGTTTCCGCCGTGGTTCGCAGCACGAATTCCACGCCGTCGGTCTGCGCTAGCGCCGTTAAACCGGTGGCATCGTTGCGCACCGCCTGACCCGGCATGGCGTTCCCCGAAGTGTCGGTGTTGCTGGCTTCGTCGAAGGCCTGCGCGGTTTCGAGCAGCAGCGCGTTGTAAGACTTGAAAATGGTGCGGTCGCGGCCGGGTTCCGCCGGTAGGAATTCGAAATTGCCCGTGCGCCATCGCAAAATCTTTTGAAAAGCTTCTTCGCCGCGCGCGGCCTCGGTCTCGGCGTCAATCAACTCACCGTCGTTGATCCAGATGCAACCCGCGAAGGGTCCGTTGGTGACGCGCAGGACGGAAGAGCTTTGCGAGATGCACTCCAGTTGGACGAGGTCCACGAGACTCTTGCTCTGCATGCCGCGAAAGCCCGGTTCGGATTCGCGACCGAGGAGCGATTCGAGACATTCCATGAACTGCTGCATCTCCGGCTCCGTCCCCGGTTTGTGCCAGTAAAGATCCACCCCGAGCGCATAGACCCGTGAGCGGAACTGTTCGTCCACCACCGAGGTCAGGACCACGGTGCGGAGTTCGGGAAACTTCCGCCGGACGATGGAGAGCAATTGCAGGCCGTCCATTTTCGGCATCTTCAAATCCGTGACCAGCAGCCGATAGGACGCCGTCTCCAGCATCGCAATCGCGCGGGCGCCGGACGGAGCGATGTGGACCTCCGGTTGACTGGGCAGCAAGGCGAAAGTCTCACGATAGACTTCCAGCAAGTCCGGATCATCATCCACCAGCAATATCTTGTGCCGCGTTTCCATTAAATTTGTTCGGTTGAAACCACCGGTTTACATTTCGCCCCGCGATCTGATGAGCCGGCCAGCTTCGCCTGCTACCAAGCAAGTGGTATTCCGTGCCTCCGGTTTTAAGAACTTTGACCACCTCACCATGCGTTTTCACACCTGCGGCAAACGGGCAAATTTAAATTCGCCGGCACCCGAAGCTGCCGCGGGCGACAACCCAAGGCAATAAGCGAGACAACCAGTCCAGTGATGGGACAAGCCTGCGCACAATCCGCCGGTGAAAACCAGTGTGGAGAAATGGCGGAGCCAGCCGCGATCGGATGATTTTGCCGCAACGGGGCGGAAGCGGAAGCACCGCCCGTTAAATTGCGGCGAAGCCGGGTTCGTCTTCCCACGCATTCGGCGATGTCATGGCACGGTTGCTGCAAAGGGGTGGTGAAGTCGTAAATGAAATCAATTGTGATGTATCGCGTGGCAGGTGTGACTCGGGCCGGACGATTCCAGCGTCCGCCAGGACTTTGTCGCGATTTCGAAACAGAACAAGGATGGTTTCAGACCTGAACGATGGCAATGAACATGAGAGCATCATCTAACAGAGGGAAGACGGGATTGTTTGGTTACCTTAAAGGATTGTTCCGTACGTCGGAAGCCACGGTTGCTGAAGACGCGGATGAGTCGCAGGGCGAAACCGATGTTATGCTCGCCGAGCCCGCTGCCAGTTTACCGCCCCTCGTCGCCAACGTGCCGTCCCCCGTGCCCACGAACGGCAATGGCCACCACGGCGTTCCGGGTGTTGCCATCCCGCTACAGTCCATTCTCAACGGGTTTCCCATGGAGTTGCGGGCAAAGATTCGCATCCAAGCCGTCGGCGAGCTCGCGGTTTCCATTCCCCTCGACAAAGTCCTTTCCCAACTCGGGCAAGGCGTGGTGCAGGTTCCCTTTGGTGATATCCGCTCATCCGCCCCAGATGTGTTCGCTCCTGGGATCGAGAGCGACCGCGTTCCGGTCGTCCTTCCGCTGGGTGAAATCCTTTCGCGCATCAACCCCGCGCTTCTTGTCCGTCGCACGGCCCAGCGGCAAATCGAAGTGTCGGATGAAATCAGCAGTCCCTTCGACGCTCGCGGACAAGGACTCTCGCTTTCGGTGGGGAACGCGCAGCCGGTAACACCGGCAGCACCGCGCAAACCCGCGCCCGGTCTCACCAGACCGGTGCGCGGCTCCATTTCCTCCTTCACGCCGCCATCGCCACCCACCGCCGTGGCGCCTGCTGCGACACCGCCCGCCGCACCAATTCCGTTTTCCTTTCCGAGGCAGCCGGACGTGCCCGCGTCGCGACCGCAATCCAATATCCCTCAAGCCCGTCCGGCGTCACCAGGGCAGTTCACGCCGGCACCGCGGCTCCAGCCACAGCCAGTTGTCGTCTCGCCGCCAGTCGCGCCGCAACCAGGGCATTCGGTCATCACCACTGCTTTGAACCTGCTTTGGGAAAGCTGGCCCGACGCCCTCCGCCGGGAAATTGTGCAAAACGATCTTGCCGAAGCGCGGGTTGCCTTGCCGACCAACTTTGTCGAAGCGGCTCTGCGACAGGGTCGGGTGGTGTTCCCCTGGAAAATGCTGCGCAGCTGGATTCGTCCCGCCACGGCGCCCGGAGTTTCCGGGTATGACGCGACGGAACTGGAACTGCCGCTCAAGGTGATCGCACCTTTGTTTATCGCCCGGAAGCAGGTTGCTGCCCAAGCCCCGACGAAGGCGGCCGTGGATGAGGCGATTCCGAATCTGTTCTTCGGCTTCCCGCAGCCGGACGCGACGCGGTCAGCCATTGAGGCGGTGACGCCGATGGTGCCGCCGGCGCCCGCCGAACTGATCCCGCTGGCGAAGGCCTCCGCCGCGCCGGTGGGGGCCGCGCCCAAGCCGGCGGATACCAACTATTACATCTGGGACGACGTGTCCGACACTACGCGGATTCACGCCGAGGAGATCAAGCGCAAGGGGGCGGCCGGCACGGAGTTCGTCACCCGTTACGCCTCGCCGAATGAAATCGCTTCGCGCGCGGCGGGGTTGGATGGCGTAGCCGGCGCGCTCATCGCCCTGCCCGACGGGCTGATGGTTGCGAGCCGCATTCCGGCGGACATGAACGGCGACACCCTGGCCGCGTTTCTGCCGCAGATCTTTTCAAAAGTCAGCCAATGCACGAAGGAATTGCGCCTGGGCGAACTGAACAATCTTAGTTTTACCGTCGGCAACGTCCCATGGAAAATCTTCCGCGTGAACGCCATTTTCTTTGCCGCCTTCGGTCGCGCGGCGCAACCCCTCCCCAGCGCGCAACTGGCTGCCCTCGCGGTGGAACTCGATCGCAAGAAAAAGTAATTCATTATGGCCATTATCAACCAAGCAACCAAGGAACTGCAGGTCAAGATCGTCTATTACGGGCCTGCCATGTGCGGAAAGACGACCAACCTCGTGCAGGTCCACGACCATGTGCAGACCGCCGCCGGCAGCAAGGGCAAACTCGTCTCCCTCGCGACCAGTTCCGACCGCACGCTCTTCTTCGACTTCCTGCCTATCGAAGCGATGTCCATCAAGGGATTCAAAACGAAATTCCAGCTCTATACCGTGCCCGGTCAGGTTATTTACAACACGACGCGCCAGTTGGTGTTGCGCGGCGTGGATGGGATCGTGTTCGTGGCCGACTCGCAGTACGAGAAGATGGCCGAGAATGCGGAAAGCTTTCAAAACTTGGTGGATAATCTGAAGGCATTGAAGCTTAATATCGACGACATTCCCTACGTCATGCAATACAACAAGCGTGATCTCCCAAACGCCGCGCCCATCGAATACATGGATTTCCTGCTGAATAACCGCGACATCCAGGTGCCATCCTTCAGCGGCGCGGCGCACAAATGTGAAGGGGTTTTCGAAACGCTTAACATGATCACCCGCATGCTGCTGAACAAGTTCATCAATCGCAGCACGCCGCAGTATGCCTGACATGGCCACGCTCCCCCAACTGCTTGAGGAGGACATCCAGCGGTTTGACGATGTCTTGCGCGAGCTTCTGGAACGCAGCGAGGCCGCCACGGCGATCGTCATTGACAAGGGGGGCTTCCTCATCACCAGCCATGGTGACGCCCGCCGGTTCGACCTGACGACGATTGCCGCGCTCGCCTCGGGCGCCTATCTGGCGAATCAAACCATTGCCAACCTCGTCCACGAGGAAAATTTTGACAGCGTTTACCAACAGGGCGAAAACTTCAGCATGTTCGTCACGAACATTGACGAATCCTGCCTGTTGATGGTGATTTTCCCCTGCAAAACGGGCGTGGGCATTGTCAAATACCACGCCACCGAAGCCCGTAAGGAAATCGCGACCCAACTCAAAACCGCTCAAGATCGCGATCCCGCTGCCGGCCTCGACCTTTCCGTGCTGAATCTCGCCGACCCAAGCGAATTTTTCAAACGGCGCGTCTGACGCGATCAAATGTTGGGGCGTTAAGGCCGGGCCGTGACCCCTCCACCCTCCAACGTTTGCTCACGTCGCGGATGCTCCGAGTTTCGCGTGCGAGCCATCGCAGAACGCCCCGTTCTTTGAATGCTTGCAACCGCACCACGCCACGGTTTTCGCCTCGGTGATCTCCACCTTCTGCGGGGTGAAGCTTGTCCCCTTGTGGCCGCCGTCGCAAAACGGCTGCCCTTTGGAGCGACCGCAAGCACACCACCAATAAGTGCCGGGTTGGACTTTCTGCACGAAGGGAGTTTTTTGAGCGACGATCGGGTTATTCATCATACGACTTGGCTGAAGAAAACCGTCCGCAGTCGGGCGGTAATTGCGAGAACTGCCTCCCGCAAATTCATTGGCGGTCCTGCGACTTGTCCGGGCCGGATTCTTTGTCCTTGGTGAGCCACCAAACAATCACGGCCGGACCAAAGCAAAGCGCTAATCCGATTGGCATTGCGAAAATGCTCCAAAATTTATCCATAACGGGCTTGAGCGTGCGGGTCAGAGTGGCGCTTGTAAAGCGCGATTATCTTGGACAAACCAGTTCGAACTGGCCGCGCTCCAACCAACCGGCGCTCCGGTTCGTGCGGACGAACACGTAATTTCCCCGCGCCCGCTCGCGGCGGACGGGTTCGCCCGGCGCCAGTTGCGTCACGGTTTCCGCGTCGCGGGTCGGCGAGAGGCGCAAGGCCGCGCCCGGGCCAATGACAAAACCGATCCGCGCGCGGGTGTGGGCACCAATCTGGGCGGGAAGGCTTAACAGAAAAATAGCCAGCCCTGATGCCGCCAGCGCCTGCGGCCAGGTGGCTCTGGGCCGCCGGAAAATGCCGGGCAGCGTCATCAGCCCCACGGCCACCCAAAGACTCACCCCACCCAGCCATGCCCACGCATTGACCGAAAGCCAGGTGGAAGGGACTTCGTTCCACGCGAGGATGGGGGCATCAAGTTGCGCGGTCTTGCGCGCGAACCGCAGGTTTGTCCGCGCGGCACGGTTCGCCGGGTCGAGCCAGGTCGCCCGCTCCCATGCCAGAATCGCCTCGCCCACGCGCCCGCTCTGCCACTCTGCCAGCCCGAGGTTTTGCCACGCACCGGAACTTGGCTGCCGCGCAACACAGTCACCAAACCATTTCGCCGCCGTCGCAAAATCACCTGCCCGATACGTTTCCATCCCGCGGCGAAACAATTCGTCCGTTGACGGACCCGCTCCGGCGGACAAACCAAATCCCAACAGGGCAACTATGAAAAACATATTCCGTTTCATTATCACAACATCGCCTCCAGTCGGCTCAACATGCTTTCAATGTCTGCGTGCGACGCCAGCCAGTCGCGCCCGTCCGGCAGGTGCGTGCCAAATCGGGCGGCATCCGCAGTGGCGAATAATTGCCGCACCGTCTCACCGATCTTGCCCTGTCGCTCCTGATCGGTGAGCAACGCCAACACATCCGCACCCACCAAGGCCCGCGGTTGCGCGGGAAAGTGGGGGGCGGCGGCGACCTGCATCGCTTCAACGCCGAACTTCATCACCCCGGCGGCATCACCATTTCGCACCGCCGCCCGCAACTTGCGCCGCGCCTGCCGCAAGGCTCGTCGCGCGCGTCGGCGGGCCAAAATGTCCGGATGCGCCTCCAGATAACGCCGCCGCCGATCCCACGCCCACAGCCCAGCAAAGCCGAACACGGGAGCGACCTGCACCAGAGGAAACCACCCCCGCAGGGCCAGCGGCACCAGGCTCGCCGCCGTTGTTCCGGGCGAGGTTGCGAGTTTGCTCAGCACCGGTTCATTCGCCGGGCTGGTTTGCTGCGACTCCGCGAAAGCCAGTGCCTGCGTGTCGGTCGGTTGCGTGCCGGGCTTCACGGTTACCTGGACCGAGGGAATCGTCAGATCCACGTACGTCGCGCGGCTGGGATCAAAAAAACTGAATGGCAACACTGGGGTGGTGCGCGTAGCCGCCGACATCGGAATCAGCGAGTAATGGAAGGTGACGAATCCGCGGGCTCGAATCAGCGCGGGTGGGGTTTCTGAGTTTTCAGAAAGCACCTGCCACTCGCTGGTGGGCTTGGGTGTCGGCGGCAGCAGCCGGCCCAGATTTCCCTGACCGCGAACCGTTACCGTGAGTCGCACCGGTTCGCCCACGCGCAGCACATTCGTCGCGAGCGCGGGCGGCTCAATCGTGAAGTGGCCGATCCCGCCCGTGAATCCCGGCAGTTCACCCTCCTTCGGCAGCGGTCGCACCGTGATCGTCACGGGATCGGAATCAACCAGGTTCAAACCTGGCATTCCGCCCGGAATAATAATCGGGCCGCCAAACAGGCTCCCCGATTGAAAGCCCTGCGCCGTTACGGTGATGGTTCCGGCGCGCAACGGAATGAGCGTCGTGTCGTGGATAAAGTTTGCGATGTTCGTTACGTTCCCAGGGCTCCCTTCAAATCTTTGCTGCGTGAAGCTGCGATCCACCAGAATGCCGTCACCGATCAACTCCACCTGTGTCAGTCCCTGAATCGCCCCCGGGCCCGTGGTGCTTTGCCGCACGCGGACGCTCACCGCCTGGCCGGCGAATAAGTTTGTCACCGGAAACTCCAGTTGCAGCCGCGGCACGGCCTGCGTGGTTATCACATTAGCCGGGACGACTTCCAGTCGCGCGGCGGGAATCCGGACCGTCTGGCCGTACGCCTGAACCGTGAACTCCGGGATGATAAAGGTGCCGGGCCGTTCGCTCCGGGCGCGGTGATTGAACACGCTGCGCGGCAGCAGGGTGCCGCCGAGCTGCTGGAAAATCTGCCCGCGGGCGCTGGGCCGCAAAATCAGGCCGCCCGGCCCCGGCAATTTCTCCGGCCAGCTAATCGAGTCCAACAGTGCGTCCACGGTGATGCGATAAGTTGCTTCCTCGCCGACGCGGACGACGGGTGGATCAAACACCGCCAGCGCCTGCTTCGGCGCTTCCGTGATCATCGGCGGCTGCGATTGCATGAGCACCATCAACGGATCGGGCGCGTTTGTGGGTTGTGCGGCGGCCATCATTGGGGCCAAGGACCAGGCCATGAGCGCGAGCGCCAACCAACCTCCGAGCGTGGCTGTCTCAGCCGCACTCCAAGTCATCGGGATCGTGTAAATGCAGCGCCTCACCAGTTCCTCCCCTTGCGATCCTTCGGTTTGCCCTCATTCCCCTGGCCGATCGGCAACCGCGCGTTTCCGCCGAGTTTGAATCCATCGAGCAATTGCCCCGCCTGCTCGGGCGAGATTGGAATCTCTTTGCCCTCGCGGCCCAGACCCTCCTGCATCCCTGGCTGCGGGCCAAACGGCTCATCTTCTTCTTCGTCCTCCTCGCCGCCCGGACCCGGCGTCGTGCCCGCGCCGGGTATTTTTCCCTTGAGCGCCTTCATCGCTTCCCCCAACTCAGCGGCTTTCTGGCCGAGACCGTTCTGCGCGCTCTGCATCTCCCGCAAACTGTCCACGAGTTTCGCGAGGTGGCGATCCACCACGTCGGCGTTGTGCTGTGCGTCGGCGTAATCCTGCTTCAACTCGACCGCGCTCTTGAAATCGCCCGCCGCCCGCTGCCATTTCGTCAGCACGTTGCCATGCACCTCCAGCGCCCGGCGAATCGCGGTGGTCGCGGCTTTGATTTCCCGCCGCACACCCCGGCCGCGCTGATACGCTTCCAGCATCTTTGGCAAATCATCACTTGCCAAAGCCTCGGTGACCGCTTGCGTTGCGGCGGCGGCGGCGCTGCTCGCGGCCTGCGCGCGCGCGGCCGTCTTTTTGCCCTCCGGTGATTTTTTTAATTCCTCCGCGCCCAGGGCAAAGCGCGTGTGGCCGAGATTGTAAAGCGCCGACGGCTGCAAGCCCGCCTGCTGGCTTGCGACTGCGGTTTGCAGCAACGCCTCGGCATCGCGCCACTGCCTTTCGCGCACTTTCTGCGTGCCCGCATTAAAAAACTCACGGGGTTTGGTTGGTGACGGTTGTTCGCTGACCTTTGAAACCCCGTTCGTTTCGGCGCGGGCGTTCGGCACCCATGCGAAGCCAATTAAAAATGCAAAATTAAAAAATAAAACCCCGCCGGCCGGCTTCCTCGGCATTTTGCATTTTGCATTTTGCATTTTGAATTCTCCGTGCCGCCGCCGTGTTCCCAGCAGGGATTCGATCACCAGCAACCCCAGCACCGCCGCG
>CAYHFK010000022.1:0-3669 GCA_964355895.1 uncultured Bifidobacterium sp. | reverse complement strand
CCGCCGCCGTGTTCCCAGCAGGGATTCGATCACCAGCAACCCCAGCACCGCCGCGACGGGAACGTGAAACCGCTCAACGGCAAATCGCTTTGCCCTCGCCGAAGCACCGGCCCCGTCCATCGTTGTCATCACCGACTGAACCCGGGCCAGACCTTCGCCTACCGACCCTAGGGGAAAATAATTTCCACGGGTGGCCTGGGCCACGGCGCGCAGCGTCGTTTCATCCAGCCGGCTGCGCACGATTTCGCCCCGGGCGTCGCGCAGAAACTCCGGCTTGCCCTGTTCGTTTCGGACCTGGATTTGCGCGCCCGCCGGCGTGCCGACGCCCAGCGTGAAAACCACCACGTTATTCGTCGCCAGGGTTTGCGCCACGCGGACGCCGCCTTTTTCCAAATCCTCTCCGTCGGTGATCAGCACCATCACCTTGCGGCGATCAATTTTTTCCATGCCCTGAAACGCCCCGTCGAGCGCGCGGCCAATGTCCGTGCCCGCCACGGGAATGGTTTTTTCATCCAAGGCCGTCAGCGCATCTTCGAACGCCCCGTGGTCAAACGTCAGCGGGCATTGCAAAAATGCCTGCCCCGCAAACGCCACCAACCCGATCCGCCCGCGTCCGTGCCGTTGCACGAAATCCAGGATCGCCAGCTTCGTGCGTTGCAACCGATTCGGCGTCACGTCCGCCGCCAGCATGCTTTGCGAACAGTCCACCACAAACATGATGTCCTCGCCGAGTGATTGCCCGCCGCCCTCCTGCTCGCCCCATTGGGGTCGCGCCAGCGCCAGTCCGATGCCCGCCACACCCAGCACGAGCAACGCGTGCTTGAACGCACGGCGTGCCGGACTGTGCGAGCGTGTCAGGTCCGCGAGAAAATGCGGCGCGGCCAATTGGGCGAGTTGTCGTTGGCGTGCCCAGGCGGAGTAACGTTGCAAGGCCACGAGCAACAACGGCCCGAGCAACGCGAGCCACAGCCAGCGCGGCTCGGCAAATTGCGGATGGGCGAAGTCCATCATGGCACCCTCCGCATTCGGGTGTTGGCCAGCACCAGTTCCAGCCCGAACAGCCCGAGCGCCGCCAGCAACGGCCATTGGAACAGTGGCGTGTAAGTGGTGAACCGCCGCAGCTTCACTTCGGTACGCTCAAGCTGATCAATTTCGTCGTAGATGTTTTGAAGTTCGCGCTGGTTCGTGGCCCGATACGATCGCCCGTGCGCCAGCTTGGCCATTTTGTCGAGCACCGCGTAATTGGCCGGCTGCAAGGTCAGGGTCGGAATCACGCGGCCCGCTGGATCGAGCCGCAGTTTCCCCGTGGCCGGTTCAAACGCCGGCAACTGACACGGCGCCTCCATCCCGATGCCGATGGTGTAAATCTTCGCCCCCAGCGCGGCGGCGAGCTGCGCGGCGGGCACGGGATCAATCTCCCCCTTGTTGTTATCGCCGTCGGTCAGCAGGATGATGATGCGACTCTTGCTGTCCTTCGCCGCTTTGAGGCGCTTCGTTGCGGCCCCGGCGGCATCCCCGATGGCCGTGCCGAGTTCGCGAATGATGCCCACATGCAGGCGGTTCAGCCCTTGCACCAGCCAGTCGTGATTGAGCGTGAGCGGGCTGACCACATACGGCACGGCGGAGAAGGCGATCAAACCGATGCGGTCGTTGGGCCGGCGGCGAATAAAATCCTCCAACACCGTCGAAGCAATGTCGAAGCGCGACACTTTTTCGCTGGGCTTGCCCATGTCCAGCGCCATCATGGACCACGACAAGTCCAGCACGAGCATGATGTCCACGCCGCTGACCTGCGTCTCGGTGCGGTCGTTCGCAAACCGCGGCCCGGCCAGCGCGATAATGAGCAATCCGACCGTGAGCAATCGGAGAAACAACAAAAACCGTCCCGCCGCCGCCCGCGCCGTCACGCCGGCGGCCCGTGCAATCTCTGCACCCGGAAATCGCAGCGCCGAAAACTTGCCCGCCCGTCCGACCAGCAGCGCATAGACCGGCAACAACGCCAGCAGCGCCAGCACCCACGGATATTGAAACTGGAAACTTTCGCTCACGTTTTCGCAACGGATTCGGGTTTCGCCTGCGCGGCCCGCCGCAACTGTTCCCGATGAGTTTCCGCCTGTTCAACCAGGTTCAAAGCGTAATCGGCAGCTCCCGGCGTCTGGGGCGGCACGTCCGGCGCAAACTTGCGCTCATCGCAACGACGCAGGAAGTCGCCGGTGGCGGTCGCGAGGTCCGACCCGATCTGATCATCCCCGGCGATGGCCTGGCAAAACTCCGCCGTCGTGAGTTCGCCCGGTGGCAGCGCGAACGCGGCCCCGAAATAACGGCGCACGGCTTGCGACACCTGGCTCAACACCGCGCCGGATTCAGGAAGATCACGCAGTAATTCCAACTCGTTTCTGGCCTGAACTTCCGGCGGAATGATGACGGGGGGCTTGGGTCGCGTTGCGAACCAGATCGCAATTCCAATCAGCGCGAGCAGGGCGAAACTGATCATGCCGACGCTGGTTGTGTGTTGCTCCCAAAACGTCGGCGGGATTTCGGCATGCGGCGGGCGTAGCGGCGGGATGTCGTTGGTGATTTGAGAATACACGACCAGTGGCAAACTGCATAAGACTCGAATCCCAAACCCAGCCACGCGCCGCAAAGCTTTCTGCCATCTGCCATCTGCCATCTGCCATCCGAGTTTCATCCTCTTCTCCTCCCGCGTCGGGTCTCGAAGAAATGTTGCAGTGTTTGGGCGAACGGTTCGGCGGTGCTGAAGCGCAGCGTCTCGACGCCGGCGCGATTCAACGCGCGATCCAGCTCCGCCAGGCGTTCGGCATTGGTGCGGGCGAATCGTTCGCGGACGCCGGCGCGGGCGGAATCCATTTCCAATAACTCGCCCGTCTCGGCATCCTCAATGGTCAACAACCCGGCGTTGGGCAGGGTGCTCTCGCGTGGGTCGTGCAGGTGCAGACACACGAGGTCGTGGCGTGAGTTGGTGAGACCCAATTCCTGAATCACGTCGCGCTGACTCGCCGAGGTAGGGCGCGTCACTCCGTGCGCGCCAGCATCAACGGGTGGGGCGAGGCTGCCGACGAGCCGGCTCGCCGGGACGCTCGCCCCACCAACGGCGGGCAGAGGACTGCCCGCCCTACCATTCACTGATGATCCATAGCTGTGCAAGAAATCCGTCAGCAGAAAAACCATCGCACGGCGATGGATGACATGATTCAAAAACGCCAGCGCGGCCGGGATGTTGGTGCCCCGTTGCTTCGGCTCGTGGGAAAGCATTTCGCGGATCACCCGGAGAATGTGACGGCGGCCTTTGCGGGGTGGTAAAAATAATTCCACCTGATCGGTGAACAGCAGCAACGCGACCTTGTCGCTGCTGCGCGTCGCCGAGATGGCCAGCGTGGCGGCGATTTCAGCGGCGAACTCCCGTTTGCTCCGGCGCAGCGAACCAAACGCCGAGGACGCCGAGATGTCCAGCGCCAGCACCATCGTGAGTTCGCGTTCCTCGCGGAAGCGCTTCACGAACGGCCGGCCCATGCGATTGGTGACATTCCAATCGATGTTCCGCACATCGTCGCCGGGCATGTATTCGCGCAGTTCCTCGAAGTCCATGCCCCGGCCCTTGAAATGGCTGAGGTAGGCGCCGACCATCGTGTCGTTCACGAGGCGGTTGGT
>CAYHFK010000021.1:20582-24342 GCA_964355895.1 uncultured Bifidobacterium sp. | reverse complement strand
GTCAACTCCGCGAGGCGTTTCGTTTGGCGCGGGCCATACGTGAGGTCGCCGGCGACCGGAAAACCGAGGTGCTGGAAGTGAACGCGAATCTGGTGGGTCCGGCCCGTGTACAGGTGGGCTTCGACGAGCGTGGCTTCGCGGAGCCGTTCAAGGACGCGGTAGCCGGTGTGCGCGGCCCGGCCCACGCTTTCGTCGCGCACGGCCATGCGTTTGCGATGTGTCGGATGCCGCGCGATGGCGGCGCGAATGTTGCCTTCGTCGTGCGGCATCACGCCGCAGACGATGGCGAGGTAGATTTTCTCCACCGTTCGCCCGGCAAATTGATTCGAGAGCGCGACATGCGTTTCGTCGTTCTTGGCCACGACCAGGCAGCCGCTGGTTTCCTTGTCGAGCCGGTGGACGATGCCCGGGCGTGCCACGCCGCCGATGCCGCTGAGTTCCCCGGCACAATGATGCAGCAGCGCGTTGACGAGCGTGTGTTCCTCGTTCCCGGCGGCGGGATGAACCACCAACCCCGCCGGCTTGTTCAACACGAGCAAGGCTGCGTCTTCAAACAGAACATCAAGCGGAATATCCTCCGGTTGCGCCTCGGCAGTTCGCGCTTCGGGCCAGACGAGGCGCACGACTTCGCCCGCGCGCGGCGTGTGCGTGGGTTTGGTGGGTTGACCGTTGACGGTGATGTGGCCCTGTTCGATCAGCCGCTGAATGGCCCCGCGCGACGTGGCGGGCAATTGCCGGCGCAAAAAGGTGTCGAGTCGCTCACCGGGATGGGAGTGTTCGATGGTCAGGGTTTCAGTGCGGAGCGGCATCGGGGAAGTATTCAGTGTGCAGTATTCAGAAATCGCACGTTGCCGCCACTGAACACTGAATACTGAATCCTTTCTTCATTCAGGGTTCAGCGTTTTCGATCCAGACGTTTCTGCCGGCTTCGCCGCGTGTTCCCCTTTCCACGTCACCCAAAAAACCAGCGCCACGCCGATGCAGATGCCGCTGTCGGCGACATTGAAGGCGGGGAAACCGATCTCCTCGCCGCCTTGGCGCTTGAGGTAAAAATAAATGAAGTCAATCACCTGTTGCCGGCCGGGCAGGAGGCGGTCGGTCAGATTCCCGGCGATGCCACCCAGGATCATGCCGAACGCGAGCTGGCCGAGCCGGGTCCGGGTGTCGAAATGATTACGGGCCAGAAAGAGAACGACGAGCGCCAGGAGCGCCACGATGGCGAGGAGTTCGTTGTTGCCGCGAAACATGCTCCACGCCGCGCCGGTGTTGCCCCAATGAACGAACTTGAAGAAGCCCTCAAGGATCACGCGTTCCTGGCCTTTACCGAGGAGTTGCAGCACGATGGACTTGGTGAGTTGATCCAGGGCAAACACCATTACCGCCATAACCGCGATCCGGCGATTCGGCGTGCGTAGAAGAGTTTGAGCCAGACGCATCACAGCAGTCCGCAGTAGTTAGCGGTTTGCGCCCCATAAAACAAATCCTTTTCGTTCACCCTGCGCGGCCACGGAAGTGAACGGGGGCGGCCAACTTCACTGCCATGAAAACATTATGACGTGCGGTTGCAGTTCCAGCGTGTTGAAGTAGAGTTGAATCGGAAGCAAAGATCAGTTTCCGGAGTAAAAAGCCGATGGGAACGGAGGACAGGTTATGTGGAAGAACATAGGCTTGGAACAGTGTCGCTCCTTCATCAATTGCCAGTTGAGTCCGGGGGGGTGGGCCCGCAGCGACCGTCTGGTTAAACCCGCCATTACCATCTCCCGAATGACCGGGGCCGGCGGGCTCACAGTAGCGGCCAAACTGGCGGAATGTTTGCAAGCAAAAGTCCCGCGGCACGCGCCGTGGACGGTGTTTGACCGAAAGCTCGTGGAGCAGGTGTTGGAAGATCATCACCTTTCCAAACGCGTCGCCGAGTTCATGCCGGAGAATCACAAATCCATGTTGACCGACATCTTCGAGGAGTTGCTCGGGTTGCATCCTTCCGCCTGGACGCTGGTGCATCAGACAGCAGAAACCATCCTGCATCTGGCGCAGATGGGGAATGTGATTCTGGTGGGCCGGGGCGCCAGCGTGGTCACCAGCACGCTGGACAACGTCTTTCACGTTCGGTTGGTGGGTTCGGTGGCGAAAAGAACCGAGCGGGTACAACAGGTCTATGAATTCGACCGGCCGACGGCGATCGAGTTCATCAACCGGAAAGACAAAGGACGAAGGCGGTACCTTAAGGAGCACCTGCATGAGGATATTGACAACCCTTTGCTCTATCATCTCATCATTAACACGGATCGTATTCGCTACGAGGACGCCGCGCGGTTGATTGGCGATGAAGTGATCCGGCGGTTCCACCTGGAACGCCACGAGGCGGCGATTGAGATTTAGAAGTCCCGGGCCGGCTTGACTCGGGTAACAGGTTTGCCGGCAGGAGTTGCCATGCGCAATGTGATTAAAAACGTGATCGCGACTGAGGCGGAGGCGAGAGGGATGGTCGCGGCGGCGAGGACCGAGGCGGATCGCATCGCGTCCGACGCACAGAAGCGGAGTCAGGATGCCGTCGCGCGCGCCCGTCTGGAAGCGCGAGTTGAGGCGGAGCGGATGGTGGCAGCGGCCGTGAACGAAGCCGGGCGCGAAAAACAGGAACGCCTGGCTCGGGCGACCGTTGAAATCGCGACGCAGGTCCGGCTTGAGGAGACCGTCCGACACCGGGCGGTGGCAGGTGCGGTGCGGTGCGTGTGTGGACAGATCCAAAACTGATGGGGTTGGCCATGGCAGAGGTGATGATAAACGATCTGGATTACCTTGCCGCCCGATTTCACGGACGACGCGGCCGGGTGGCAGAAGCGGAGCGCCTTGATGCGTTGTGCCGGCTGCACACCATTCCTGAACTTGCGGACGCCGTTTTTCCGGACGCCAAACTACAAACTTCTGCCGAGTTCCAGCGCTGGACGTTGGAAGACTTGCTCTCGGAACTTTCCCATTCCCCGCGGTATCTGGACGAAGCGGGCAGCGATCTGCTGGCTTGGATGTTGGTTCGATTCCAGGTCGAGAACCTGAAGGTGCTGCTTCGCGGTTTTCTCGAACACGCTCCCATTGAAGTGCTGCGGGAACATCTCGTCTCGCTCCCCGGGGATCTCGCGCTCGATGCCAATGAGTTGCTGGCCGCCGAAACGCTGGAGCGATTCGTGGACCGGTTGCCGCGAGAGATGCCGCGCAAGGCGCTGCGCATCGCTCTCGACAAGTATAGCGGTCAATTGCGGCCATTCTTTTTGGAGGCCGCGCTGGACCGGGGCTACTTCCAGGAACTGGTCGCGAGAGCGAGCCAGCTTTCCGACGAGGACAAGGAAGTTGTTGCCCCAATCGTTGAGCAGGAAGTGAATATGTTTCAACTGATGCTCGTGGTGCGGGGAAAGTTCGGTTATGGCCTGACGCCGGAGTTGCTGCTGCCGCTGCACATTCGCTGGTGTGGCATGCCGACCGGGCGATTCCATGCCATGCTCACGGCGCCCGACCTCCGCACGGCCGCCGTTTTCGCGGTCGGTCGGGTGATTGACGCCTTGCCGCCCGAACACGAATCCGGTGAAACCTCGGGGGCACTTGATGCCGCCGAACTGGAGGCGCTGGCTTGGAAACGCTTTCTCCGCCTGGCGAATCGCGCGTTTCGCCGCAGCCACATGGGTCTGGGCGCCATCATCGGCTACGCGGGCATCCGTCGAGTGGAAGTGGCGAACCTCATCACCCTTTCGGAAGGAATTCGCGCCGGGGT
>CAYHFK010000021.1:14615-20482 GCA_964355895.1 uncultured Bifidobacterium sp. | reverse complement strand
CTTGAAGCGCCGCCAGCGCCTGCTGCAAAAGTGGAGTGAGTCCACGGCAGTTTGCGAACGGGTGTCGAGCTATCGCGGACTGGACCTTCCGCTGGATCAACCCGACCGCTTTTCGTTTCTGCATTTTGTCACCGGCAGTTTGCCGCCAGCGAATCTTGGGACGCTCCAGCAAGCAATCGGCGCCAACGTGGCCCTGCTGCCGTTGCCGGAACAGAAAGGCCGGCAACCGCTGATTGCGATGACCACCCGCCAAGGCCGGGCCGCCCTGGAAAGCGCGCTGCAACAGGCGGGTTTTCAACCCGAGACGCTTCCCGCCGTCGAAGGCGCGACGGTGGACACCTTGGGTGAAGCAAGCCAGTGCGAGCAAAAGCAGGTCGCGGCTGAGTTGGAGCCATTGCGGGCGCAACTGCAAGCGCTCGCCGCCGAGGTTACGCGCCCGTTGGCTGAGATTGAAAGAATGGTCAACATCGAACGGCGTCTGTTGGAGGCGGAGCAACACTTTCCGCGCACGGAAGCCGCGGTTTTGCTTTCAGGCTGGGTTCCAGCGGCGGCGGCGCCAGCACTGGAGGAACGGCTGCGACAAATCAGCGGCGGTCGGTGCGTCATCGAGACCGCCGTTCCTCAGGACTCTGACGACGAACAAATCCCCGTCCTGTTGCGACAGCCGCGACTGTTGCGGCCATTTGAGATGCTCGTCTCCGCTTACGGCTTGCCGAGGTACCAGGAACTGGAGCCGACGCTGTTTGTCGCCCTGAGCTACGTGTTGATGTTCGGCATGATGTTCGGTGACGCCGGCCACGGCGCGATTCTCGCGGTGGGCGGGCTGATCGCGCTGTTTTTAGGGCGCACGGACAAGGTGCGTGATGTGGGCTTGCTGATTCTCTTCGCCGGACTTTCGAGCATCGCGTTCGGCATCCTCTACGGCAGTTGCTTCGGCCTCGAGTCCTTCAAGAAATACGCGCTCTGGCACGATCCGCTGGAAGGCGACCCGATGAGCTTGATGTATGGCGCGATCGGAATCGGCATCGTGATGATCAGCCTCGGTCTGATTCTGAACATCATCAATCGTTTCCGGCGCGGGGATGTGATCGGCGGTTTGCTGGACAAGTTCGGTGTGATCGGGGTGATGTTCTATTGGGGGATGCTGGCGCTCATCACGAAGTATGCGGCGATTGAGTCGCTAGGGCTTGTCAACTTGGCAATCGCTCTTTGCCTCGTATTGCCTTTGGTTGGCTGGGCGATCAAGGAACCCATCGAGTACTTGGTGCGGCGCCATGCCGGTCATTCCATTGAACCGGGCGGCGGCTTGGGTGCGGCGATCACGGAATCGCTTGTCGGCGCCTTCGAGGCGGTTCTGAGCTACCTTGCGAACACCATCAGCTTTGTGCGTCTGGCGGCGTACGCCATGAGCCACGCGGCGTTGCTGGTGGCGGCCTTCATGATGGCCGAGCAGGTGAAACACCTTTCCGTCGGCGGCGGGCTGCTGAGTGTGCTGGTCATCATTCTCGGCAATCTCGTCGCGATCGTCCTGGAAGGGATCATCGCGTCCGTCCAGGCCCTGCGTCTCGAATACTACGAATTCTTCGGCAAGTTTTTTTCTGGCAGTGGACAACCGTTCAAGCCGTTTCGCCTGGTTGCGAACGGGCTGACTTGGAAAGGAGCACCGTCGTGATGGCGCATAACAATGACGCGGCGGCCAAGCCGCGATGAATGAAAATCGGAGGTGATATATGAAAAAATGGATTCGGTGGATAAACGGTGCGGTTCTCGTGGCCGCCCTGACGCTGGCGCTAGGCTCGGTGGGTCTGGCCGAAGAAGCCAAACCGGGCGGTACGACAGCAGAGCCGTCCTCGGCCGTTCGGACGGTCGGTCTTGGCGCGGCGGCGGCCTTTGCCATCGCTTTGAGCGTTCTGGGCGCCGGTTACGCCGTGGGACGAATCGGGGCGGCGGCGCTGGGCGCAGCGGCGGAGAAGCCGGAACTGCTCACCCGCAGCATCTTGTTCGTCGCGCTGGCGGAAGGACTGGCCGTGCTGGGCTTCGCCATTGCGATGATGCTGCTGCAAAAGATCTAGGACGAGGCCGTGAAGTTCTATTGCATCGCGGATGAGGACACGGTGCGCGGGTTTCGCCTGGCCGGCATCGCCGGTCAGGTTGTCACCACGGCACCGCAGGCGGCGATTGCACTTGCAGCGGTGGTGGCCCGTGCCGACGTTGGCATTATCATCCTGACGGAAAACGTTGCGGCCGGCATTCGCGGCCAAGTGGACGCGATCCGGTTGGCGCGAACCCGTCCGCTGGTTGTGGAGATTCCCGGACCCGAAGGACCGGTGACGGGCCGCAAAAGCCTGCGGGAGTTTGTGCAGGAGGCCGTGGGCATCCGGGTTGGTTAGGGAGAAAGGAACTGCGTGGCAACGCCAAACCAAAATTCTCCGGAAATCTTGTGCGCGGAAATCCTCGCGGATGCCCGGCGCGCGAGCGAAGAAATCATCCACCGCGCGCAGCGGGAGGCGGAGGCTCTGCTTGCCAATGCCGCCGCCGAAGCGGACAAGGCGCGACAGGAGCGTCTGGCGCAGGCGCGCGCGGAAGCCGCCCGCCGGAAGGAATTGACTCTGGCCACCGTGCCCGTCGAAACCGGGCGCTTGCGCTCGGCGCGGATTGAGGAACTCCTGCAATCGGTGCGCGAAGAAGTTGCTCGGCGGCTGCTGGCGCGCGCGGGTTTTGATTATCGGGAAACAATCATCGCGCTGGCGGCTGAGGCGGTGAAGCAGATGCCAGGAAGCGCATTCGTCGTGAAACTTTCGGCGGCGGATGGCACGGCGTTCGGTGATGGCCTGGCCGAGGAAATCGCGCGCCGCGTCGGACGATCCCCTTTGCACATCACGATCTCGAAAGATTCAGCAGAGAAGGATGGTGGGGTGATCATCGAAGATGTTGGGGGTCGCTTGGTATGGGACAATGGGCTTCTCGCGCGTCTGGAGCGTTTCTGGCCGGAACTCCGCCGACAAATCGCCATCCAGACTTCACTCGTCACTGAAAGCAAACCGGCAGGAGGTGGCGCATGACTGCCTCAAACCCGATCACGACGCTCCGATGTAGCGCAGACTTCCAAGCCTGCTGTATCGCGGGTTTCAAAACCTGCGAGCCGTCCGCGAATCGGCCGCGCCAGATTTTACGACGCCCCGCCGATTTGGAAATCGGCGACACAGCAGGTTTGGAAACCTGCGCTACAACTCCAGCTCCAACCACCACGCATTGAGATGAGCGCTACTCAACCCATCGTCACTCGCATCAGCGGCCCGACCATCACTGCGGTCGGTTTGTTCGGCGCGCAGATGTACGAGGTTGTGCAAGTCGGCGAACTCGGTTTGGTCGGCGAAGTCGTTCGATTGGTCGGCGACCGCGCGACCATCCAGGTCTATGAAGACACCACGATGCTCAAGCCCGGCGCTCCGATCCGGCGTACCGGCGCGCCACTGTCCGTTTGGCTTGGGCCGGGATTGGTCGGCAACATCTATGACGGCATTCAACGTCCCTTGCCGGGGATTCAAGCCCGCAGCGGCGCATGGATTCGGCGCGGCGAAAAGGTTGATCCGCTCGACACCGCGAAACGCTGGCCCTTCGAGCCGCTCGTTCGAAGCGGCGAGGTTGTTGTCGCTGGTCAGGCCATCGGCCAGGTTGCGGAGACACCGCTGGTCAAGCATCGCGTCATGATTCCGCCCGACCTTTCCGGCACCGTGCGTTCCATTGTCGAGAAAGGAGATTACACGCTGCGCGATCCAGTGGCAGTGATTGAAACACCGACTGGCCCGCGCGAAATCACGATGCTCCAGCAATGGCCGGTGCGCGTACCGCGACCGATTCGCGAGCGATTGCGCATCACCGAGCCTCTGATCACCGGTCAGCGCATCATTGATACTTTTTTCCCGATCGGCAAAGGCGGCGCGGCGGCCATCCCCGGCGGATTCGGCACGGGCAAAACGATCACGCAGCACCAACTCGCGAAATGGTCCGACGCCGAAATCATTGTCTTCATCGGTTGCGGCGAGCGCGGCAATGAGATGACCGAAGTGTTGCGTGAGTTTCCCGAATTGAAAGACCCGCGCACCGGCCGGCCGCTGATGGAACGGACAATCCTTATCGCCAACACGTCGAACATGCCCGTGGCCGCGCGCGAGGTGTCCATCTACACCGGCATCACGTTGGCGGAATATTATCGCGACATGGGCCTGAACGTCGCCGTCTTCGCCGACTCAACCAGTCGCTGGGCCGAAGCATTGCGCGAACTGGCCGCGCGTTTGGAGGAAATGCCCGCCGAGGAAGGTTTTCCCGCCACGCTGCCGACGCGGCTGGCGCAGTTTTACGAACGCGGCGGCGCGGTCACCACGCTGGGGGGCGAGCGCGGTTCAGTGAGCATCGTCGGCGCAGTGAGTCCGCCGGGCGGAGATTTTTCCGAGCCGGTCACGCAGCACACGCGTCGCTTCATTCGCTGCTTCTGGGCGCTCGACACCGAGCTGGCCAACGCGCGGCATTATCCTTCGATCCACTGGTTGCGCTCCTATTCCGAGTATGTGGAAGACGTGAGCGCCTGGTGGGAAAAGCAGGCGCCGGATTGGAACGAGTTGCGCACGGAAGCTCTGACGCTGTTGCAACGCGAGGATCGGCTCCAGCAAATCGTGAAACTGGTCGGGCCGGACGTCTTGCCGGAGACGCAACGCCTGATCCTGTTCATCGCCGGAATCATGAAGGACGGGTTTCTGTCCCAAAATGCCTTTGACGAAAACGACATGTATTGCCCGCCGGAACGGCAGATCGCGTTGCTGCGAATCATCCTCACGCTCTATCGCAAAGGCCGGGACTTGATTCAAACGGGCGTCCCGTTGGCGCGAGTGCGCGAACTGGCTTGTATCCCGCAAGTGCTGCGCGCCAAGTCCACCTTCAGCAATACCGAAACCGAGAAGCTGGCGGAGTTGGACCGGCGCGTTCACGCGGAACTCGACGCGCTGGCGCAGGAATCCGCCAAACCAACTGCCTGATATGACCGACTTCACTTTCAACATCGAAGATCGCGGATTGCAATACATCGGCGCGGCGCGCATCGAAGGCCCGTTGGTCGTGGTGGAGCGAGTGCGCGACGTGGGCTACGACGAGATGGTGGAGATTAGCGATCCCGAGGGCCGACCACGCCTCGGGCGGGTGCTCGACATTTCGGAAACGCAAGCCGTCGTGCAGGTCCTCGAAGGTACGAGCGGCCTCGCCAATCAAACGCTGCGCACGCGCTTCCTCGGCGAGAGCTTTCGCCTGCCAGTCTCGCGACAGATGTTGGGTCGCGTGTTTGACGGTCTAGGCCGGCCCGCCGATGGCGGATCGCCGGCGCTTTCTGCGGATCGCCGCGATGTCAACGGCATGCCGATCAATCCTTTTGCGCGCCGCTATCCGCGGGAGTTCATCCAAACGGGTCTGTCAGCGATTGACGGGATGAACGCTTTGGTGCGTGGCCAGAAACTGCCGATTTTTTCCGGCAACGGCTTGCCGCACGACCGTGTATCTGCCCAGATCGTCCGGCAGGCGCGGTTGCTGGAAGAGCAGGTCGAGTTCTCGATTGTCTTCGCGGCGATGGGCGTAAAGCACGATGTGGCCGAGTTTTTCATCCGCAACTTCCGCGACTCCGGGGCGCTGGCTCGCGCCGTCATGTTTTTTTCACTGGCCGATGCGCCGAGTGTGGAGCGGTTGCTGACGCCGCGTGTTGCGTTAACGTTGGCCGAGCATCTTGCGTTTGACTGCGGCCAGCATGTGCTCGTGTTGCTGACGGACATGACAAATTATTGCGAGAGCCTGCGCGAAGTCGGCACGGCGCGCGGCGAGATTCC
>CAYHFK010000021.1:0-14515 GCA_964355895.1 uncultured Bifidobacterium sp. | reverse complement strand
CTCGCGAGCCAGTTGTTCGCCTGCTACGCCTACGTCAAACGCGTGCGCGGGCTGGCGGACGTCATCGGCGAAGCGGAACTCGGTCCGCTCGACCAGCAATACTTGAAGTTCGGCGAAGCATTTGAAACGCGCTTCCTGAACCAGGGTGAATTCGAGAACCGCTCCATCGCGACCACCCTCGAACTCGGTTGGGAGATGCTCGCGATCCTGCCGCGTGACGAATTGCATCGCGTGAGCGATGGTTTGTTGAAGGAACATTACCGTGCGGCGGCGGAGGCCCCGGTGGTTACGACCTCCGTCGGCGGCGGGTAAACGGAAGGACCTCGTGCTATGGCCAAGCTGAACATCGCGCCGACGAAATCGAGCTTGCTCAGCCTGAAGAAGCAGCTCGCCTTCGCCGAGGAAGGCTACGATCTGCTCGAACAGAAGCGCCAGATCCTCGTCTTTGAACTGATGAGCCGGCTGAACCGTGCCAGCGCCGTTGAAGCGGAAATTGCCAACGTCCTGCCCCGCGCGTTTGCCGCGTTGCGCGAAGCCACGCTGGACATCGGCTCGGAAGCCCTCGACCGCGCGGCGCTGGCTGTGCGGATGGATCATCAGGTAAATCTTTCGCTCCAACACCTCATGGGCCTGAAGATTCCGCGCGTCACGGTTCGCACCGAACCCTTCACCGCCCAGTTCGGCGTGGGCGGAACTTCCGCGAACACCGATGAAGCCATGCGCCAGTTCGTCGAAGTGCTCCCCCGGCTCGCGGAGCTGGCGGAACTGGAAAACGCGGTGCTGCGGCTGGCGCGCGAACTGCGCAAGACCCAACGCCGCTGCAACGCCCTCTTGAAGCTTTTCATCCCGGACTACCGGGAAACGATCAGCTACATCATGGGCGCGTTGGAGGAGCGGGAGCGCGAGGCGTTTGTGATTTTGAAGATGATCCGGAATCGTCTCGCGTAGCGACGAAATGTGGCGCGGTCGCTCTGGCGCAGTTGGCGAGATGGGTTAAAGTGTTTTTGGTGAAAAACAATAAAGGCAAAGGGAAAGGAAACGTGTTATGGCACTGAAAGTTCAAAAAGTTGATACGTGGGTGGCTCCACTGGAGGACCAACCCGGCAGTCTGGCGGCCAAGCTCAGCGCCCTTTCGGACGCGGGGATAAGCCTGGAGTTTGTTCTCGCCCGGCGCGCGCCGGACAAGCCTGGTACGGGGGTCGTTTTCGTGACGCCGATCAACGGTGCGGCGCAGTGCCGCGCCGCGGAGGAAGGCGGATTCCGGGAGACGAAGAGTCTCTACGCCCTGCGGATTGAGGGGCCGGACAAGAAAGGCGAGGGCGCCAGAATCGCCCGAGCTTTGGCGGAGAAGAAACTGAACTTGCGCGGTTTATCGGCCGCAACGATCGGTAGGAAGTTCGTTGCCCATATCGCAGTTGACACTCCGGCGGATGTGGCGAAGGCCGCGCGGATATTAAGAGTGCTCTGAAAACAAGCCGCCGGCGGGGGTTTGGTTTGACGTCTGGCATTGGACCCAAGGGCCCGCCGTTGATTGGCCCGGGCTGCGATTCTCGAATTGGGCGGGGAAGCGGGGTATGCCGCCGTAACGGAATCCACCCGCACGGGAAGCGAAATCTGTCCACGGCGATTGGTTCGCGGTGGCGGAAGCGCCCGAGGCACGTGGAAGCTTATGAAAATCTTTGGATCGTCAAACCCACGAGAGTTCAAACAGAAAAAGGAGTGCGCCGATGAAAGGCTGCCCCGCTGGATGGGTTGGTCACCGCGCCAGGCCAGAAGTGTGAACTGGAACTATATCCCGATGAAAAGAGTGATTTCTTTTGCCGGAACTGAAATCATGAACCACGAAAAAGAAAACGGAGGAAACTTATGCCGCTCTACGAATACGTTTGCCGCAAATGCCAGACGAAATTTAGCGAAGTGCTGACCATCAAGGAGCACGAAGCGAAGAAAGTCAAATGTCCCAAGTGCAAGACCCAGGACGTTCAGCACGTCGTCGAGCCGTTCTTCGCGAAGACCGCCAGCAAGACCAGGGGGTGGTGACTTACCCCAAGTGCGAATCGCCACACTGGCCGCGGTCCTCAGCCGTGGGTGGTTCGCGGCGTCTTGCCAGCGCAACCCAAGGCAGGGCTTTCCCGTGCCTAACGTGCATCCGTGGTCAACACCCACGGCTAAGCGGCCATTTGTCCCTGGGTCGCCGGGAAGCCGGGCGCTGCATAAAGGAAACAACCGCAATAGGGACAGGTGGGTATTTGGTCTGTGGCCTGGCGGATCTGCAAGACTTCAAAGAGTGGGAGCTTCAAGTGACAGTTTCCGCAGGCCCCGGTTTCGGACAGGGCGGCCACGGGAGTTCGTCCGTGACACATCAGACGGTCAAAACACGACAGCACATTGCCAGGAATCTTATGCCGCAAGCGATTCACTTGCCTTTGCAGCGCCTTGGCCCGCCCAAGGAGGCCGGGTTGCCGCATCAATTCCTGCAACCGAATCATGTTCGCCAGCGCTTTGTCCACAGCTAACCTTCGCACAAGAAATGCCTCTTGGCACGCACCAGACAAGTGACACCCGCCAAACAAGGACGACCCGCAAAATCCGAATTCCCTGGCGGGATGCTGCAAGGACCGTCTTGACTGGAACCAGCCGAGCCAGGCACATGATCACCACTGTCGGCCGAGATACCATTCGTCCGACTCCAGATCGTGCTTGAGCAGGTATTCATGCTGATCCATGCCTCGCACTTTGAAATAATCCGCGCGGGGCCATTCGGGTTGGCTCTCAACTTGGTGCCAGCGATCAAGCTCTTCCTCTACTTCGATGAGCCGCTCTTCCCAAGTGAAGCGGCGTGGCGTCTCGTCGGCCTTGTCCCCGGAGTAGCATTCCACTTTGATCGGGATCAGTTTCATGATCGGCCTGCCGGGCTAACCTTTGATGCACCCGAGGGGGCGCAGCCGCGCGACTTTGTTCGAAATGCCCGCGATGGCGCAGGCGTCCACCACGTTGGCCACGTCTTTGTAGGCTTCGGAAATCTCCTCATCCACGGTGCGTCGGCTCTGGCCGCGGACGATGATGCCCCGATTCTCCAATTCGCGAATGATGTTGCGGCCATGGGCGGCTTTCGAGGCCTTCACGCGGCTCATGGCGCGACCCGCGCCGTGGCAGGTGCTGCCGAACGTTTCCTCCATCGCCTTGGCGGTGCCCGTAAGCACGTAGGAGTAACGCCCCATGTCGCCGGGGATGAGCACGGGCTGGCCGATTTGCTGGTACAGGGAAGGCACTTCGCGGCAACCGGGCGCGAACGCTCGCGTGGCGCCTTTGCGGTGGACGCAGAGTTTGCGCGCGCCGCCCTCCACCGTGTGATACTCGAACTTGGCAATGTTGTGCGCGACTTCATAGACCGTGCGCAGACCGATGTCTTGGGGCAGCAAGCCCAGCGCCCGGGCGAAAGCGCCGCGGGCATGGTGCGCAATGACCTGGCGGTTGGCGAAGGCGTAGTTGACGGCGCAGTGCATCGCGCCGAGGTAGGATTGGCCTTCTTCGGAGTCAATCGGCGCGCAGGCCAACTGGCGGTCGGGTAGTTCAATCCCGTATTTCTTCACGGCGCGATCCATCACGCCCAGGTAATCGTCGCAAACCTGGTAGCCGAAACCGCGCGATCCACAGTGGATGATGGCCGTGACTTGATTCAGGGCCAAACCCAGCACCTGCGCAGCGCGCTCGTCGAAGATTTCCTCCACGAAACCGACTTCCAGAAAATGATTGCCGGAGCCGAGCGTGCCCAGTTGCTCCAATCCCCGCTTCCATGCGCGCTCAGAAACCTTTGCCGGCTCTGCGCCTGCGATGCAGCCGTGTTCCTCAATGAACTCAAGGTCGGTTTCCGTGCCCATTTTCCGCTCGACCGCCCACTTCGCGCCCTTGACGACCACGCGCTTGAGTTCCTGCTGCGAAACGCTGAGCGCGCCCGCCGCGCCGACACCGGTGGGCACGTCGCGAAAAAGCTGGTTCACCAGTTCGCGCATGTGGGGCATGACTTCGTCGCGCGTCAGCTTGGAGGCCATGAGCCGCACGCCGCAATTGATGTCGTAGCCCACGCCGCCGGGCGAGATGACGCCGTCCTTCACATCGAACGCCGCCACACCACCGATGGGGAAACCGTAACCCCAATGGATGTCCGGCATGGCCAGCGACGCCTTCACGATGCCGGGCAGATGGGCGACGTTGACGGCCTGCTCCGGAGCTTTATCGGCCCGGATGGCGTCGAGCATTTTCTCGGTCGCGTAGATGCGCGCCGGCACTCGCATTTTGCCTTCCTGCGGAATTTCCCACAAGGCCTCGCCGATTTTTCGGAATTGCATGATTGCCTCCTTTCACCAGTCAAAGATCGAAAATGATCTCCGCTCTCCAGCCCTCCGCCCCGTGCTCCACTCGCAGCCCGTGAAACGTGACGGCCTTGATCTCGGTATAAATCGTGTGCCGCTCCGGCGCGATTTCTTCTCCGCTCACTTCGGCAACCAGCCGGTCGTCACGCAGCTCCAGAATGTCGAACCGGCTGAACAGTTGATGGCGGGTGACGTGCTGGAAATTCAACTCTGAAAGCCACCGCACCAGCAGCGCCTCGCGATCTGGAGCGGTGACCACAATTGTTTCAGTATGCGCCGGCTTCACCGCGTTCAAGTCCGTGATGATCGTAAACATCCCCCACGCGGCGCGCGCAAACAGTTCCTTCAGGTCGCCGGCTCGGACGATGATGCCGCTGTCGGCGGTGTGGTCCAAGGGTTGCAGCCAGACCGCCGTGGCGCTGGCCCGTTCTTCGGGTGACGGCTCGTTTGTCATTTTGATGTTTCGGTTTTCTTGTCCCGGTCGAGTCCGCTGATCAATCTATCCACCACTGGTTGAACAAACCATACCACCTGAAACCAAATCTTGGCAGGAATGCTTTGAAGGCTTAGGTTGTGCATCAGAGAAAAACCCCGGCTCCGGCCAATCCGTATTGAGGCGCGCATGGAAAACTTGCCGAACATTTTTCTCCGGCGGCTCGAAGGCCGGTTGTCAAAGGAGCGTCATGCCCATACCGCTGAACGAAGACATTGCGGGACTGCTGGATGAAGTCGCGCGGCTTTTCGCCGAGCAGGGGGCGAATCGTTTTCGGGTGCAGGCTTACCATCGGGCGGCGGAGGCGTTGCGCGGACTGGCCCGGCCGGTTTCGGAAGTTTTCGCCGAACAAGGCCTCGCCGGATTGGAGGAACTTCCCGGTATCGGCGAAAGCATTGCGCGTTCGATCCGCGACGTCTTGCTGCACGGCAGGCTGGCCATGCTCGACCGCCTGCGCGGCCAACACGATCCCATCGCTCTGCTTTGCTCGGTGTCGGGCATCGGCAAGGCGTTCGCCTGGAAACTGCATGAGGATCTGGAAATCGAAACGCTGGAGGAACTGGAAGACGCAGCGCATGACGGCCGACTGGAAAACCTGGCCGGGTTTGGCGTCAAACGCCTCGC
Source organism: uncultured Bifidobacterium sp. (assembly GCA_964355895.1). Lineage (GTDB taxonomy): Bacteria > Verrucomicrobiota > Verrucomicrobiia > Limisphaerales > JADLHS01 > JADLHS01. Next base: position 9,025 of record CAYHFK010000021.1, on the reverse strand, counting down.
CGGCATCCGCGATTCGCTCGCGCACCGGCTGGCCCGCGTGCGCCAACCAGCGATTCTGACGGCGGATTCCGGGGCCCTGCCGTCCGTGGCGGAGTTGCTGGACGTGGACAGTGAATATCGTCGCGAAGCGGCGGCCAGCACGTTGAAGAAATTTCCCCGCGCCGTTTCAACCCGACGGGCGAGGCCTGGTTGCCGGTGTTGCATACCGCGCGTGGCCAACGACATTACACCGCCCTCTTCTCCAACACGCCCCGCGCCCATCGAATGCAGAAAACCCGGGACTGGGTGGTGCTTTTCCATGACGGCGACCAAGGCGAACAGCGATGCACGATCATCACTTCCGAGTTTGGCCGGCTCAAGGGCCGGCGCATCGTGCGCGGGCGGGAGGTCGAGTGCGAGGAACACTATCGCCATCAGGGCCAGTTGCCGGGGATTCAGCCGCGCTTCCAAGCGCAGGACGAACCGCCGGAGCCAGGGGAGGCAAAACTTTGCCAATAATTGGTTGCAGGCCGAGGCCGCCGTGCGAAATTAAAACGGGTGAGCAAAATGAAACGGCCACGAACAGTTCAAGACGTGGTGGGGCGAGGCTCGGAGAGATCGGTTACGGGCAAAGCGATCCGGGACGCAATGGGTGTAACTTCTTCGGAATCATTACGAGGGCGGATCAATCCAAAGTGGGCGTGGCATTATCGCGTCTTGGTTACGCTGCGCGAACGGCTGCTGCAGGATCGCCGGGAGCGATTGGCGGAAGCCGCGCAGCCGCTGGAACCGCACAGCATGGACCCTGCGGATTCGGCCACCGATGAGTTTGACCACAACCTGGCGCTCGCCGCGTTATCCGCCAAACAGGACGCGCTCCACGAAATTGACGCGGCCATCGGTCGCATTCTCAACGGCGCGTACGGCGTGTGTGAAGAGACAGGCAAACCGATTCCCGCCGCGCGGTTGAAGGCCATTCCGTGGACCCGATTCGCATGGGAGGTGCAAGCACGGCACGAAACGGACGGCGACATCAGGCCAGCGCATCTCGGACCGCTCGGTTCGGTTCGCGGCGTGCCCACCGGTAATCTGGAGCCGATCCAGTCAGCCGAGGCCACCGACTCCGAGGAGAGCCCGGCCACCGACGAGGTTTTGAGAAACGATCACACGGCACCCGATGTTTCGGAGTCAAAAGTCGAAAAACGTCGGCGGGCACGTCCGGCGTTACGACCAGGAAAGCTGTTTTCTTCGGGTGAACTGGAATTCCCAACCATGACGAACCCAACGTTCATGCGATAACGAATCACAACCAAACGGAGGTGTCTATGCTACCAAAATATACCATCGAATATACGGCGCAGTTCGGGAGACAGTCGCAGAGTTATCATTACTCCAGCGACGACCCGGTGGCGTGCGAGGAGTTTCTTGCGGAACTGCTGGAGCGCGGTTTCCGGATCAAAATCATCCGGCACGAAGGCATTGAACTGGCCAAGGCGGACTTTGATCGAATGCTTAAGACGGCCGGTGGCATGCTGGCGTCCAAGCACATCTGCGCGGCGCTCGGCATCTCGACGGAGGAAGAGCATCATCGGTTCGGCTTCACCGCCTGAAACGATTGCCGTCGGATTGCTGCGCCTTCCGTCCGCCTCGGATGAGGCCGGCGGAATGAGCAGTAGTCTTGTGCGTCGCGCAGAAATGAAGCGGAGGATTTTGTATGGTGAGGAACCACGCTTCCGATGGGAAAACGGCCAAGGCGGTCCGGTTGCCTGAGGGTGGCTGGGCGCAGGCGGTGGGGTGCGCGGCGTTGATGCCCCACGCCCCCATCCTCGTGCCCGCCGTCGGCGGGGCGAGAGGCGGCGCGGCGGAGGCCAGTTGCCGGGCCATGCGCGCGGTTGCGGCGGCGGTGTTGAGTTGCGGGCCGGAGACGCTGGTAATTATTTCGCCGCACTCGCCGCGCAAGCCGGGGGCTTTTGGCCTGTGGGCCGATGACCGGCTCCAAGGCTCATTCGTAGAATTCGGCGCTCCGCAGGTGCAGGTGAGCCTGCCCAATGACCGGCGGTTGGCCAACGCCCTCGCGGTCGAGGCGCAGTCCCGCGCCGTGGCCATCTGGGCAATTCACAACTACCGGCTCGATCACGGCGCGCTCGTGCCGCTGTGGTTCCTGGCCGAGGCCGGCTGGACCGGGCCGACGGTTATCCTCAGTCTTGATTATTCGGACGATGGCGGATTGACCCGCTTGGGCGAAGCCATCGCCGCGGCCGCGAACGGGCTGCATCGCCGGATCGCCCTCATTGCCAGCGGCGACATGAGTCATCGTCTGACGGCGGACGCTCCCTGCGGCTTCCACCCGCAGGCGCATGAATTTGACGAAACCTTTATCCACCTCGTCCGCGCCGGCAATTACCGGGAAATCCAGAATATCAATCCCGGCCTGAGAGAACTCGCGGCGGAGGATGCGGTGGATTCCACCTTGATTGCCGCGGCGGCGGTGGGTTGGCACTCCGCCGGACACCGAGTTCTCAGTTACGAAGGGCCGTTTGGCGTGGGCTATGGTGTGGCGATTTTGTTTGCGGAAAATCCAAAACCATTCCGGGGCGAATCAATTTTGGCCCCCCCGGCTCTGCGCGACGGGGCCGCGTTGCCCGGAGTGGCACGCCGGTCGGTGGTGGCGACGTTGCGCGGCAGTTCTGAGGTGCCTCCGGCGGCGACCGGCGAATATCTGAGCGCGCCGCGCGGGGTTTTTGTGACGGTGCATCGGCGGAATGGGGAGTTGCGAGGTTGTGTCGGGACGATTGTGCCGGTCTGCGCCAACCTCGTTGCGGAAACCTGGCGCAATGCTCCATTGGCGGCCTTGCAGGACAATCGCTTTCCGCCGGTTGTGGCGGATGAACTTGCTGACCTGCGTTTTGAGGTCAGCGTGCTGCACTCGATCGAAGCCGTTTCGGCGGCGGCTGAACTTGATCCCGCGCGCTACGGAGTGATTGTTTCTGCGGAAGACGGTCGCCACGGCCTGTTGTTGCCGGGGATTGCGGACATCCAGACGAGCGAGGAGCAATTGCAATTCGCGCGACTAAAGGGCGGGATTGATCCGGACGATCCGGTGACGATTCAGCGCTTTCAAGTGGATCACTTTGAAGAACCGGACTGACAACAACCTATGACCTCTTCTGTGGCACAATCCGATTACCCGGCGCGCTGGTGGCAGCGGCGGTCGGATGGGCGGCTCGAATGCCGCCTGTGCCCGCGCTTCTGCAAACTTAACGCCGGGCAACGGGGCTTTTGTTTTGTGCGCCAGAACGTCGGCGGTCGGATGACGCTGACGACGTACGGCCGCAGCAGCGGATTCTGCATTGATCCCATCGAAAAGAAACCGCTCAACCATTTTTATCCCGGCACGAGCGTCCTCTCGTTTGGCACGGCCGGCTGCAATCTCGGTTGCCGTTTTTGTCAGAACTGGGACATCAGCAAGGCCCGCGAGTTTGACCGCCTCGCGGATGAGGCTTCGCCGGAAACCATCGCCGCGGCCGCGTGCCGGTTGGGCTGCCGCTCGGTCGCGTTCACCTACAACGACCCGGTGATTTTTGCCGAATACGCCATTGACGTGGCCCGGGCCTGCCACGAAGTCGGGGTGGCCACCGTGGCGGTCACGGCCGGTTACATGACGGACGAAGCGCGCCCCGAATTCTACCGTGACCTGGACGCCGCCAACGTGGATTTGAAGGGTTTCACCGAGGAGTTTTATCATCGCCACTGTTACGGCGCGCTCGCGCCCGTGCTCGACACGTTGAAATATCTGCGGCGCGAAACCCCTGTCTGGTTGGAGGTGACCACGTTGCTGATCCCGGGCGAGAATGACAGCGCCGCTGAATTGGAACGGGCCGCGGACTGGTTTGCGGCCAACCTTGGCCCCGACGTGCCGTGGCATTTCACCGCCTTTCACCCCGATTACAAGATGCTCGACAAACCCTGCACACCGCCCGCGACACTCACCCGCGCGCGCGCCATCGCGCACGCGAAAGGCTTGCGTTACGTTTACACCGGCAACGTCCACGACCGCGAGGGCAGCAGCACCTGGTGTCCGGGTTGCGGTCAACGGTTGATCGAGCGCGATTGGTATGTTCTCGGGGAGTGGAAACTGAAGCGGAATCGCTGCGCGGCCTGCGGGTTTGAAATCGCCGGACACTTCGACGAGCAACCCGGGAACTGGGGTGCCCGGCGCGTGCCGGTGAGGTTGAATTGATTCTTCCGCCAAGTCCGAGGCGCACCCCGCACAAGATTTTCCCGGCTGGCGGGAACGGCGGGAACGGCAATATCCAAGCGGGAGGCCAAAGCTCACCGGCTGGCTCGCATCTCGGCCTCAACCTCTGCTTCCGGGCTTTTGCTCTCCGCCTGCCTATCGGCCGGACTTTCGGTGATGAAGTCATGCTCGTGCGGGCGCACAATCAGGATCGGGCAACCGGCGCGCCGCACGACTTTTTCGACGGTGCTGCCCATGAGCAGGCGTTCCACGCCGGTGCGGCCGTGGGTCGAGAGAATGATCAGGTCGCTGCCCAATTCTTTGGCCGCGTCGATGATTTCAATCTGGGCACTTCCCTTTCTGATCACGGTGTGGCATCGCACGACGGCAGCGAGCTGGGTGCGCAGCGCCTCCAATTCCTTCCGGGAGTCGTCTTGGGTCTCGACGTCCACCAGCACGCCCATTTCGGAAGCGGGCAGGTACGGCGGCTCCACCACATGGAGCAGCGTCAAGGTGGCGTCAAACTGCCGGGCGAACGGGACGGCATACAACAAGGCCTTCTCCATGCACTCCGAGAAATCCACGGGCACAAGGATCTGCTTCAATTTGAAGCTCGGCAGTGCCGGAGTCGTTTCTTCGCCGCCCAAGGGTGGAAGCTGCGCCTCCTTTGGCCCCTGTTCGACGATCACTCCGCCGTTTTTTTCCGCTGGCTTGATTTTCATAAACTGAATCCGGGTTGTCGTTTTGTTCTACTGCTTTCCCAAGCGGGACGCCCGCCTGCCGAATGGCCGCCGGAGGATTTCCCCTTTCTCCCCCTCCCTTGGGAAAACCTGACGCCTTCCTCCGGCGCACATGTCCCCTCAACGTCCGGGCGGAAAACCCGACCGGGGTTCGTGAGTTCAATCCACTTTGACTTCGATCGGTTTGGGTTTGGCTTCCTCCGTCTTCGGACAGGTGACGGTCAGGATGCCATCCTTGTAATGGGCGGCGATTCGGTTGCCGTCCACCGTCGCCGGGAGCGGAAGACTCCGATGGAAGCGGCCGAAATAACGCTCGGCGCGATACATCCCGGCACTCTTCTCCTCGGTTTCCGCCTTGCGTTCACCCGCGATGATCAGGTTGTCGCCACTCATGCAGACCTCGAATTCCTCCTTTTTCATCCCGGGAATCTCCACCTGCACAAAGACGTTGTTCTTGTCCTCATAAACATCCACTGCCGGCAGCCAAGCCTCGCTCAGAGGGTCATGGGGGGGCAACCACCCGGCAAATGGATCCTCGAACAGGCGATCAATTTCACTCTGCAAGCGCCGCATCGGCCAGAAGGGCGAAAACGCCCCTGAAACCGGGACCAGCGCTCCGGATTTCTCTTTTTCGCGTTTGGCTAGTTTCATAAGTACTCCTTTCCTTTTTAGCCACTTAAAACATCGCGCATCCTGCGCCCGGTTGTCAAAAATTTATTTTCCCGCTCATCACCAAGCCACGCCAAGGGCTTTGGTTGAATCAATAAAAAGAGCCAGCCTTCCGGCTGGCCCTGAACTGGGAACCGGCTTTTACCGGCAACAACCGACGATCAACCGGGCCGCCAGGCCCGGTCCGGTCACCGCGAAGGTATCCGGGTTGAAGCGGGCGGAAACCCAAGGCTAAAGAGAATTTATCCCGCCATCGGCCCGGCGTTCTATTTCTTCTCCACTGGCAATCCGGCTTTCTCCCAAGCTTTGATTCCGCCGTCGAGGTGATAAATGAATTGGAACTGGAGCTTCTCAAACTTCGGCAGCGCCTGGGTGCTGCGACCGCCCACGGCGCAGTGGACCAAGTAGGTCTGGTTTGGGTCGAGGCCGGAGAGAGTCTTCGCGAAATCCGCCGCGAGGTAATTGATGTTCGTTGCCCCGGCGATATGTCCGGCGGCGAATTCCTTCGGCGTGCGGACGTCGAGCACCACCACCTTCTTGTCGGCGATGAGCTTTTGCGCCTCCGCCGGATTGACGTGGTGAACGGTGTTGTTTTCCGCCGCCCTCGCAACCGTAACCAGCAGCAGGCTCACAAAGCAGCAGCCCGCCATGCCCGCCAGTGGGCGCAAGGTTGGGCGCGGAAACCAGCCACGTAAACCCCGTGTCTCCAACCCTTCGTGCGCTCGAGCCTTGCACCATCTCGCCGACCCTGAGCAACGCTCGACTCTACGCGGCCAGCCGCCCACCAACTTCAGAATTGTTTCAATGAGTTCATTCATACTGGTTTGATAGTTAGTTCAAACGTTTCCAAGCCGCCGGTGACCGCACGCCGCGTGAGCCGCGCGCGTTTTGCCCCATCAACACTCGCGCACCACCACCCGCGCGCCCTCGACCGCCACCACTTTGATCGCCGTACCTCGCTCAATGAGTCCACCTTCGGTGACCACATCCACCCGTTGGCCGTTGATCGTGGCGGTGCCCGAAGGCCGCAACTGGCTGAGGGCCACGCCCGTGCCGTTCAGCAGTTCCGGTTTGGCCACGCCCAACTCACCGGTGGAGCTTTGGGAAATAAACCGTTTGCCGAGACGACTCTCCGGGAAAAACTTGAGCCAGCCCCAGACGCCAATCGCCAGCCCCACCAGCACGCCGCCCAGAATCGCGCTGCCCGTCTGATAGCCAAAATCCTGGTAGCCGAGAATTACCGCCGCCATCAGACAGACGAAGCCAATGATGCCGGCAATCATGCCGGGTAACAGAATCTCCAGAAACAGCAGAATCGCGCCAACAACGAGCAGGGTGATGATGAGTGCCATGGTGCAGTCGAGTCCGGTTTTGGGCCGCGTCAGGGTTCAAAACTTTTCGGCGGAGCGAAGACCAGGGAGGCAACGAAAGCCCGGCGCACACTCCGGGCATCACGCCAACGCGAAGCGCCCCTCGGACCCGAACGCGAAGGACGTTGTCGCGTGTGGCTGACCACCCTGGCCGGATGTCTTCCCTGTTCATTAAGCTGTTCAAAACGTCGCGCGGCTTGCTCCTCCGGTTCGCTGGCCTCACGGCGCGTGACGCTCACCTGCGCCAAGGTAATGGCAGGCCGTGAGAGCGGGGCGGCAGGTCTTGCCGGTGGCGGTGCCGGTTCTGGCGGGAGTGGTTCTTCCTCCGACCAGGTTCGGGCGGGGGGCAACTCGCCCCGGGCAGCACGAGGAATGACTGGTGGCGTTGGCGCTTGCGGCGGCGGTTCTTCCCCCATCAGCCGGCGTAAGGTTTCCTCCAGGTTGAATTCGCCGGGGGGCGTGCTCGCAGGCGGCGACGGTTCATCGCCCTCGGACTGGTGACGCGCCTGCTTTTCCTGGCGCCGCTTCGCCAGCCAATTCGCCAGCGCGCTGCCAATGATGAGCGCGGCGACAATCCACGGGCTGTCGAACAAACCGGCGGCAAACAAGGCATTCATTGGCACAGCAACCAAGCGTTAAGTTTTCGCGCCGTGCGCGCCCGACGAGGCGGCCTCCGGCCCATCGCTCCCGATGTTCTCGCGCATGGTCGTGTCGGCCTGGATGTTCTTGAGGCGGTAGTAATCCATCACGCCGAGATGGCCTTTCTGGAAGGCGGCAGCGATGGCGATGGGGATCTGCGCCTCGGCTTCGACCACGCGGGCGCGCATCTCCGAAACGCGCGCCACCATTTCCTGTTCGGTGGCGACGGCGGCGGCGCGGCGGACTTCCGCCTGCGCTTGTGCGATGAGTTTGTTGGCTTCCGCCTGCTCCGCCTGAAGTTTGGCGCCGACGTTGCCCCCCACATCCACGTCGGCGATGTCAATGGACAGGATTTCGAACGCCGTGTTGCTGTCGAGCGCCTTGCCCAAAACGGTTTTGGAAATGCGATCGGGATTTTCCAGCACCGCCTTGTAGGTTTCCGACGAGCCAATGGTGGAAACGATGCCCTCGCCCACCCGCGCGATGATGGTTTCCTCCGTCGCGCCGCCCACGAAACGATCCAGGTTGGTGCGCACGGTTACGCGGGCCTTGGCCTTGATGACGATGCCGTCCTTGGCCACCGCATCAATGGTGGTCTTGCCCGACGTCGGCGCGGGACAATCAATCACCTTCGGATTGACGGAAGTTTTCACCGCTTCGAGCACGGTCTTGCCGGTACCTTTGGTGGCGAGGTCAATGGCGCAGGCCCGGTCAAAGACGAGATTGATGCCGGCCTTCTTGGCGGCGACGAGGGCGAGCACGACCATTTGCACATTACCGCCGGCCAGGAAGTGCGTGGAGAGTTCGTCAATGGTGACGGGCAGCCCCGATTTCACGGCGGTGATGCGGCCGTCCACGATCAAGGCGACCGGAATCCCCCGCAACCGCAGCGCGATAAGTTCCGTGACGGTGACTTTGGCCCCGGAGAACAGGGCGCGGATGTAAATCATCCCGAAGTTGATGACCAGGATGCCGACCACGAGGAGCACCATTGCGCCCACGCCATAAAGCACCAGATCGAGTTTGAAGGGCAGGCCACCGGATTGAGCCAGGATTAAGTTCATGGCTTGATAATGGCGTCGGCCCGAAACTTTTAACAAGCATATATGGAGCGCCCTACCGGAGGGGCGCAACCGGGGACGAACGGCTTTTCGCGTTCGCCGTTTCGAGGATTGCTACTGGAACGGTTTGAAATACGATGCGCGGCAGTCTCATGTACTGGATTGCCCCATCGCAAACAAACACCGCCGATGCCGGCACGCCGGGAATCAGGTCCAATAGCTGCCGGCTACTTCCGGCCTGCGTCGCGCTATGACATCAGACGAGAAAAAAGCACTGGAGGAATTGCTGCGGTGGTGCGACACGTTGGAAGCGCAGTTGCACCAAACCCG
>CAYHFK010000020.1:0-24352 GCA_964355895.1 uncultured Bifidobacterium sp. | reverse complement strand
TCGCCGCGGCCCACGTGGAGGATGTCCACCTGGCTGTCGTGCCGGCGCGAGATCGGCTCGAACTTGAGGATGCCCTCGAACTCGCGCTCGAACGGGCGGTCGTGATCGAACGAGCGGCGGTGAACAATCTTCACGGCGCGAAAGGCGCCGGTGATGCTGCGGGCCAGCCACACCTCGCCATACGCGCCGCGGCCGATACGGCGAATCAGTTCGTGATCCGGCACGCGTGGTGGCGGAAGCGGTGCAGCGTTGACGTTGTTCTGCGAACTGGGCGGATCAGAATTCATTGGCTCAGGTCAGGTGCGGGCATCGTGGCGGAGCCGCAAGCCAAGGAGCGCGGACAGCCTTGTCCGCGCTCCGAAAATCGTCGCGGTCGCCGGCGATTCTTGATGGCACTAATAGACGGTAGAGGCAATTGCAAAACCCACGCCCGCTGAGGGCAGCGGGCCTACACGACCAAAGAAATCCGCCCGAATCTTGTAGGCCGCGTGCCCTCACGCGGCGCTCCGGGTGGGTTTTGCAATTGCCTCGGTAACTTTGCGCTCCGGCGGATCGGCTCATGCAGTTGCCTCCGGAGTTGGGCGCCGCATTTGGTTCGCAATCCGCCGCTGGAGGAGACGACCGGTCTGGCCTTCAAGCCGCACCGCCGCCACCCGGAAGCGGCGAATCTCGGGCAGCCGCGGGAGGAGGTCGATCACCAGCCGCAGCCAGCGGCTTTGGTATTCCAGTTTCATGGGGCGGTTGATTGAACCACGAACGACGCGAAAGCCACGAACGGAAAACTCGGAGAAGTTGAGCATTTCATCGCTCGCGCGGCTGGCCGGCGGTTAAGGGGTTGCATGACTCGATGCCAGGGGTTTTGTCCCTTTGTTTCGTGTGGTTCGTGTATTTCGTAGTTAAGCGGCTTCCAACGTGAAGGCTCATATTCCTTTCGCCTCCAGGGTGGCGACTTCCTGGCGGATCAATTTCGCGATGCGGTGTTTGACCACATAGACATGAGCGATGGTCACGCCGAGGGTTTTGGCGACGTCCTTCGCCGGCCAACTCTTGAGCACGAACAGGTCGAACATCTGGTAATGCTCGATCGCGACGCGGCGTTTGACGCGTTGAATGGCGGCGCCCATGAGGTTCTTCTGCCAGTCGTCCTCCCAAGCGCGGTCCCAGTGGGACTCCGGCTGGTCGTCGGGCACGCGCTCCAGCAACGGGGTGTGCTCGGTGTCTTCGCCGGCGGGGCCAACCGCAGCCGGATGACGGGCCCGTTTCTCAAACTGGTTGGCGATCTTCGAGCGGGTGACCGTCAGCAGCCAGGTTTTGAAGGCGCATTTGACGGGATCGTAGGTGAAGCCCTGAATGCCTTTGGCCACGGCGAGAACGGTTTCCTGAACGACCTCCTCCGCTTCGGAATGCGTGAGACCGCGCTGGAGCGCGAAGCCGTAGATAAGCTTCCAGTAGGTATTGAAGAAGTCGTGCCAACTGGCGTTATCGTCCCAGTTCTTGAGCCGCCCCAACAGGCTGGCGCGCGTCGGAATCAGGTCCGGCGGGCAATCGTCAGCTTGCGATTGTTGAATCATGCGTGAAACTTGCGCCCCGTGACGGGGGAAATTCCCGCCATACGATGCGCAACTACAGGTTAAACCGTCGCTCAGAGCAAGACCTTACAAAAATCCGCAAGGCGGCAACGCCCGTCGGCGGCGTTGACCGAACTACGAACAAGGTTTCCAGCCAAACATCGTCGCGACCAGGTTTCTGGTTGTACGCAGACCGGGGCGCTCCCGGTAAGGAGAGCGCCCCGCGTTGCAATGATTCGAGCTGAACGATTAAACGGCCAGCGGATTTTCGGCTTCTTCGGGCTCCGGTTCTTCGATGTCCTCAACGTCCACGAGGACTTTGAGTTGAACCTTCCGGTGGTAATCAAAACCGCTGCCCGCCGGGATGATGTGGCCCATGATGACGTTTTCCTTGAAGCCGCGCAGATAATCAATGCGCGACCGCGTCGCCGCTTCGGTCAGCACCCGGGTGGTGTCCTGGAAGCTGGCCGCACTCAGGAAACTCTCGGTTTCCAGCGAGGCTTTGGTGATGCCGAGCAACACGGGTGAGGCTTCGGCGGGCTTGCCGCCCATCTTCTCCACGCGCTCGTTTTCGCCTTCGAACTCCAGCCGTTCAATTTGCTCACCCCAGAGGAACTGGGTGTCGCCGGGTTCGGTGATGCGCACCTTGCGCAACATCTGGCGCACGATGATTTCGATGTGCTTGTCGTTGATCGTCACGCCCTGGAGGCGATAGACTTCCTGCACTTCATTGACCAGATGCTCCTGCAATTCCTGCGGGCCGCAGACGTCGAGAATTTCATGCGGGTCCATCGGCCCTTCGGTCAACTGCTGGCCCTTCTTCACGAAGTCGCCCTTGAACACAATGACGTGTTTGCCGATGGCGATGAGGTGCTCCTCTTCGAGTTGCGTGACCGGATCCTTGATGACGATGCAGCGTTTGCCGCGAACGCTCGCGCCGAAGTCCACGATGCCGTCAATCTTGGAAATCTCCGAGGCGTCCTTGGGCCGGCGCGCTTCAAACAGTTCCGCCACGCGCGGGAGACCGCCGGTGATGTCCTTGGTCTTGGTCGTTTTGCGCGGCGTCTTGGCCATGAGCGTGCCGGCAACGATCTTGTCGCCGACGTTGACCAGGATGTGCGCGCCGGACGGAATCGGATAATTCGCCAGGGGTTCGCCCTTGTCATCGGAAATGATGATCTGGGGGTGCAAATCTTCCTTGTGTTCGATAACGACCTTCGCCTCTTGCTGGGTCGTCTCGTCCATTTCCTGTTTCATCGTCACACCCTCGATGATGTCGTGGAACTTCACATGCCCGGCCTTCTCGGAGAGAATCGGGGCGTTGTACGGATCCCACTGCACGAAAGTTGCGCCCTTCTTCACATGGCCACCGTCGCCGACCGCGACGACAGAGCCTATGACGATGGTGTGGTTTTCCAACTCGCGACCCTCCTCGGACAGAATCGAGATCGAGCCGTTCTTGTTGAGAACAATGCTGTTGCCGTCTTCGAGCGTGACGTAGCGGAGGTCGTTGAACTTGACCTTGCCTTCGAACTTGGCCTTGATCTGCGGCACCTTGAACACACCAGCCGCCGTGCCGCCGATGTGGAACGTGCGCATCGTGAGCTGCGTGCCGGGTTCGCCAATGGATTGGGCGGCAATGATGCCGACCGCATCCCCCAATTTAACCGAGCCGCCGGTGGCGAGGTTGCGCCCGTAGCAGGCTTTGCACGTGCCCTGCTTGCTTTCGCAGGTCAGCACGGAACGAATTTTCACCTTCTCGACGCCCGCAGCGTCGAGGGCCTTGGCGGTGACTTCATCGAATTCTTCGTTCGCGCGAATCAGGAATTCCTTCGGGTTCGTCGGATTCACGATGTCTTCACACGCGCAACGACCGGTGATGCGCTCGCCCAGTTTGACGACTTCGTCTTCGCCCTCGTGAATGGCCTGCACCCAGATGCCGTTGGTGGTGCCGCAATCGTACTCGCGGATGATCACGTCCTGCGACACGTCCACGAGCTTGCGCGTCATGTAGCCGGAGTCGGCGGTCTTGAGGGCGGTGTCGGCGAGACCCTTGCGGGCGCCGTGGGTGGAGATGAAGTATTCCAACACCGTGAGTCCTTCGCGGAAATTCGCGAGAATCGGTTTCTCGATGATGTCGCCGCTGGGCTTGGCCATGAGGCCGCGCACGCCGGCAAGCTGACGCACCTGTTGCCGATTGCCGCGGGCGCCGGAATCCACCATGAGATAGACCGGGTTGAATTCCTTCTTGCCCTGGTTTTGCTCGAGCGTCTTGAACATGACGTTCGAAATCTGGTCCGTCGCATGCGTCCAGATGTCCACGATCTTGTTGTAGCGTTCCCCGGAAGTGATGATGCCCTTGCGATGCTGCTTCTCGACTTCCTTGATCAGCACCTGCGCGGCGGCGATTTCCTGGTCCTTCTCCTTCGGGATGATCATGTCGTCAATTCCGATGGAACAACCGGACTTGGTCGCTTCCCGGAAGCCAAGCTCTTTCAGCTTGTCGAGCATGATGACGGTCTTTTCATGACCACAACTCTTGTAACAACGCCAGATGAGATCGCCAAGCTGACTCTTGCCCGCGGCCTTGTTGTAGAGACCAAGTTCGTCCGGCCAGATTTCGCTGAAGATGACGCGACCGACGGTGGTGACAATCACCTTGCTGGTCGAATCCCCGTAAACGGTCTTGCGCCCGAAATCGGGATTGGCGATGCGGATGCGATCGTGCGTTTTGACCGCCCCATCGTCGCAGGCAAAGACGACTTCCGTCTTCGAGCCGAACAACATGAGTTCCTTCAAGTCCGCCGGCAGCGGCGTGCGCGGCTCGGCGGTGAGGTAATAGCAACCCAGCGTAATGTCCTGCGTGGGGGTGATGATCGGCTTGCCGGAGGAGGGCGAGAAGATGTTGTTCGTCGCCATCATCAACAGCCGGGCCTCCAACTGGGCTTCGACGGACAGCGGTACGTGAACGGCCATCTGGTCGCCGTCGAAGTCGGCGTTATAGGCGGTGCAAACCAGCGGATGAATCCGGATCGCTTCGCCTTCGATCAGCATCGGCTCGAACGCCTGCACGGACAAGCGGTGCAACGTCGGGGCGCGGTTCAGCAACACCGGGTGACCCTTCGTCACTTCTTCGAGAATGTCCCAAACCTCGGTGGTCTGGCGCTCGATCATTTTCTTCGCACTGCGAACGGTGTGAACGTAGCCGAGCTCTTTCAGCCGGCGGATGATGAACGGTTCAAACAGCACGAGCGCCATTTTCTTCGGCAGACCGCACTGGTTGAGCTTGAGTTCCGGACCGATGACGATGACGGAACGGCCCGAGTAATCCACGCGCTTGCCAAGCAGGTTTTGACGGAAGCGTCCCGACTTGCCCTTGAGCATGTCGCTCAAAGATTTCAACGCACGATTGCCGGCGCCGGTGACGGCGCGACCGTGACGACCATTATCGAACAACGCGTCCACCGCTTCCTGCAACATGCGCTTCTCGTTGCGGATGATCACTTCGGGGGTCTTGAGCGAGAGCAGGTTCTTCAACCGGTTGTTGCGGTTGATGACGCGGCGATAGAGGTCGTTGAGGTCCGACGTCGCAAAACGTCCGCCTTCGAGCGGCACGAGCGGGCGCAAGTCCGGCGGAATTACCGGCAGGGCGGTAAGGATCATCCATTCCGGCCGGCTCTTGGAGGCCATGAAACCCTGGAGCAGCTTGATCCGCTTTGCGATTTTCTTGCGGATTTGTTTGCTCTTGGTCTCGGTCATTCCTTCCTGCAAGGTTTCGACCTGCTTGACCATGTCCACTTTGCAGAGCGCTTCGCGCACGGCTTCCGCGCCCATCTTGGCCACGAACGCTTCGGCGCCGTAGGTTTCGCGGGCTTCGCGGCACTCGTGTTCACTCAACAACTGGTTTTGCTTGAGCGGCGTGTCCATGGGATCAATCACGAGGTAATCCTCGTAATAGATCACGCGTTCCAAATGGCGGGCGGTCATGTCCAGCGCCAGCCCGATGCGCGACGGCATGCACTTGAAGAACCAGATGTGACAGGTCGGCACGGCGAGTTCGATGTGGCCCATGCGCTCGCGGCGCACGCGGGCGAGGGTCACCTCGACACCGCAACGGTCGCAAACCACGCCGCGATGCTTGATCCGTTTATACTTGCCGCACGAGCATTCCCAGTCCTTCACGGGACCGAAAATGCGTTCGCAGAAAAGGCCGCCCTTTTCCGGCTTGAACGTGCGGTAGTTGATGGTCTCGGGATTCTTGACTTCGCCCTTCGACCAGGACCGGATCGCGTCGGGCGACGCGACGGTGATGCCGATGTGGTCAACCTGGTTGACCTTGTCGAGGCCGAGTAGTTCGCGGGCGTTTTCTTTGGAATGGGTCATGCGCTTTTAGATTCAGCAGTGGTTAATGAGTTTGCCTAGACGGCGGCGAGTACCGCCGTGGCGTTTTCCGGGGGTTGATCCACCGGATTGGTGTAACCGACTTTGACATCCAGGCAGAGGGATTGCATTTCCTTGACGAGGACGTTGAACGATTCCGGGATGCCCGCTTCGAGCGCGTTGTCGCCCTTGACGATGCTCTCGTAGATGCGCGTGCGGCCCTGCACGTCGTCGGACTTCACGGTCAGGAGTTCCTGCAACGTGTACGCCGCGCCGTAGGCCTCCATCGCCCAGACTTCCATTTCGCCGAAGCGCTGGCCGCCGTATTGCGCCTTGCCGCCCAGCGGTTGTTGCGTGACGAGCGAGTAAGGTCCGACCGCGCGAGCGTGAATCTTGTCCGCGACCAAGTGCCCCAGCTTCATCATGTAGATGTAGCCGACCACGACTTCCTGATCGAACTGATCGCCGCTGCGCCCATCGTAAAGATGCGTCTTGCCGTTCTCGCCAACGAGGATCACCTGGCCCTCGTCGGTCTGTTGCTTGCCCGCTTCCTCGAGGTACTTGCGAATCTGCTTTTCCTTGATGCCGTCGAACACCGGCGTGGCGAATTTCATGCCGAGAATTTTCGCCGCCCAGCCCAGATGCGTTTCCAACACCTGACCGACGTTCATGCGCGACGGCACGCCCAGCGGGTTCAACACGATTTCAACCGGCGTTCCATCCGCCAGATGCGGCATGTCTTCCTCGGCCACGATCTTGGCCACGACGCCCTTGTTGCCGTGCCGCCCGGCCATCTTGTCACCCACCGAGAGCTTGCGCTTCGAGGCAACATAGACTTTCACCGATTTGACGATGCCGCTGTCCGCACCATCTCCGGACTCGGCGCGGCCCAGCTCTTCGTCATATTGCATCTGGATATCGTCAAACTTCTTTTTGAAGCTGCCGATGATCTCATTGATCTTGTTACGGATCGGCGACGGATCAATTTCGATCCGGTCATACACCTCCGCCAGCTTGCGCAGGAGGGTCTTGGTGATCTTGCGATTGGCCGGGATGATAATCTCGCCGGTTTCGCTGTTGACCACGTCGAGCGGAATTTTTTCGCCGAGCAAAATATTGCTCAACGCTTCCGTCAACTGATCGCGCAACTCGTCCACCTTCTTCTTGTGGTCTTCCTCGATTTGCTTGGATTGACGCTTGTCCTCGCTGACGGCTTTATGTTCGCCATCTTTCTTGGCCGAAACCTTCACATCCATGACGATGCCATAGGTGCCGGACGGAACTTTCAACGACGTGTCCTTCACGTCCGCCGCCTTCTCACCGAAGATGGCGCGAAGCAGGCGCTCTTCCGGCGCCAGTTCGGTTTCAGACTTGGGCGTGATCTTGCCGACCAGAATGTCGCCGGGCTTCACTTCCGCGCCGACGCGGATGACGCCGTCGGCGCCGAGATTCTTCAAGGCTTCATCGCCGAGGTTCGGGATGTCGCGGGTGATTTCCTCCGGGCCGAGCTTGGTGTCGCGGGCGGCGACCTCGAACTCGTCAATGTGAATGCTCGTGAAGATGTCGTCCTTCACAATCTTCTCACTGATCAGGATGGCGTCCTCGAAGTTGTAGCCGTTCCACGGCATGAAAGCGACCAGCACGTTGCGTCCGAGCGCAAGTTCGCCAAACTGCGTGCAAGGTCCGTCCGCAATGACCTGGCCCTTCTTAACGTGGTCGCCCTTGCGGACGAGAATTTTCTGGTTGATGCAAGTCGCCGCATTCGAGCGCATGAACTTGCGGATCTCATAGACCCAAACGCCTTTTTCGGGCTCGTGTTTGATTTTCTTCTTCGATTCCGGCAATTTGCCGTCCTCGGTGATGATGACGTGACTGCCGGTGATGGACGCGACCCGGCCGGCTTCTTCCGCCACCACGACGGCCCGGGAGTCGCGGGCGACGCGGTCTTCGAGACCGGTGGCCACGAACGGCGCTTCGGTAACGAGCAGCGGCACGGCCTGGCGTTGCATGTTGGAACCCATCAACGCGCGGTTCGCGTCGTCGTGTTCGAGGAACGGAATCAGCGACGCCGCCACCGAAACCAGCTGCTTCGGCGACACGTCCATGTAATCCACGCGGTTGGGTTCAACGTCAATAAAGTCGCCCCGGCAACGGCAGACCACGCGGTCGGTCGTGAAATGTCCCTTGTCATCAATCGCCGAGTTGGCCTGCGCGACGATGAATTGCTCCTCGCGGTCAGCGGTCAGGTAGTCCAGATGATTGGAGACGCGACCGTTCTCGACTTTGCGGTATGGCGTTTCGAGGAAACCAAAATCGTTGATGCGCGCAAACGTCGCCAGCGATGCAATCAAACCGATGTTCGGGCCTTCGGGGGTTTCCACCGGACAAATACGGCCATAATGCGACGGGTGAACGTCGCGGACTTCAAAACCCGCGCGGTCGCGGGACAACCCCCCCGGTCCGAGGGCGGACAAGCGGCGCTTGTGGGTCAATTCCGCCAGCGGATTGATTTGATCCATGAACTGGCTGAGCTGGGAGCGACCAAAGAAATCGCGGATCACCGCCGACAGCGCCTTCGGGTTGATGAGCTTCTGTGGCGTCATCGCTTCGAGGCCCTGATCGAACAGCGTCATGCGCTCCTTCACCAACCGCTCGGTGCGCGCCAGCCCGACGCGGCACTGGTTGGCAAGCAATTCGCCCACGGTGCGGATGCGGCGGCTGCCCAAGTGATCAATGTCGTCCAGCGACCCTTCGCCTTTTTTGACCCGGAGCAAATACTTCGTGGCCTCGACCAGATCTTCCTTGGTCAAGACGCGCGACTCATTCTTGTTACTGAGGCCAATCTTCTGGTTGATCTTGTAACGACCGACCCGGCCCAAATCGTAGCGCTTCGGATCAAAGAACAAACGCTTGATGAGGGCCTTGGCATTCGCCGCCGTCGGGGGATCTCCAGGCCGGAGGCGGCGATAAATATCCTTGAGCGCTTCCTCTTCATTCTTCGCCGGATCCTTCTTCATGCACTTGATGATGATGCCTTCATCAACGGAAGTATCCACGACCTTGATCTTGGTCACGCCGAGTTCGGCGATCTGCTTGACCACCGCCTTGGACAGCGGCTCGAACGCGCGCGCGACGACCAACCCCTTGTCTTCATCGGTGGCGTCCTGGATCAAAACTTTGTTCTGCAGGTCATCGAGCTTCTCCGCTTCCTTGACCGTGAGGTCTTCGACCTCGTAGAACAGCTTGAGAATTTCCTCATCCGTGCCGCGATGCTTGTCGGCGTCCTTCTTGGAGTCCTTGGCATCGCTATCCAGAAACGCGAGCGCCCGGAACAACGTCGTGGTGAGAAATTTCCGCCGGCGCTTTTTGCGGTCCAGATAAACGTAGAGCAAATCGCTCGTGTCGAACTGCGCTTCATACCACGATCCCCGGTCCGGAATGACGCGAAAACTGTGAAGCTTCTTGCCGTTCGGATGAATCGTCTCCTCGAACGCGATGCCCGGGGAGCGATGCAACTGGCTGACGATGACGCGCTCGGCCCCGTTGATGACAAAGGTGCCCTGCGGCGTCATGAGCGGCAGTTCGCCCATGAACACGCGCTCTTCCTTGCTGCCCTTTTCGTCCTTGAGCAGGAACGTAACATAAAGCGGCGCGCCGTAGGTCAGGCCCTCGCGCAGACATTCCAGCCAGTCAATCTTCGGTGGTCCAATTTCGTAGGAATGAAAATCCAGGACGCACTTGCCGTCGTAGCTCTCAATCGGGAACACCTCGGTAAAGACCGCCTGCATCCCCAAGTTCTTGCGCTTGGACTGCGGCAGATCAGCCTGGAGGAATTCCTTGTAGGAAGTGGTTTGCAGTTCGATCAAGTTCGGTGGGACAATGATCTCTTTGATTTTACCGAAATTGACTCGTTCAGTGGCTCGCGATGGCATTTGGACCTTTTCTACTTGGCCGGTCTTGCGACCGAACCGTTAGTTTAACAAAAACGACACTAGGCAAGCACGCGACGTTCAATCGCGAACTTGCCGACTCCCGAACCCCGAACTCGTTCGGGGCTCTGCTGTTCTCTGCGGTTAATCGGAAATTTCTCGGACGCGGGGCGAAAGCGGGGCGACGCCGTTTCCCGACGCCGCCCCACGTATTCAACCCGTGATTACTTGACTTCGACTTTGGCGCCGGCCTCTTCCAACTTCTTCTTGGCGGCGTCGCTGTCGGCTTTATTCGCGCCTTCCAGGACCGGCTTGGGCGCGCCTTCCACAAGGGCCTTGGCTTCGGCCAATCCCAGGCCGGCCTTGATTTCGCGAACGGCTTTGATCACGGAAATCTTCTTGTCCGCGGGCAAGGAGGCGAGGATCACGTCGAAGGTGTCCTTCGCGGCTTCCGGAGCGGCGGCACCCCCGCCAGCGGCACCAGCAGCGGCAACGGCGACCGGAGCGGCGGCGGTAACGCCCCACTTCTCTTCCAATTTCTTGACCAAGTCAGCGGCTTCGATGACCGTCAACTTGCTCAACTCTTCTACGATGTTTGCAATGTCTGCCATAGTATTACTCTTGTCTTTCTGTTCGTATCGTCGTCAGCCGTGGCCACGGATGTTTTGAGTTCACAGCCTGTGAACCGACGATTTACGTGGTTGTTTGTTTGCTCCCACCGATGGCTGGTCGGCGGGAAATTGATTTACGCGGCCTGCTCGGATTTCGCCTTGATGACGCGGGCCAACTGCGAGCCCGGCGTGTTGAGCAAGACGACGAGCTTCGTGGCCGGCGCGTTGATAACGCCCAGCAATTTGCTGCGCAGGACTTCGATGCTCGGCAATTCCGCCAGCGTCATGATGTCGGCCGACTCCATGCGCTTGCTGTTCAGATAGCCGAACTTGATCTTCAGCTTTTCGTTATCCTTGCCGAAGGTTTTCAGCACTTTTGCAGTCGTCGAAACATCTTTCTGGCCGGTGACGACGGCAACTTGCCCCTCAAGGGCACCGTTCAAATCCGCCACGCCCGCTTCCTTGGCGGCGATGCGGAAGATGGAATTCTTGACGACATGAACTTCCGCGCCGGCCTTGATCAGGCTCTTGCGGAGGTTCGTCATCTGCTCAACCTTCAACCCGTGATAGCTCACCACGATGAAGAACGGCGAGGCGTTTAGGCGACCGATGTACTCTTTTGTGAGAATTTGCTTTTCTGCGCGCATGGATGAAATGGGTTGTAGGTTAATGAGCCCCGAACTCGCGAATGTCCAACCGCACGGGCGGACTCATCGTCGCCGAAAGCGTGCAGCTATGAATGTAAGTGCCCTTCACGGCGGCGGGCTTGGCCTTCGCCACCGCGTCAATCACGGCACGGGCATTTTCCTCGAGTTGCGCCGGCTGAAACGAAACCTTGCCAACCGCCACGTGAATGTTGCCCGCCTTATCAACCTTGAACTCGACGCGACCGGCTTTGACTTCCTTCACGGCTTTCGCGGTGTCTTCGGTCACGGTACCGGTTTTCGGATTCGGCATGAGGCCGCGCGGTCCGAGCACCTTGCCCAGCTTGCGCACCTCGATCATGGCCTCCGGCGTGGCCACGGCCACGTCAAAGTCCGACCAACCGCCATTACACTTGGCGATCATGTCTTCAAAACCGACGAACTCCGCGCCGGCCGCCTTGGCGGCGTCGGCGGCAGCACCGTTCTTGGCAAACACCAGCACCCGGACGTTCTTGCCGCTGCCGTTGGGCAACGGAACCGTGCCGCGCACCATCTGATCGGATTGTTTCGGGTCCACGCCGAGGCGGAACGCGAGGTCAACCGTTTCGTTAAATTTTGCTTTGGGAAACTTCGCCAGAACGCCCACGGCGTCCTTGAGCGAGTACGCCTTGGCGGCGTCCACTTGTTCGAGGGCTTTTTTGTATCGTTTGCTTGGCATGTTTATGAGCGGTGCAGACGAGTCCGGCGGACTCTCCCGCGTTGATTGTTTATCCGACGACTTCGATGCCCATGCTGCGGGCGGTACCGGAGACGACCCGAAACGCGGCTTCTTCCGAGGTCGTGTTCATGTCACTCTTTTTGATCTTCACAATTTCCATCACCTGCTTGCGCGTCACCTTGCCGACCTTGTCCTTGTTCGGCACTTTTGACCCGGCGGTGATGCCCGCCGCTTTCTTGAGCAGCACGGAGGCGGGCGGCGACTTGGTGATGAACGTGAAGGACTTGTCCTGGTAAACCGTGATAACCACGGGAATAACGAGGCCCGCATCACCCTTGGTGACCGCGTTAAATTCCTTGCAGAAACCCATGATGTTGACGCCGTGCTGGCCGAGCGCCGGACCGACGGGCGGCGCGGGATTCGCCTGACCGGCGGGGATCTGCAATTTGATGATGCCTGTAACTTTCTTTGCCATAAAATAAAATAAATACTTGGTTGGAGCAAGGGAGCGATGATTGCATCACTCCGTCATTCCTAACCCTTCTCCACTTGCCAGTATTCCAATTCCACCGGCGTATTGCGTCCGAAAATGTTGACTGTGACTTTCAGTTTGCCACGATCCGGATCCACTTCCTCGATCACACCGCCAAAGTTGAGAAACGGTCCGTTATTAATCTTCACGGTTTCGCCGAGGTTAAAGGCGACCTTCGGACGTTCCGTTTCTTCGGACGCCGAAACCACCGACTTGATCGCCTCCATCTCTTCGTCCGTCGCGGTGTGCGGATGTTCGCCCCCTACGAAGCCGATCGCGCCCTGGGTTTCCTTGATGAAATAGAATGGTTTCGGAATTACGCGGTTTTTCTCATCAAGCAACGCCATGTGGATATACACATAGCCCGGATGCAACTTGCGGTTCGTAACCGTTTTTTTCTGATTACGCACCTCGACGACTTTTTCCATCGGCACGAGGACTTCGGCGATGAACTCGCCCATTTCCTCGGACTTGATGCGCTTCTCGATGCTCTCTTTAACCTTCTGCTCCTGGCCGGAGAGAGTATGAATCACAAACCACTGGTTTTTCATGCGGCCTAAAGTTTGATGAACACCACGAACAGAATTTGATCCGCCGCAAACGTGAACACGCCAAGCAGGAGGATGGCAACCATCACCACCACGGTCGAACCCTTGAGTTCAACCCAGGTTGGCCAGGTGCATTTCCTCAATTCCTCCATCGTCTGCCGCCAGTAAACGGCAAAACGCTGGAGTTGTCCCTGCCACCAGAGGAGGCCAAAGATCACCCCAACGACCGCTACCCAAATCAAGCTTGTTGTTAAGTTCACAATTATTCTGGCGGAGAGGGAGGGATTCGAACCCCCGTTCCACTTACGTGGAAAGCGGTTTTCAAGACCGCCGCGATAGACCACTCTGCCACCTCTCCAGCCTGGATTGGCAGGGCGTGAAGGACTTGAACCTTCAACCAACGGTTTTGGAGACCGCTACTCTACCAATTGAGCTAACGCCCTACTCACAAATTCTCCGGCTGCCTCAACTGGAATATAACGCAGGCGAAGCGTGTCCGCCGCCGGCGCAGGACAAATAAAAAGCTCAGGCCGCGATCACTTCGCTGATACGCCCGGCGCCGATCGTGCGTCCGCCCTCACGAATTGCGAAGCGCTGGCCCTTTTCCATGGCCACCGGTTTCTGCAATTCCACGTCCACCGAGACATTGTCGCCGGGCATCACCATTTCGACACCGGTCGGCAAATTCAACGTGCCGGTCACATCGGAGGTGCGGAAATAAAACTGCGGGCGATAGTTGGTAAAGAACGGCGTGTGACGACCACCTTCATCCTTCGACAACACGTACACTTCCGCCTTAAATTTCGTGTGCGGCTTGATGGAACCCGGCTTGGCCAAAACCATGCCGCGATCCACTTCATCTTTCTTCGTGCCGCGCAGCAACACCCCGACGTTGTCGCCCGCCGTTGCACTGTCGAGCAACTTGCGGAACATTTCGATGTCCGTTGCGGTCGTTTTGCGGGTTTCTTGCAAACCAACGATCTCAACTTCGTCCATCTTCTTGAGGACACCGCGCTCCACACGACCGGTCACGACCGTGCCGCGACCTTCAATGTTGAACACGTCTTCAATGCACATCAGGAACGGTTTATCCACCTCGCGCAACGGATCAGGCACAAAATTGTCCAGTGCGTCGAGCAAATCTTGAATTGCCTTCTCGCCTTCAGGCGTGCCTGCCAACGCGGCCGTGGCCGAACCGCGAACGATCGGCGTCGTTTCGCCGGGAAAACCATACTTGGTAAGCAGATCCCTAATTTCCATCTCGATCAACTCCAGCAAGTCTGCGTCCGCAAGGTCAACCTTGTTTAGGAACACCACAATGCTCGGCACGCCGACCTGACGGGCGAGCAAAATGTGTTCGCGCGTCTGCGGCATCGGGCCGTCCGCCGCGCTGACAACTAGACACGCACCGTCCATCTGGGCTGCCCCAGTGATCATGTTCTTAATGTAATCCGCGTGGCCGGGGCAATCTACGTGGGCGTAATGACGCTTCGCGCTCTCGTATTCGACGTGCGACACGGCGATGGTTACGGTCTTCGTGTCATCGCGCACCGTGCCACCCTTGGTAATGGCGGCATACGAGATAGGGGTAGCCATGCCCTTCTTGGACTGCACATGGACGATCGCAGCCGTTAAGGTGGACTTGCCGTGGTCAACGTGACCAATCGTGCCGACGTTCACGTGCGGCTTCGTTCTTTGAAATTGCTCTTTTGCCATTTTAGTTCCTGCGTTGTTGTCGTTAGCGTTCTAGTTAGTGCGTCTCTTAAATTGTCTGGAGCCCATGATCAGGATCGAACTGATGACCTCGTCCTTACCAAGGACGTGCTCTACCAACTGAGCTACATGGGCGATCCCGTTAGTCTTTAGTCGTTTTCAACCTGATGCGCTCAAACGACAAAAAACCGCCCCCGCATCTTTTCTCTCTCGAAAAACCTGAGGGTTTGGTCGTTTGTCTCTTATACGGCTCTAAGACGGGGAAGAAAATAGGAAAGGCACGAAAGGGTGTCAATGGAGTTTTTAGCTTTTTTTTGATGTCCCGCTTTTTCGCCACTCCGTTTTCGGCGGTTCCGGCAAGCTTTGCGCCCGCAAAGCCGTGCGAAAATGCATCTTGGCAATCTTGGCCAAAACGTCTGCGCCATGCTTTGAAAACAGATCCTTCGCCAGCCCATCCACGTTGGCGCCCGCGCCTTTCGGCAACTCCACCCCGTAATTCTTTCCCAACCCGGCCAGTCGCTTCACAAATTCATCCCGGGCCAGAATCGAAGCCGCCGCCACCGCCAGATCTTCTTCCGCCTTGTGCCGTTGCACCAATTCAATCGAGCGTCCCAGCGACATCAACGACTTCTCCACCACGCTCTTGCTTGATGCAAATTGATCGCTGATGGCGCGCACTGGCGGCGGATTCATCCGATGCTTCTGGCCCATCAAATTTTCAATTACCCGCGCGTGCCCCCACGCCAGCACCGTGTTTACACTCCGCATCTTGGCGTAAAGTCGGTTGTAAGCTTCGTTGCCAATCGGCACCACCGTCGTCACGCAACCGGGTGTCTCTTTGATGAGTTTCGCGAGATCGGAAATTTTCTTGTCGCTCGAAATGTTTTTCGAGTCGCGCACACCCGCGTCCTTCCAAGCATTGATCACCGCTTCATTCACATAAACGCCCGCGACGCACATCGGCCCGAAAAAATCGCCCTTGCCGCTTTCATCCACCCCAATGCGCGGCAAAAGCAAATCTGGATTCAATACCGCCTCGTAACCAAGTCGCGCTTGCTTCAACACCTCCGGTTCGAGCACGAACTCGACAAACTCGTGCGTCCCCTTCCCTTGCACGACGAGTTTCCCGCTTTCGTAAAAAACCACGTTCGTCTTTTCCTTCTCGCCAGCGAAACGCGCATACGGCACTTCGCGGAACGAATAATTCCGCGCCTCCAGACACGCCTTCAACGTCGCGGCCTGTTCCTCCGTCACCTTGCAAGTGTAAATCGTCATCGGTTTCACGCGGCGGATTTAATAGCCGCAAAAGAACGCAAAGGACACAAAAGTTTTCGGACAAACGCCATCATTCAACTGCATCTCTCCCGCCAGAAAACAACGGTACAACTTGCGGGCGTTTTCCCCAAATCCGAACGGAGCGCGACCGGTCCCCGGCCGCAGCGCGTGGATCGCGGGCAGTCCCCCAAATTTTTCAACCGCTCCAGGTTGGCGAAAGTGCTGCGGGCCGGGACGGCCGCCCGCCAAAAAACAAGGGCACGATTCGCATCGTGCCCTTGCTCTTGAATCCACCCGCGTCACTTCTTGATCGTGACCCACACTTCGTGGAGGGAGCCGTCGGACAGCGTGGCCGTCAGCTTCCACGTCCCCACGCTCAGGGGTTTCGTGTTCAGGTTGAAGTGCCATTCGCCGGTCGCGGCATCGGTCAGGCGGAACTCGTTGCCCGTCGTCGCCGCGTCCGTCGGCGTCGCATTGATTGCGGTATCGGAATCCGTGGCGTTGGAATACTTCGTGGCCTGCAAGGTATGCACGCCGGTGGCGATCGGGCTGCCGCCGCAAGCGGGCGTGAACTTCACCGGGATCGTGCTGCCGAGTTTGAACGCCCGCACAGGATCACCAAAGCTCCCGCCCGTGCCCGTGGCCACTTCGCC
This sequence comes from uncultured Bifidobacterium sp., assembly GCA_964355895.1. Lineage (GTDB taxonomy): Bacteria > Verrucomicrobiota > Verrucomicrobiia > Limisphaerales > JADLHS01 > JADLHS01. Next base: position 7,781 of record CAYHFK010000020.1, on the reverse strand, counting down.
GCCGATGGGCGGTAAGAATCCCGTGAAGCCAAGCGCCGCGCGCGTCACCGTGAACGAGCAGGTGCTCGTGTTGCCCGCCGCATCTCGGGCCGTGCAAACCACCGTGGTCACGCCCACGGGGAAGTTCGCGCTGCCGGAAGCCGGCGTGCAGCTCACCGTGGGATTTGCGTCGCAATTGTCGGACACGGTCGGGGCCGGATAACTCACGGTCGCCAGCCGGTCCAGACTGCAACCTGCCGACAGGTTGGCCGGGCAGGTGATCGTTGGCTTGGTCGTGTCCTCCTCGACCGTCACCGTCGTGGTGCAAGAAGCGCTCGCAGTGCCGTCGCTGACCTCAATCGTCAACGTGTGCGCACCCGGCGACAACGTTACCGCGCTGAACGTCACCAGGGCGTTGGCGGCAGGCGTGGTTCCAGTCTGTGTATCCAGCAATGAGGTTCCTTCCTTGAGGGTCACGGTCAGGGTCTGAGCGGAATCCGGATCGGTCACGTTCGCCGAAACGGTTACCGCGAAGCCACCAGCCGGAGCGCAGGTTAGCGTCTCGCTGTCCGGGCAGGTAATCGTGGGGGCGACGTTGGCGGTGGAGGCCCCCAAAGAGCCAAATGCCATACCTCTTGGCTGTCTGATTCCCGTTGCATAAACCGACACTTCGTTCAGAGACAAGCCGTCCGGGGCTACACAGAGGCGCAGAATCTGGCTGTCAAAACCCCCTCCGACCGTCACGGAGACATAAAGGTGTCCATCCGGCCCGTATTCAAGGCCAATGGGCACACCGGCGAATTGGTCTGGCAAGGGGGTCACACCGCTGCCGTCTGGACGGACCAAAGAGATGTAATTTGCATAAGTTCCGTAAACTGCCCCCGCCAGCAGATTGTTATTTGCGTCAAACGCCAGGCCTTCCGGCATCCCGGCCGGCCCGGGTGTATTGAAGTCGCTGACGGTGCCGTCTGACGCCACTCTCTGAACGATGCCCTGATGGACATCTGAGACAAAAATATCGCCATACCACGGTGCCACCGGCGGGCTGAATACCAAGTATTGAGCCGCCTGGGCACGTCCCGTTGCAAATATCGAAACGTCGCCGTTCGGTTTTACTCGAAAAATGTGTCCGTCATAACCATCTACGACAAACAGGTCGCCATTCCAAGGCGCTACGGCTGGGCCAAACGACATGCCAGCGATATAACCTGTAAGTCCCGTTGCGACTACTTCTGAGGTAGCGTTGCCGTCGGTCTCGGTCACTCTGAGGATGTTACCCTGGTCAATTGCTGATACGTACAGGCCTTCAGGCCATGCCGGTCCCGCCGGGGGGAACGCGACGTCAAAGGTGTTGGCAAAATTCACGGGGTTTCCATTGTTGCTTAATGCTGAGACCGCGCCGTTGGGTTTCACTCGATAGATTCGTCCACTGTCCCCGTAAGTGCCGTAGAAAAGGTCTGGCTGTGACGCAGGAACATCCGTGCAGGTGCCCTGTGCCGTCGCCATCAATGGCAAAAGTAGCACAGAGAAGATCATGATGAAAAACGCGGACGCGAAGACGCCCATCGACTTCCGCGCCCATCGATTGGTTGATTGGTCCTCGCGTCCCGGAAAGCTCGGTTGACGGTGTGATTGATCGGCCCTGCTGTGTAGTTTCATTGATTTCATGGTTTTATCTCCTGTGCCCCCCGTGGGCGGGACTTCGTGTGGTTGTTTTGTTGTAGTCATATTGTTGCTCCTTGTGTGTGGGTTGTGATTGGTGTGCGTCTCGTCGCGAGGCGCACGGTTAATGATTGAAATATTTCTGAGTTGATTTGTCTGGCGGCGTGCTGCCGGTCGCGAGCGGAGCGCGGCTGTCCTCAGCCGCAGCACGCACGAACTTGACGACGGTTTGAAATTCCCGAGCGCCATCGAACATTCGGAGCTGCTGCGGCTGGGGACAGCCGCGCTCCGGTTCACGGAAGGAGGGAGAAAAGCCTTGCCAATGGGCCATTCCCAAGCCCGGACGGAGTCTGAAGGTTGATGGGACGGTGAACCCGTCAATCGAACGCCGACAGGAATCCTTCATTGACCGGACGGCCAATGAAACCGAGCCGCCCGGCGGGCTGCGGTGAACCGACCGGCCACGACGGCAGACAACTGACAGATTGAAACGTGTTTTTCAAAGTTCGCTGGCCTTCTGACAACTGTGTGAACCGGCATCGGCAGGATTAGAGGTTCAAGCCAGCGAACCTGGAATGGTGGCGACGAGGGATAATAGACATGATTAGCAGCGTTCGACAAGAGCTTTCGCAGAGCTTTCGCAAACTATGTTACGGAGATTCGCAGTCGGGTTGGGTACGGGGACAGACGAATCCGGCGGGAATGGAACGCGGCTGTCCCCAGCCACAGCAGGCCGGATTCGACCATGACTCTCGAAATTCATGGCGCTCACTCCACGTTCGGGGCGGCCGCGGGTGAGGATACCCGCGCGCCGGGAATTGCTTTGAGTGTGAATCAGTCCTTGGCCATCATCCGCGTCACCCGATGCCACTTGACGCAAAACGCCAGACGCCACACGCCGTCCGAAAACTCGTGCCGCTCCTGCTTTCCTGGTTCTCCTCCAACGCCCGCGACCTCCCCTGGCGGCGCACGCGCGATCCCTACGCCATCTGGGTTTCTGAAATCATGCTCCAGCAAACGCAGGTCAAGACCGTCATCCCGTATTGGGAACGCTGGATGCGCGAACTGCCGACGATCCAAGCCGTTGCCAAAGCCTCACCCGCCAAACTCCATAAACTTTGGGAAGGACTTGGTTATTACACGCGGGTTCGCAACCTGCAAAAAGCCGCGCAACAGATCGTCGCGGAGCACAACGGCAAGTTTCCTGAAAACTTCGCTGACATTCTCGCGCTTCCCGGCATTGGCCGCTACACCGCCGGCGCGATTGCCAGCATCGCCTTCGATCAACCCTGCCCGATTCTCGATGGCAACGTCATCCGCGTTCTCACGCGCCTCTTCGGCATTCGCGAAAACCCGCGCGAAAAGAAAACCAACGCCCGTCTCTGGCTACTCGCCACCGAATTGGTGAAGGTGGCATCGGAGCAAAAAAAAAACGTGCATGATGAGCGGCGTTTGATGCTTCTCCCTCTCCTGGGGGAGAGGGCCGGGGTGAGGGCGGTCGTTCACCCCAAAACTCGAAGCGCCTGCTCCCAACTCAACCAATCCCTGATGGAACTTGGCGCACTCATCTGCACACCCCGTCAACCGCAGTGCGATGCCTGCCCGGTCAATCAACACTGCCTTGCCCGCCGCCGCAGTTGGCAGGAAAAGCTCCCCAACCTCGGCCAACGCCAAACCGCCACCGCCCGCCGCTTCATCGCCTTCGTCGCCGAACGCGGCGGCAAATTCCTTGTCCGCCAACGACCTGCCGGGGTGGTGAACGCCCACCTCTGGGAATTCCCGAATCTCGAAGCTCCCGACAGCACGATGCCACGCAACCTGGCCCGAACCCTTTTTGGTCGAGCGCCAACGAAACTCGAACCACTCGCCACCATCAGACATTCCATTACACGCTACCGCATCACCCTGGAAGCCTACCGCGCCGAACTCCCGGACAACCTCACCGAGCCCGCCGGTCAATGGCTCACCCACCGGCAACTCCAGAAACTCGCCTTCACCAGCGCTCACAAGAAAATCCTCGCCTGGATCGAATCGGAACGCCGGGCTCCGACCCGGCGCGTTTCAAAATTGTCGCCCACCACCAGCCGGGTCGGAGACCGGCGCTCCTGACGCCTTTCCCAGCCACTGACTTTCCGACCGCCCACTTTCCTCCCCGCCTCCTCGCCGCAGCGAAGCGAAGTGGCGGCGGGTTTCTCCTTTTCTCGCCCGCTCCCTTTCTTATCCTGTCCTCCGATGCTTTACTTTGATTACAACGCCACCGCGCCCGTCCTGCGCGAAGCCCGCGAAGCCTGGCTCGAAGCCACCGAGAAGATTCCCGGCAACCCCTCCAGCCCGCACGCCTTCGGCCTGGCCGCGAACAAAGCTCTGACCGAAGCTCGCGAAAAGCTCGCACACCATCTCGGCTGCCATCCCCTTGACCTCATATGGACCAGCGGCGCGACCGAGGCCAACAACATGCTCATGCACCACTTCGCGCGAACCCTCGACGCGAAGAGCGAAGTCTGGATCAGCGCCATCGAACATCCCTGCGTTCACGATTCGACGAAACATTATTTCGGCAAGCGCGCGAAACTGATTCCCGTCACGCACGACGGCGTGGTGGACCTGGAATGGTTCGCCACCGAAATGGCCGACACGCGCCCCGGCCTCGTCGCCGTCATGGCGGCGAACAATGAGACCGGCGTCATCCAACCCTGGCGCGAACTCCACGCCATTTGCCAGACCTACGAAGTTCCGTTCTTCACCGACGCCGTCCAATGGCTCGGCAAAATGCCCGCCAAGGGCCTCGGCGATTGTGATTATCTCAGCGGCGCGGCGCACAAATTCGGCGGGCCGCGCGGCGTGGGCTTTCTCAAAGTGCCGCACAAAAACCGCGTCAACCCGCTCCTCTTCGGCGGCAAACAGGAAAAAGGCCAGCGCGCCGGAACGGAAAACGTTCCTATCATTCTCGCCATGCTTGCCGCGCTCGAAGTCCGCGAAAAACAAATCGCCCGCGGGGATCACCAGACCCGCGCCGAATGGAAGGAAAAATTTGAAAAGTTGCTGCTGCGCCAAGTGCCCGGCTCAACCGTCGTCGGCGCGGGCGTGCCGCGCTTGTGGAACACGGTCTCCGCGCTCATGCCCGAGGGTGGTCACCAACGCTGGGTCACGCGGCTCGACAAAGCCGGCTTTGCCGTGAGCACCGGTTCTGCCTGCACGACCGGCAAGGAAGAACCCTCGCACGTCTTATCCGCGATGGGCTTCAAACCCGCGCAAGCCGCGCACGTCCTGCGCTTCAGCAGCGGCTGGGAAACCACCGCCGCCGATTGGGAAGCATTGGAAAAAGGCATCGTGAAAGTTTACGGCGAGGTGCATGGGGGGAAGTGAAGCATATGGGGCGTAAGAATTGACAGGTCGGACATAGCTTCCTTTCCGTAGCAATCGTAGCAGCGCCGTAGGCACGGCATGTTTATAGAAACCACCGCCAATCAAATCCAAGCTCCGTAGGAGCGACATCGCCTTGGTGCTGAAGGTCGCTCCTACGGAGCTTGTGAAGATGGTTGCCGTTCTACAAACATGTCGCGCCTCTGGCGCGTTCGCCACACACCTCCGGCACAACACACAAAACTGCGCCCCTGTCCCGTAGGGACAAATGACAATAGCCCGGCGTTTCAACGCCGGGTTTGGTGCGGAACAATTCAAGTCCCGCAGGGCTAGCCGAACTTCAATCTCTCGCGCATTGATGAATTGCCGCGAGACCGGCCACGGAAACCAAGACGGGCCAACCGTCGCACCTCGCGCACCGCATATTTGTGCGCTTTCAATCCCACCGCGCCTTGTGACAACATCCGCTGCCCGAAACATGAAACTAAGCCCCGACCAATCGCTCGCCGGCATTTTGGAGCCGGTCTTTGCCATCCGCACCGAGCACGATCTCGGCGTGGGTGACACGGACGGCGTGCGCCAGATGATTGACTGGTGTCATCGTCACCATCTGAACCTGCTCCAGACGTTGCCGATCAACGAAATCAGCGACGACAACAGCCCCTACAACGCCATCAGTTCCCTCGCCATCGAACCGACCACGATTGCGATGGCGCCGAGGTTCCTCCCGGATTTGTCGCCCAAGAAATTCCACGAACTCGCCACGCCGGAGTTGCTGGCCGAATTGCGCGCCGGCCCGGTAAATTATCCCAAGGTCAAATTGCTCAAGCGCGCCCTGCTGGAAGTCGCGTTCAAAAGTTTTCTCAAGCGGGACTTCAACCACGAAACGCCGCGCGCGCAGGAGTTTCGCGCGTTCATGACCGAGAACGCGGACTGGCTTTCGGACTACGCGCTGTTCCGGGTCCTGATGGAGCAAAACGGCGGTTCGCCTGCGTGGGATCGGTGGTTGCCGGAACATCGCGGACCGCGCCGGGCGCGCACCTGGCTGCTCGGATTGCCGGAGCGGCGAAGGGAAGAATTAAGCCGCCAACAACTTTCCTTTGCCTACGTCCAGTGGATCGCGTTCACACAATGGCAGCAGGTCAAAGCCCACGGGACCGCGAAGAAGGTTTATCTGATGGGCGACATCCCGTTCGGCGTGGGGCGCTACAGCGCAGATGTGTGGGCGAATCGTTCCATCTTCGATCTCGATTGGAGCGGAGGCGCTCCGCCGGAAAAAACTTTCAAGGTGGATCCGTTCACCGAAAAGTGGGGGCAAAACTGGGGCATCCCCAACTATCGCTGGGACGAATTACGCCGCCACAATTATGAGTGGTGGCGGACACGGGTAGGCAACATCCAGAAAGTTTTTCACCTTTACCGTATTGATCATGTGTTAGGCTTCTTCCGCATCTACTCGTTCCCGTGGACGCCGGATCGCAACGCGGAATTTCTTCCCTGCACCGAAGCCGAAGCCGCCGACAAAACGGGCGGGCGACTGCCGGGTTTCAAACCATTTTCGGACGACACAGAGGAACAGAAAGCCGCGAATCAAGCGCAGGGCGAGGAGCTTTTGCGGGTCGTGCTGGAAGGCTCAGGGGAAACAACGGTGGTGGCGGAAGACCTTGGGTGCGTGCCGGAATATGTTCCACCGACCCTTGAAAAGCTGGGCATCCCCGGCTTCCGCATCCCCATGCTCTTCCGCGAAACCGACGGCCGCTATTCCGACCCGAAGAATTATCCACGGCTCTCGCTCGCCCAACCGGCGACGCACGATCACCCGACACTGGCAGCAATGTGGACAGAATGCTGGGCGAACATTAAGGCGGGCAACGACGTGCAGAACAATCGCCGCGAACTGCGACACATGGCGGACTTCGCGGGAATGCGGAACGAAGATCCGCCGCGCGAATTCAATGACCGTCTGCACGAAGCGTTCACCCGCACCGTCATGAAATCCGCTTCCTGGTTAGTGGTCTTTCAGATTCAAGATGTGTTCGCGCAGACCGAGCGATTCAACACGCCTGGCTCAGTGGCGGCAACGAACTGGTCGCATCGCCTCACGCCGACGGTCAAACAACTCGACACCAATCCCGCTCTGCTAGCAAAGGCGAAAATGTTTGCGCGCGCCGCACGGGAAAGTGGGCGGGCGACCTGATCTGGCACTTCGCTGCTGTTGATTCTCGCCGCCCGGTATCTGGCACTGGAAACGTTTACTTCTCGTAAAGAACTTCTCGTAAAGAAAAAAGCCGAAACATTCGTTTCGGCTTTTTCTAGTAAAGAATGGCGGCTACCTACTCTCGCGGAATCTATAAAACCACTACCATCGGCAACGCTGTGTTTGACGGCCGAGTTCGGAATGGGATCGGGTCGGACCACAGCTTTATGGCCACCATAAAATTTTAAAGAGCAACGCCAGCTTGTGAAAGCAGCGCAACGATTCCGAAATGATTCGGTTATTCTCTGAAAACTACACATAGGGACTACTAGGATACAATTCGCGAGTTTAAATTCGCTTTTCAATTCTAGGAATTGAAAAAGCAATCAAGCCGCACGACCGATTAGTACTAGTCAACTTAACACCTTACGGCGCTTACATTCCTAGCCTATCAAACGGGTAGTCTGCCCGTGGTCTTTAGGGAGCTTGCGCTCCGGGAAACATTATCTTGGGAGGAGCTTGGCACTTAGATGCTTTCAGCGCTTATCTCTTCCGCACATGGCTACGCAGCGATGCCCCT